>NZ_CP017076.1:0-315833 GCF_001742225.1 Novosphingobium resinovorum | reverse complement strand
ACCGGGGCACGTCAACCGAAACTGGGGAAGCACATGACTTATCGCGCGAAATTGAGAGCAGGGCTTCTGTCCGCAACCATGATTACGAGCACCGTGCTCGCGATGCCCGCCGTGGCGCAGGAAGCGCCTGCCGCTTCCGGTGCCGCTTCCGATGAAGGCGACGCCATCATCGTCACCGGCACCCGCCGCGCCACCACGATCATGGACACGCCGATCAACATTTCGGCCATCGGCGCGGACCAGATCGCCCGCCAGCGCATCAACGACGTGCGCGGCCTGGCGGACTTCACCCCCGGCCTGACCATCTCCGACACCGGCCCGCGCGGCACCGGCACGATCGTCATGCGCGGCCTCAACGCGTCGGACACCCAGCCCGACGGCGCCAGCTACGACAACGCCATGGGCATCTACCTCGGCGAAGTTCCGCTCTACTACGACTTCAAGCTGCTCGACATCCAGCGAGTCGAGACCCTGCTCGGCCCGCAAGGCACGCTCTATGGCCTGGGCACCATGGCGGGCGCGATCCGCTACATCCCCAACCGTCCGAACACGGAGGAATGGGAAGGCGAGGCGCACGGCCGCACTTACGTCAAGTCGCACGCCTCCAAGCTCGGCTACCAGGTCGACGGGATGATCAATATCCCGATCGTGAAGGACCACATCGCCTTCCGTTCGTCGACCGGATACTATTACGACCCCGGCTTCATCGACTATCCGTTCCTGCTGAACGAGCCGGGCGTATCCGATCCGCAGCCGAACGGCACCGCTCGCCCGACCGGCGCGGCTTATGACCCGAACCTGCACAAGGGCAAGGATCTCAACTTCGAGAAGACCTTCACCACCCGCAACCAGCTGCTCTTCCAGACCGACGACGACTTCAAGGTCATCTTCACTTACGCCTTCCAGCGCACGAAGACCGAGGGCTCGCAGGCCAACAACGCAGGCGTCCTGGGTTCGGGCAAGTACGAGAGCGCCGCGCGCTACGCTGAGCCGATGAACCGCCGCGCGCACCTCCTGAGCATGGAGATCAACGCCAACGTCTTCGACATCGCCGACCTCGTCTGGACGAGCGCCTACACCAACGTGAAGTCGAAATCGCGCGCCGACAACACCGACCTGCTGCTCGACCTCGACTACGACTACGAACTGTTCCCTGCGTTCTCCAGCTGGAACGAGAGCTACAGCCGCCGCCAGCAGGTCAACCAGGAAGTGCGCCTCGTCTCCACGCACGGCGGCCCGTTCAACTGGGTTCTCGGCGGGTTCTACAACGAGCAGAAATTGCAGCGCGATTACGCCGAGCACGTCCCCGGCCACCCCTGGGTAAATCTGGCGAAGAATCCGGACGAACTGGAATACGTCTCCTACACCCGGTCGACGGTCAAAGAGCAGGCGATCTTCGGCGAAGGCACCTTCCACGTCACGCCGGAATGGCAGGTTACCGGCGGCGCACGCTACTTCAAATACAGCTCGGAGATTTCGGGCGCGCAGACCCTCCCTCTGCTGCGCAATCAACCGCTCAGCCCTTACGACAAGACTCCCTCGGGCGGAAAGGCCGGTCAGGACGGCTGGGTGTGGAAGTTCAACTCTTCCTACAACTTTACGCGCGATCTGATGGTCTATGCCACCTACAGCAAGGGCTATCGCATCGGCGGACCGAACACGGTCGCGCCTTGCGACAACCCGCTGCCGCCGGGCCAGAACATCTGCGCCCTGCCCGACGAGCTGCAGTACGGGCCGGACTCGACCAAGACCATCGAGGTCGGTTTCCGCGCCCAGTTGTTCGACCGCAAGGTGACGTTCAACATCGACGCCTACAGCACCAAGTGGACCGGCCTGCAGGTTGCCTCGGCAACCGTTAACGGCGCCACCGGCATCATCGTCAACGGCGGCCGCGCCTTGTCGAAGGGCATCGAAACCTCGTTCCAGATCAAGCCCGTCCCGGCACTGACGATCCAGGGCAATTATGCCTACAACGATGCCCACCTGACCGAAGACATCCCCGGTGTCCTCACCATCCGCGAGGTGCCGAACGACTACAGCTTCCGCTTCGTCCAGCTCGATGCGCTGTCCGGCGACCGTCTGCCGAACTCGGCCAAGAACTCGGGCAGCCTGGGCGCCACTTACACGGTGCCGATGGGCAACGGCGAACTGTCGGCCAACTGGACGGCGACCTATCGCGGCAGCATCGTCAGCCGTCTCGGCTGGGACCGTGCCTATGGCGACAAGCTCAGCGGCTACGTCCTGCACCGCGCCTCGTTGTCCTATGACACCGACAAGTTCGGGGTCAGCGTGTTCGCGAACAACATCTTCGACAAGTACGCCGTGGTCTCGGTCGGCAACGACCGTTCGCGCATCGGCGTCAACGACGGGGTGGCGGTTCGCTACTACAGCCAGACCGTACTGACGCCGCGCGTCGTCGGCGTGGAGGCCCACATCAAGTATTGAGCATTCGTAGAGGCGCTTTCCCACAAAAGGAGAGCGCCTCTACGACCAGATTCCGCCGGTTTCTTTGTTGCGCCGCAGCGCAATTTTTCTGTAGGCGGACGGGCGATCCGGCGCTAGTCCACCGGGCATGACAGAACCGGCGCGGGGCTCTCCGACGCCGCGAAAGGACCGCCTGATGAAGACTCGCATTCTTGCCGCGCTGCTGCTGTGCGCCGCGCCCTTCGCCATCGCCGCCACCGATCCGGCCCCCGCAGGCATCGACGAAACCGCGATGTATACCTCGGTGAAGCCGGGCGACGAGTTCTACCTCTTCTCGAACGGCGCTTGGCTGGCCAAGGCCGAAATCCCCGCCGACCGCAGCCGCATCGGCTCCCACACCGTCGCCGCCGACGAGACCGAGCGCCAGCAGATCGCACTCATCCAGAAGATCCTCGGCGCCAGGCAGAAGCCCGGCAGCGACGAGGCGAAGATCGGCGACTACTGGCGCGCCTACCTTGACACCGCGACGATCGACAAGCTGGGTATCGCCCCGCTCAAGGCCGACCTGACGCGCTACGCGGCGATCAAGGACAAGGCCGCGCTGGTCAAGGTGCTGGGCGACCAGACCGAGGCCGACCTCGACCTGTTCAACAACAACAACGACATGTCGACCGAGAACCTGTTCGGCCTGTTCATCACCAAGGCGCTCAAGAGCGACGAGGTCGTGCCCTACCTGTTCCAGGGCGGCATCGCCCTGCCCGACCGCGAATACTACGTCTCGGCCGAACCGCGCATGGTCAAGATCAGGGCCGACTACCTCAAGTATATCGCCGACCTTCTGCGCCTGTCCGGCCTCGACCAGCCCGAGGCGCGCGCCGCGCGCATCCTCGCGCTCGAAACCAAGATCGCGCAGGCCCACCCGAGCAAGGCGGAAACCGCCGACTTCACGCAAGGCGGCACCCTGTGGACCCGCGCCGAGTTCGCCGCGAAGGCCCCCGGTATGGACTGGGACGCCTACTTCACCGCCGCGCACATGCCCTCGCAGCAGACCTTCGACGTCTACAGCCCCGGCGCGATCACCGGCCTCGCCGCCCTCGTCGCTTCCGAGCCGCTGGCCGCGTGGAAGGACTGGCTGGCCTTCCACCGCATCAATACGCAGACAGATGTGCTGCCCACGAAGTTCGACGCGCTGCACTTTGCGTTCTTCGACACCAACCTTTCGGGCACCCCGGAGCAGAAGACGCGCGAAAAGCGGGCGCTGGCTTCGATCAACAGCGACCTCGGCATGCCCTTTGGCAAGCTCTACGTGCGCGAATACTTCCCGCCGGCCGCCAAGGCGCAGGTGGAGGACATGTCCGCCCGCATCAAGCAGGCTTTCGCCCGCCGCATCGACGCGCTCGACTGGATGAGCCCGGCGACGCGTACCGAGGCCAAGGCCAAGCTGGAAGGCATGGTCGTCGCGGTCGGCTATCCCGACGTGTGGCCCGACACCTCCATGATCATCATCAAGCCGGGGCAGGCCTACGCCAACCGCATGTCGGCGATCCACGGCTACACGCTCCAGCAGATTTCCAAGCTAGGCAAGCCGCAGGACCGGGGCGAGTGGTGGATGACGCCGCAGCTCGTCAACGCGGTGAACCTGCCCGTGCAGAACGCGCTGAACTTCCCCGCCGCGATCCTGCAGAAGCCGTTCTTCGATCCGGCCGCCGACCTTGCTTCCAACTACGGCGCAATCGGCGCGGTGATCGGGCACGAGATCAGCCACAGCTTCGACGCCAGCGGCGCGGCGGTGGACGGCAACGGCATCCTGCGCGACTGGTGGACCAAGGAAGACCTCGCCCACTTCGAGGCGCAGACGCAGGCTCTGGTCGTGCAGTACGACGCCTATCAGCCGTTCCCCGACCTGCGCCTCAACGGCAAGCTGGAACTGGGTGAGAACGGCGCCGACGTCGCCGGCCTCGCCGCCGCTTACGATGCCTACCGCGAAGCGCTGGGCGGCAAGGAACTGCCGGTGATCGACGGCTACACCGGCGACCAGCGCTTCTTCATCGCCTTCGCCCAGAGCTGGGGCGACAAGACCCGCGAAGGCGCGCTGCGCCGTCAGGTCATCGGCAACCCTCACGCCCCGGGCCAGTACCGCGCGCTGACCGTGCGCAACATCGATGCCTGGTACAAGGCGTTCGACATCAAGCCGGGCGACAAGCTGTACCTGCCGCCCGAAAAGCGCGTGAAGCTGTGGTGATGTGAAAAGGGCGGGAGTGGAAACAAACACCCCGCCCGCTTTATCCGTCATCCCCGCGAAGGCGGGGACCCATCTGATGCTGGTGCAACTTGCGATGTCGTCAGATGGGTTCACGCCTTCGCGGGAATGACAAGGAAAAGGTTCAGAGCCAGCGGTTCCTAAACCCCGCGCGGGGCGTGCTGGCGGTGGATGTT
Organism: Novosphingobium resinovorum; assembly: GCF_001742225.1. Classification (NCBI taxonomy): domain Bacteria; kingdom Pseudomonadati; phylum Pseudomonadota; class Alphaproteobacteria; order Sphingomonadales; family Sphingomonadaceae; genus Novosphingobium; species Novosphingobium resinovorum. The sequence goes on along the minus strand of NZ_CP017076.1, from coordinate 310,973 downwards.
GCGGAACGAGCGGCTCTTGAACAGCCACTTGCCGTCGATCTTGACGCAAGTGTCCTCATAGACGCCGCGATCGCGCATGGTGATCCCGTCCTGGTCGTAGACCTCGGAGGTGTAGCTGCGCATCACCGCGCTATCGCCGCTGACCTCGACCGAGCCGGGCCATGCCTCGAACATGATGCCGGGATAAGCCTTCATCGCCTCTATCCACATCGCGACGATCGCCGGACGGCCCTTGGTGGTGCCGAGTTCCGGATAGTCCGGCAGCGACCATTCCGCATCTTCGGCCCATGTCGCGCCCCAGGTTTCGGCATCACGGCGGGTCACCGCATCGGCATAAGTCTCAAGCAGTTCACGAATGGCGAGGCGGTCCTCGGACGGGCCGGTGAAGGGCATTTCAGTATTCTCCCAAATCGTTTCAGGCAGATGCTAGCCCCTGCTCCGGCGCGCGAAACTATGCCTTGTGCGAGTAATTACGCCCCCACCGGCCGTTCGTTCGGCCCCGGCGCCTCGTCCGGCACGGCCACCTCGATCATCCCGCCCTCGATCCGCAGCGGGAACACGCGCAGGTCCGCGTAGGCGCCGCCGATGCAGCGTCCGGTCGCGGCTTCGAAGCGCGCGCCGTGCAGCGGGCACATGATCGCCCCGCGGCGCACGCGGCCGGGCGAGAGCAGCGCCGCCTGATGGGTGCAGCGGTCGTTCACGGCGCGAAAGCCGTCCTCGACCTTGACGATCAGCACGCTCCAGCCGCCCAGCATGATCGCCGCCTTGCCTTCCTCGGGAAAGTCGGCCTCGGCGATGACGGAGTGGAAGGTTTCGCTCATGGTAGCCATCGTATCCAGAACTCAGATGCAAACCAGCGTCTTGCCGATGGTACGGCCGGACATGAGGTCGATGAAGGCGGCGGGCAGGTTCTCGAACCCGTCGCGCAGATTGGCGAGAGGGCGCAGCTTTCCTTCGGCCACCCACTGGTCCAGCTCCGCCTGCGCCTCGGCCAGTACCTGCGGATAATCGTACGTGATGAAGCCCTGCATCTTGATGCGGTTCACCACCAGTTGCCACAGCGTCTTGACGCCGTAAGGGTGATCGGCATCATTGTACTGGCCGATCATGCCGCACACCGCGACGCGCCCGTGGAGGCGCATCAGCGGCAGGATCGCTTCCAGCATCTCGCCGCCGACGTTGTCGAAATAGACGTCGATCCCCTCGGGCGCGACTTTCGCGATCTCGGCGGCGATGTCGGGCGTGGCGCGATAGTCGATCGCGGCGTCGAAACCGAGTTCGCGGATGACTTCGGCCTTCTCCGGAGAACCGACGATGCCGATCACCCGGCATCCCTTGGCCTTGGCGATCTGACCCACCGTCGAACCCGTCGCCCCGGCGGCGGCGCTGACCAGCACGGTCTCGCCCGCCTTGGCCTCACCCACCGCGAAGAGGCCCACCCACGCGGTCAGGCCGACCGGGCCGAGGGCGCCCATGTAGTGGTGAAGATCCGTGCCCGGCTGCTGGTGCACCGTCTCCAGCCCCCAGCTCTCGCCCGAGAGGATATAGTGATCCTGCCACGTGGCGAAGGCGCGCACAAACGTCCCGACCGGGTAATCCGCATTGTTGGACTGCACGACCTCGCCAAGCGACATGCCGTTGATCGGCGCACCCAGCGCGACCGGCTCGATGTAGCTGGGCCGGTCGTCGAGGAAGCCGCGGATCGCCGGGTCCACCGACCCGACCCGCATGGCCACCAGGAACTCACCGTCACCCGGCTCGGGCATCTCCGCCTCCGCGAGTGTGAAGTCCTCGGGCACCGGCATCCCGTCGGGGCGCCGCGCCAGCAATATCTGTCTTACCTTTCCCATCCCCCTTGCTTACCCGCGCCGGGCCCGAGCGGAAGGCTGTTCTAAACGCTAGGTTCGTGTCTCGAGACCGGGAGGCAAACTCCCGGGCAAACAGATGTGGAGCAGGATTCATGAGCATGTCCCCCGAAGCGATCGCCGAGCTTGTCGATGCCCTCTACGCTGCCGCAGGCGCCGGCGATTGGGAGACGGCGAACGCGATGCTCACCGACGACTTCGTGGCTTATGAGGCCGATGCCCTGCCGATGGCAGGCGCCTATCGCGGCAAGAACGGCCTCAAGGACCTGTTCGCGAAGGCGATGGGCATGGCCGACGTCGTCGGGCTCGACCGCAGCGACCTGCTGACCGGCAAGGACAGCGCGATCGCGGTGCTGACGATGCGCTTTGCCGATCCCTCGCTCAAGCCCGCCGAACTGTGCGAGATGTTCCGCTTCCGCGACGGCAAGTGCTGCGAGATCAAGCCCTATTACTATGACCCCGCCGCCTTCCACGCCGCAGCGGCAGCCAAGGCGGAAACCGCCTGACGTCTGGTCAAGAGCGGTCAGCATGAGCCTGCCCCCGTATGAAGTGGTCGCCGATGGCTACGACTTCATCGAGGCGCCGCGCGTCTCGGCGGATGGAACGGTCTGGTTTGCGGATCTCACCGCTACGGGCGTGTACCGCAAGCGGCCGGGATACGCGACAGAACTGATGCTGCCGGGCCGTCTGTGGGTGGGCGGGATCGTGTTCGACGACGGCGGAGACGTGCTGTGCAGCGGGCGCGGCGGCATCGTCGCGCTCGATCCGGCGACCGGCACCACGCGCGATGTCCTCACGCGGATCGAGGGCGCGCCCCTCGTCGCGGTCAACGACATGGAGGGCGATGGACGCGGCGGCCTTTTCGCGGGCACCATCGATTTCGAGGCGATCTTCGAAACCGGCAAGAAGCCTTCCCCCGGCCTGTTCTTCCACTTGTCCGGCGACGGTGAAGTCACGGTGCTGCGCCGCGACGTCGTCGCATCCAACGGCATCGCGGCAAGCCCTTGCGGGACATGGCTCTATCACATGGAAACCACGCGCGGCATCTGGCGCTACCCGCTGCTACCGAGCGGACTGCCCGGACCTGGCGTGTTGCTCGTCGAACTGGAGGACGGCGACGGGCTGACGCTGGATGCCGCCGGAAACCTCTGGGCGGCTTGCTGGAGCACCGGCCGCCTGCTGCGTTTCGCCCCCGATGGGACGCAAACCGCAGAAATGCGGCTGCCGTATCCGCACGTGGTCAGCGTCGCTTTCGGCAGCGCGGACCCGGACTGGCTCTACGTGAGCACCGGCGGCAATGCCGACGCGCCTCGCTCCGGCGCGGTTTTGCGCATCAAGGTGGAAGGCCCCGGCCTGCCCGGACCGACGACGCGGCTGCGCATGCTTTGCAGGGAACCCTGAACGGCCAGGTGCGCCATCACGCATTTTCCCGCCAGTCCGGCAACCGTGTCGCCCGCGCCGCATAAGCAAGCACGGGGGCATGCATGCGCGCCAGCCAATAGGCCGCACGGCGAAAGGCAGGGGACTCCAGCCCGTTCTGGAGCACTGTGGCACGGATGATCTGGCGGCCGGTCTGGCCCGCCAGCAACCTGTGATAGGTCCCCGCGTCACGGCCCGCCAACACGCAGCGCGCCGCAAGGAAGCCGCTGCGCAAGGCGATCGCCATGCCGTCGCCGGTCAGCGAAGGGGTCATCGCCCACCGATCACCCAGCAACATGGCCGTGCCCGTGGCATGCCCTCGGGGCGGCGGGCCATAGCTTAGGTTGGCAATGGCAAGCGGCCGCTCGAACAACGGCTGCGCGTCGGCGAGAACCCGTTGGAGGAACCCGGTGCCCTCCAGCCATGCTCGCACGCCCTGCCAGTCGCCGCCAAGCTGCGCGAAGGCATCGGCGCGCAGCACCAGACACAAGTTGGCCCGGCCGTCTTCGATCAGTTGAAGGCCCGCATAGCCGCCCTCCAGCAGCACCAGCACGATCGCTCCCGCCAGATGCTGCATCGCGGCCGGAGAGAGGCGATAGTGCATCTTGAAACCCACATGCCCGTTCGCGATGCGCGCGGCAGGTCTTTCGCCCCGGATCGGCAGCTTGCCGGTGGCGACCAGAACATGGCGCCCATGATGCTCACCGACGCTGGTGCGGGCCGTGTGCCCATCCAGCCCCGTCACGCGCACCCCGCGTTCGATGCGCGCCCCGCTTGCCGCAGCCCGGCCGATCAGCGCTTCATCGAGGGCATGGCGACTGAGGCCCAGCGCAGCGAACGGCAGCGCAGTCTCTACCGCGCGGTCGCCCCACACAAGGCGCATGCGCTGGATCGGCACTGCGCCCAGATCCAGCGGCTCGACTCCAAGCTGCCGCAGATGGGCCACGGCCTCGACCGACAGGAATTCGCCGCAGACCTTGTGGTGCGCCCCGGTCTCGCGCTCGAGCAGAAGCACGTCGCCTCCCCCGCGCGCGATCAGGCAGGCGGCGGCGCTGCCCGCCAGCCCGCCGCCGAGGATCAGGGCATCGGTCATCTTAACCCTCGATCGTGAAGCGGAAGCTCTCCGCCGCCATTCCCGGACCGAAGGCCAGCGCCAGACCCGGCCCCTGCGCGCCGCTGGACAGCATCTGCGCCAGAATGAACATCAGCGTCGCGGACGACATGTTGCCCCGATCACGCAGCACCGATCGCGAAGGCGCGAGCGCTTCGGCGCCGAGGCCGAACCCCTGCTCCACCGCGTCGAGAACGGTGCGCCCGCCCGCATGGACCGCCCACAGCGCGAAGTCGTCCGGCGATCCGCCGCGCAAAAGGCCGTGCGTGTCCCCACGCTTCACTTCGGAAGCAAGCGCGGCCGCGATGCGGGCGGGCACTTCCCCGCCCAGATGCATGTCGAACCCCTGATCGCGAATGTTCCAGGTGATGGCATCGGTCGTGCCCGGGATAGTGACTGCCCGGAAGTCCCGTAAAGCGATGCCGCCTCCTTCCGCCGTCACCAGCGCCGCAGCGGCGCCATCGCCGAATAGCAGCATGGAGAGCAGGCTCGGCAGGTCGTCGCTGCGCTGGAAATGAATGCTGCACAGTTCCAGCGTCACCACGAGGACGCGCGCGACAGGCTCGGACCGGACGATGTGATGCGCCAGCCGCAGCGCATTCACCGCCGCATAGCAGCCCATGAAGCCAACCACGGTGCGCTCCACGCCGGGATCGAGCCCCGCCCCCGCGACGATGGCCTGGTCGAGGCCGGGCGCCATGAACCCGGTGCACGAAGCGACGATCAGATGGGTGATACCCTCCCGCGCGATATCGAGGCCGAGCGCCGCAATGGCATCGAGCGCAAGGCGCGGCGCATCGCGCTCGTAACGCTCCATGCGACTGCCGGTCGATGGCCATGGGCCGCTGCCGTAGAAGCCTTCCGTGTCCGTGACGGTGCCGTCCTGCAGCGTCACCGGCTCGAGGAAGGAAAAGCGGCGCTCGATCCCCGAACGCGCGGCCATGCGTTCGAACACCTGGCGCGTGCGCTCGTCCGCGATGCCGGATATGACGAAGCGCAGGAAGGCGTCGTGCACCTCGAACGGCGGATTGGCGGTGCCGATGCGATTGATGCGGGCGATCGTTGTGGTCATGCGCGGCGGCCCACCAACACGGCGTTGAGCCCGCCAAAGGCGAAGCTGCTCGATACCAGAACCTCCGGCGCGAACGCCTGCGCTGCAAGGACGAGCGGTAGGTCGCAGTCGGGATCGGGACCGAGGTGATTGAGCACGGGAGGGGCGATTCCTTCGTTAAGCGCGACAAGGCCGAGCAGGAACTCGATGGCTCCGGTGGCGCCGATCATGTGGCCGTGGGCAGATTTCGTCGCGATGACCCGGTGATGCGCCAGCGCCGGGCCGTAGACCCGGTGCATCGCGGCCGCTTCGGCGGGGTCGTTCAGCGCGGTGCCGGTGCCGTGCGCGGAAACGAGCGCTGAAGTGTCGAATCCGATACCGGCGTCCTCATGCGCGGCGCGGATGGCGGCGGCGATGCCCTCCACGTCCGGCGCGGTCATGTGGGAGGCGTCGCTCGATGCGCCGTAGCCCGCCAGTTCGCCATGGATCCGGGCGCCGCGCTCCAGCGCGTGGCGTTCGCTCTCCAGCACCAGCACCGCGGCGCCCTCGCCCAGCACCATGCCGCGCCGATCGCGCGAGAAGGGGCGGCACGTATCGGACGCCAGCACGCCGAGAGACTGCCAGCCCGTGAGGGAACCGCGCGTCAGGCACGCCTCTGCGCCGCCAGCGATGACGACGTCCGCTCGCCCGGCACGGATCATGTGCATCGCCTCGCCAAGCGCCTGCGCCGAGGAGGCGCAGGCGCCGGAGAACGTCAGCACCGGCCCATGCACGCCGAGCAGCATGGACAGTTGCGCAGCCGGCGCCGCCACCATGGAACTGGGTATCGTCTGTGGATGGACCTTGCGCTGCCCCGCCCCGAACAGCCGCTCGTAGGCGGTCTCGATCGTGGCGTTCCCGCCGCTGCCGCAGCCGAGGAGGATGGCGCTTCGCCGCGCCAGCGACGGGTGTTCGAGCAGGCCCGCATCGGCCACCGCCTCAAGTCCCGCCTCGAGCGCGAAGGCGGAAAGCCGGTCGAGCTTCCCCAGCCGCCGCAACCGCTCCGGATCGACGGTGCCGAGCAGGGAGGGTGCGCCGGTCTCATCATCCGCCCATGCCGCGATGCCGTCGGGCGCGGGCGGCTGGAGTGGGCGGATCGCACCGTCGCCTTGCCGCACGCGCTCCCAGTTTGCAGCAACGCCGCGCCCGAGCCCGCTCACGCAGCCCAAGCCGGTTACCAGCACGCGGGTTCTCATTGCGCGGCCGTCATTGAGGCAGGGGAACACCGATGCGGTCGAACAACTGCCGCAAGGTCATCTCCCGTGTGAGTTCCTCCGGCTGAAGTTCGATCCCGTAACGGTCCTCAAGTTCGAAGAGCATGGAAACCAGATCGATGGAGGAAATGTCGAGCGTGCCCAGCGTCTCGTCAGGCTGAAGCCGTTCGATCGGAAGTCCTGTTTCCTGCGCGATCAGGGCCAGAATATCGTCGCAGGTCATCCACGTTTCTCCTTGATGCAGGTTCAGTCGCGGCGTGAAGGTTTGGCTGGCTCTGGAGTGCCGGCCCCACGCGATATCTTCGTGAGACTGCGCGCTTTTTCCAGCCCCGGCAAGTCTCGAAAGACAACAGCGATATCGCTTCAATCCGGCCTCGAAAGGTGAGATACTCGACCGGCTTTCCGGAGATGGGAACATGATCGCCTTTCGCATGACCGATGTTCGTCTGGTCGCCGTCGCCATCCTGATGCTGGCGCCGCTGGAAGCGGCATCGCAAGGTGGTCCGCCCGCAGCAGACTGGAGCCATGCCGAGACGCTGGCCGTCGAGCTTTCCAGCTTCAAGTTCGCGCCTTCCACCATCACGATGAAGCAGGGCCAGACCTACGACCTGCACCTGACGAACGTGTCGTCGGGCGGCCATGATTTCGCGGCCCGGGAATTCTTCGCGGCCGCGCAGGTCATGGACGGCGACCGGGCCAGGATCACCGGCGGCAAGGTATCGCTCGATGCCGGCCAGAGCATCGACGTCCATCTCGTCGCGCCCGCCGCCGGCAGCTACAAGGTGCGCTGCACCCACCTCATGCACAGCACGTTCGGCATGACCGGCGAGATCGTGGTTCAGTGAACGACCTGTCCACCCGGTCACGCCGGGAAGAGCAAATGGATGCATCGGACCTCGACCCGCTCATATATGCCGAGGTGCTGCGCGATCTGGCGCGGGTCAACCGCTGGACCTTCACCACCCGTTCGACGACCGCGTTCCTGAACCGCGCCCTCGGCGAGGCCCGCTCGTTCAGCCTGCTCGACGTCGGTTTCGGCCATGGCGACCTGCTGCGCACGGTGGCGAAATGGGCGGCCGGGCGGGGGATCACCGCGACGCTCGTGGGCGTGGACCTCAATCCCGCCAGCGAGGGTCTCGCCCGCGCAGCGACACCGGCGGGGCTGAGCGTAGAGTACCGCACCGGCGACTATGCCGACCAGCCGGAGAGCTTCGATTTCATCGTCAGCAGCCAGGTCGCCCATCACATGAGCGACGATCAGCTTGGCCGCTTCCTGCGCCACATGGAAATCAGGGCGCGCAGGGGATGGCTGATCTGCGATCTCCATCGCCACCGCTTCGCCTATTACGGCTTCCCGCTGCTGGCCCGTGTCATGGGCGTCCACCGCATCGTGCGCGAGGACGGGCAGCTTTCCATCGCCCGCTCGATGCGGCCCGGCGAATGGCCCGCCAGGCTCGCCGAAGCGGGTCTGGACCCGCAGCAGGTGCGCATCGTCCGGCGTGCGCCCTTCCGCATCGCGATCGAGCGCACCTTTCAGCCCGGTGTCGGACGGCTACCGGAAGGCGAGACACAATGATCACGCGCGCTCGCACGGCGCCCTGTGCATTCCGATAAATCGGGAGAGAAAACTATGCTCTCGATACCAATACAATCAATCCCAAGTCCTGCAAATCGGCCATTGTTTACAATAACGCAGTAATACTAATGCCGCGCCCATCTGGACGCCGGTTGCCGCATATGATGTATTTTCCTGCACAGGAGGCCCAACCTCACATTCCCGGCCTCACATTCTGGAAATCGTATGCCGACGCTTTCGATTTGCATTCCCACCTACAATCGCTCTGCCTGCCTGGCGGAACTGCTCGACAGCATCCTCGCAGAGAACAGCGCGGACGTGGAAGTGGTGGTCGGCGACGATGCCTCTCCCGACGATACCGAGGCGGTGGCTGCGACTTATGCCGACCGCCTCGCCCGCTTCACGTACTTCCGCCACCCCGTCAACGTCGGGGTGGACGGCAACATCGCCGCCGTGGCCGCCCGCGCGACGGGAGACTACGTCTGGCTGATGGGTGACGACGACCGGATCGAGCGAGGCGGCATCCGACGCGTGCTCTCCGCGCTGTCGGCATGGCCGGATGCCATCGCCCTCACCGTCGGCGTGGTCGACTACGACGTGACGATGCGCCGTATGACGGGCATCAGGAAGATGCCGCGGACCCAGTGCTTCACTGGGGTCGGACCGGCATTCAGCCATCTGGCGGAACTGCTCGGCTTCATCTCGGCGACGCTGATCAGGCGCACCCATTGGGCGGCGGCGGCCGCCGATCCGCGTGCCAGGGCGATGACGAACCTCTACTCGCAAGTCTACATCGCGGGCCTTGCGGTCGGCGCGAGAGGCCGCTGGGGCGTGGTCGAGGAGCCCTGCGTGGGCTTCCGGTCGGGCAACGACCAGCTCAAGCGCCGGGTCGGATGGCTGGAGCGGCTGAAAGTCGATGTGCGCGCCTATGACGAGATCGCGCAGCTCCTGTTCCCTGACGATGCCCGCGTCCGCCGCGCCATGGCCCGGCGAATCTTCGACACACATGTCATTGCTCGCATCGTCAATGCCAAGACCGAAGGCACGACAGCGCGCGACGCTCTGCTGGCGGGGCTCTACCTGCTGCGCCGATACTTCGCGCTGCCGCGCTTCTGGGCTTTCGCGGTGCCGCTGCTGGTCACCCCGGGCGCAGCGGTCAGGGCGATCCGCCGCGCATACCAGGGCACGATCCGCGAATCCGGCAGCGGCCGTGCCCGCCAGTTCGCGCTCAACCCGGCAGTACGGCCGTAACGGACAAAACAGGGAGATACCGTCATCGGCCTTTTCAAGCCCATCGCGCTCAGTGCGCCCGTGGTCGACGATCCCGATGTGCCGGGGGATTTCGGTCCCTTGCGCATGATCGACGCCGCCGCGCCGGACGCGCTTTCCCATCGGCTGACGGCGTTCGCGCCCAAAGGGCGCCGGCGCCTGCTGGCCTATGAACCGCGCCTGCCCACGACCGATGCGGTGGCGCCCTATCTGCGCCAGATCGACCAGGCCCGCATGTATTCCAACCAGGGACCGCTGGTCAGGTCGTTGCAGACGCGCCTGCAATCGTCCTTCGGGCTGGTCGACGGCAGCGTCGTCACCGCCAGTTCCGGCACTGCGGCGCTCGTCGCCGCGATCATGGCGCATGCAGGGACCGCGACCGCGGAGCGCCCTTACGCCGTATGCCCGGCCTATACGTTCGTGGCGACGGCGGCGGGGGCGAGCCAGTGCGGCTACCAGCCCTATCTTGCCGACGTCTGCGAAGAGAGCTGGACGCTCGACCCGGACCGGCTGGCCGATCACCCTCTGCTCGAACGGTTCGGCGTGGTGATCCCGGTCAGCGCCTATGGCCGCGCGATCGACGTGGCGCGCTGGGCGCAGTTCCAGCGCGATACCGGCGTGAAGGTGGTCATCGACGCCGCCGCCGCTATCGAGGCCGTCGCCGACGGCGCGATGACATGCGACGCAAGAGTACCGCTCGCGCTCAGTTTCCATGCCACCAAGGCTTTCGGCTGCGGCGAAGGAGGCTGCGTCCTGTGGCCCGATCCGGCTTTGGCCGCCAAGGCATCGCAGGCGACCAACTTCGGCTTCATGGGATCGCGCAACAGTCAGAGCGCCAGCCTGAACGGCAAGATGAGCGAGTATCACGCTGCCGTAGCCCTCGCCGAACTCGACGGCTGGTCGGCCAAGCGCGCCGATTTCGGGCGCGCCGCAAGGGCCTATCAGGCAGCGTTCGCACAGGCCGGGCTGCCCGCCGAAGACCTGCTGACGACGCCGCATGTCGCATCGAACTACGTGATCCACCGCTGCACCGATGCGGCAACGGCCGAAGCCCTGCAATCGGCAACGGACCTAGCGGGCGTCGAGACGCGGTTCTGGTACGGTCGCGGCCTGCACCTGCACGACCACCTCGCCGATGCCCCCCGCGACGCATTGCCGGTCACCGAAAGCCTTTCCGGCTCACTGCTCGGACTGCCCATGGGTTCCGGGCTGGCATCGGCGGAAATCGCCCGCGTGGTGGCGGTGATCAAGACGGAACGGCTCCGCACGGCAGCCGTGGAGGATGTCCCGTTCCCGGACTGCGCTTCGGTGCCCGCTACGGCCTGAACCCGGTCAGACTGAGACGGCGACGGAGCCTTGAAACTCCGCCGCCGCCACCGTGGCCCCACCCCCCAAGGCCCGGTCCGCAAGACAATTCGCGCCCAGTGCCGCGACGCAGATCAAGGCCGCCTGATCCTGCCAGCATCGACGCTGCGCCATCATATGTCCGGCTGCGATCGCGCGGTCTCGCCACGCGGAATCCGGCAGCACACTGCGCACCGCACGCAGCATGGAATCGACCGACAGCGGGTCGCAATAGGTCATCCCCCGCCCGCAGCGCTCCCACATCGAGGGGATGTTGGAGACCACCACCGGACAGCCGAAATGCGCGGCCTCGACTGGCGGCAGCGGGCACGCTTCGTAAAGCGAAGGGAACAGCAGGAAACGCGCGTCACGGTAGATCAGCGCAAGACTGGCGGCATCGTTGACCTGGCCCACGAAGTGGATCTGGCCCGCGACATCGGCAGGCACTTCGCATCGCGGCCGGCGCAGCACCCTGCCCGACGAGCCGACGAAGACGAAATGCAGCCCGTCCTCACGCGCAAGGCGAATGGCGGCCTCCAGCGTGCGCGCGAAATTCTTCCGGTGCGACAGCGAGCCGACGTAGAGCCCGTAGCCAGGCGGCGGCATTACTTTCCCCTGACCGGAGGATGGCACGACATCGGCGCTCCAGCCACCATTGGGCGCGACGCTTATCCTCGGCGCCGCAGCCGGAGCCAGCCGTGCCAGCCGCTCGCGCTCGGTTTCCGAAACCGTGACGATGGCGCGCGCGCCGCGCATCAGCAGCGGCAGTATCAACCGGTGACCCACACGGTACGTGAGTTTGTAGGCATGCGGATGGTCGAGAAACGAGACGTCATGGATCATCACCACCACGTCGGCCTCGCGCCCGATCAGCGCCAGCGCTGGCGCGCTGTTGCCCAGGCACAGCAGAGTACCGCTACGGGCATGGCGAGGCAGGTCGAGTTGCTCCCACTGCACCCCGGTGTGGCGACCGACCGTCTCGACCCTGATGTGATCCAGGGAAAGGGGCTGGACCCATGGTCCCGGCGGCACCAGCAGCGTGACGTCGGCGACGATACCCCCGCTGCCCAGCATCCGGTCCAGCGCGACCGTGATCTCGCGGGCCGCGCGCTGTACCCCGGTCGCCTGCTGGACGAGGAAGCGGCCATTGATGAACAGGCGGCGCGCCGGTGCCGCGCCGCGCGATCGCGGAGCATGGGAAACGCCGATGCCTGGATTTGCGTCGATCAATGCCTGGCTCGCCACTACATGCCCCCATGTTGCCGCCTTGTGTCTGGCCAGACAAAATCGCGCATCCGGGCGACTGCTCCAATTGCACCATTGGGATTACCCCCAATTTGCGCAGCCGAAGCTGCTCGCAATTTCTCGAGTGAGAATGCCGAGATTAGTTTGTGATTTGTCCAAATGCCAAACCCGCTATCCGATCGGATTAATCAATCATGTCCATTTGCGAGGCCGACAGAACTATGGAAACTTTCCTAAGCAATTCATTTCATCGACTTGCGGTACTTCGACAAGGATGCACACATCGTGGACAGGTCCGGACCGAAGATCGTCCCTCACTTCGTAAATAGCGTAGCCGCGCCGGACACGGGCACGCCTGCATGACCAGGCTGCAAACGCAGGTCCGCGCGGAAGATATCGCCGGTCATCACTTCGATACGGTCGTCATCGGTTCCGGCTTCGGCTCCGGCTTCTTTCTCCACGAAGCGCTGCGCCACGCGCGCACGGGTAGGGTTCTGGTGCTGGAATGGGGCGAGATCCGCAGCCATGCGGACCAGTGGGAAGACGGCAGACAAAGCCGTATCGCGCCCGGGTCGACCTTCGCCAATACCGGCGATCACCCGTGGAACTTCACGATCGGCTTCGGCGGGGGCACCAACTGCTGGTTCGCGCAAACGCCCCGCTTCCACCCGAGCGACTTTCGGCTGCACTCGCTGTACGGGACGGCACGCGACTGGCCGTTCGACTACGCGCAGCTCGAACCGTTCTACTGCGAGGCGGAGGAGATCATGGCCATCTCCGGCGACGAGGCGATGGGCCGGGTCCTGCCCCGCTCGCGGCCCTTCCCCCAGCCGCCGCATCATCCCTCGACGCCGGACGCCCGGCTGAAACGTGCCCGGCCCGATCTCCACTTCGTCATGCCGACCGCCCGCGCCCGCGTGGCGACGGCGACCCGGCCGTCCTGCTGCGCCAACCATCGCTGCTCGCTGTGTCCGGTCGATGCGAAGTTCACCGCCAACAACGGGCTGATGGACACTTTCCAGCACGCCTCCGTCACAGTCTGCCCCGGCGCCGAGGTCACCCATCTAGACGCTTCCGGCGGGGTGGTGCGCTCGGCGCAGTTCCGCTCCGGGGGACGGGAGTTCACGGTGCACGGCGACCTTTTCGTGCTGGGCGCCAACGCCATCCACTCGCCCGCCATCCTGCTGCGATCCGGAATCGAGCAGGGGCCGGTCGGCAAGGGCCTGCATGAAGCCTACGGCATCGAGGTGGAAGCCATGCTCGACGGGATCGACAACTTCGATGGCAGCACGATCACCACGGGCTTGGACTATGGCGCCTACGACGGCCCGTTCCGCAAGACGTCCGGCGCGGCGCTGCTCTATTTCGAGAATCGCTGGAAATTCGGCTTCAGGACGGAGCCGGGCCGCTGGCGTCAGAGCTTGCCGATCGTCATCGTCGCCGAGGAACTGCCGGACGAAAGATGCGCGGTCGAGATCGATACTGACGGACGGGCCAAGGTCGTCGGCGGCGAACCTGGAGCCTATGCAGTGGCGGGCGCCGAGCGGGCCTTCGAACAACTCCCCGATATCCTGTCCGGCATTCCGGTGGAGCGCATAGAGCGCCGCTCCGTCCGGCCGACTGAAAGCCATCTGCAAGGCAGCTTGCGCATGGGCACCGACCCGGGCGATTCCGTGGTCGATGGCGGACAGGTCCATCACACGCTGCGCAATCTCGTCGTCGTGGGATCGAGCGTATTTCCGACCTGTTCGGCCAGCAACCCCAGCCTGACGGTCGCCGCCATGTCGATCCGCGCCGCGCGGCAGGTGCTGGCATGACCGAAATCACGCGCCGCACCGCGCTGGCAGGCATAGGCATTGCGGGCGTCGGCATCACCGGCGGGGTCGCGGGGCTCGTCGCCCGCGGCGGTAGCGGCGCTGCGCTGCGCGCCGTCCTCCACCGCCTGGCCGGCCCCTTCACCATGAGCGACGCCGACTTCGCCCTTTTCGCGAAGGATTTCGGCGCCCGCCACGGGTATCTGGGCTACATGGAAGCCGGAGCGCTGCACCTGCTGGAAGTCTTCGGCGGCGCCAGGTGGTTCGCGCTGCGGCAACCCGGGATCGCGGAGCGCTTCGATGCTTTCGACCGCAAGCTGCTGACGGAGTTCGTCCTCGCCACCAGGCACGACGGGTCCGACGATCCCGGCCATCTGGAGTACCACGGGCTCTTCGCGGACAACCCCTGCAGCAACCCTTTCGCGCAGTTGGGGTAAACCGTCTCCCTCCAAAGGGTTAGTGCGATGCCTCGGGCGGCGCGAAATGATGACGACTTCATAGAATTGGCTTCGGACAATTGATGACCCGATACAACGCAGTGGGCGCAGCTACGCGGCGCGTCCCTTGGTTTTCCGATTCACAAGACGGATTTTCGAAGGGGTCGATATGCACGATACTTCAAAAACCGAGCGCGACACCGTCAGGGACTGCCTTGATCGCCTCGCGCGTACCAGCGCCGACATCGACTACCGCGACTTCGCGCCCGTGTCGCACCAGCTCGCCGCCACTTACGCGCGACTGGCGGAGCGCGGGCTGCCTGCCAGCACCGTCGCGGTCGCCATGCTGGGCGCTACGGTGAACTTCTACGAGTGCTTCGGACTGTCCGCCGAACTGCCCGAGCAGCTACGCGCGCTGGCCGATCTGGTAGAATACGGCAGGCCGTTGTCCTGACCATCCGCACACCGTGCCCCGCCCTACCCCTTCGGTAGCCCCCCATTCGCACCTCTTCGCCAGAGCGCTGCGATTTCATACTCTTGGCCTTGTTGCAGTGCAGTCGCGGTCGTCCGATCCGCGCCGCGGGATGCAGTCTGTCCGCAACCGGAAACAGGATCGTCCATGGAAGCCGCCGAACGATTGATGCTCGACGATCCGCGCGACGCTCAACACCTCTCGAATCCGCCAGACACCCCCGATCAGCCGGAGGAAACCATCGACCATTCCGCCGATGAAACCCCTGCGGCCGCCCGCGTCGCCATACTGAACGTCAAGTACAGCCCGAACCTGGGCGACGGGATCATCGCGGAATGCCTGGAAGGCGAATTGCGCCGCGCCCGGCCGCGCATGGAGCCGGTTTCGATCGACCTCGCCGGGCGCACCCGCTTCAGCGCCGCTCATGGGCGCCGCCGTACGACTGCACTATCGATCATCGAGCGCCTCCCGGCCGGTCTGCGTGCCCTGCTCGTTCCCGCTCTGCTGCTGGTGCTGGTACGCTATCGCCTTGCGCCGCGCTGGAAGACGGCGCTGGCCGCCTGCGACGGCGTGATCATCGGCGGCGGTGCGCTGTTCCAGGATGTCGACCAGAACTTTCCGGTAAAGATCGCCGAAGCCCTCAAGCTGACCAATGCCCGCCGACTGCCGGTGGCGATCGCAAGCGTCGGCGTCTCTGCGGAATGGTCCACCGCCGGACGCACACGGCTGGCCGAGCAACTGCGGGCGGCGCGTCTGCTGCACATATCGGTTCGCGACGACCTCTCCGCCGAAACCTGGCGCGCGACCATGGGCACCCAAGGCATCGGACCGGCCACGATCGCACCGGACCCCGGCCTTCTCAGCGCCCGACATTACGGTACACCGAGAATATCCGGGCCGCCGCGCGTCGGGCTCTGCGTGACGGCCCCTATCGCCCTGCGCCTTCATCACGAGGGTGCCCACGACGACGGGCAGTTGGAAGCATGGATGCGCGCCGTGGCGCGCCAATTGACGGCGCTTCGGCGCGACGTCGTCCTGTTCACCAACGGCAGTCCGGAGGACCGCCTGTTCCGCGACCGCCTGAAGGCCCGGATCGGCCGCGAGCCGGGCATCGACTTCGCCCCCGACTTCGCCGAGCCGCGTGAACTTGCCCATGCCCTGTCCGGTTTCGACTGCGTGCTCGCCCATCGCCTCCATGCCTGCATCGTCGCCTATTCCTACCGGGTGCCGACGATAGGTTTTGCCTGGGACAGCAAGCTGCGCAGCTTCTTCCAACTGACCGGACGCGGCGCCTTCGTCATCGACCCGCGTGAGACGAGCCCGATGCACGTCGCCGACCTTGCGGTGACGGCCATCGAGCAGGGCGTCGACGAGAAAGTCCATACCGACCTGCTGCAAGGCGCGACCGATGCCATTCATGCGCTGACCGGCCAGCTTGCGGTGGCCGGATGATCGACCGCATCGTCATCATCAACGACCTTGCCCACGCCAAGGGCGGCGCTTCGCAGCTTGCGCTGGAGGCAGCGGTGCAGTTCGCGCGGCGCGGACAGAAGGTGACGCTGCTGTGCGGCTCCGGCGGCAACCCCGATCTCGAGGCCGATGGCATCGAGGTCGTCGCCCTCGGCCATGGACGGCTGCTGGAGGGCAGCCGAGCCAAGGCAATGGTACACGGCCTCTACAATCGCCCCGCAGCGGCAATGGTGGCCCAATGGATCGCCAGCCACGACACCCCGCGAACGGTCTATCATATCCACGGCTGGTCGCAGATCCTCTCGCCCGCGCTGTTCGCAGCGATGCGGCCAGTCCGCGAGCGCATGCTGGTCCACGCGCACGACTTCTTCCTCACCTGCCCCAACGGCGCGATGTTCCATTTCGGCCGGGACGCGCCCTGCCCCGCCACGCCGATGAGCGCGGCCTGCCTTACCTCCGCCTGCGACCGGCGCGGCAAAGTCTCGAAGCTGTGGCGCAGCGCCCGGCAGGGCATCCAGAACGGCGTCATCGGTGACCAGCCGCCTCCCGTGCTGCTGATCCACGGCGGCATGGCCGGATTTTTCGCGCGCTCCGGTCTGACGGAGCGCGACATGGCGGTACTGCCCAATCCGGTCGTCCCGTGGACTCCCGAGCGCATACCCGCCGAGGAGAACCGGGGCGTCCTGTTCGTCGGCCGCATGGAAGCGACCAAGGGTATAGACCTGGCGGCCGAAGCCTGCCGCCGCGCCGGAGTGCGGCTGACCGCCATCGGCGACGGCGACATGCTTGCCGACTTGCGCCGCCGTTACCCGGAGATGGCCTGGCTCGGCCGCCGCAAGCCTTCGGAAATCGGCCAGTTCGCCCGCGATGCCCGAGTAGTCGTCATGCCCAGCCGCCATATCGAGCCGTTCGGCCTCGCCGCCGTGGAAGCTCTGTGGAGCGGCCTGCCCGTCATCGCCTCACGCGATGCGCTGATCGCGCCGGACATCGTAGCGGCGGGCGCCGGCCTTGCCGTCGATCCGCGCGACATGGGCGCCTTCGCCGCCGGTCTCGGTGCGATCTTCGCCGACGACGCGCGGGCACGCGAAATGAGCGAGAACGCGCACCGCGCCACCCGCGCCCTCGCGCTGTCGCCCAATCGCTGGATCGACGCCCTGCTCGATGGCTACGCCGGGCTCCTCGACGACGGCCGCACCGGTCTTCTCGCGGCGGTGCGGCGCAGCGTGAGCGACGCCCCCGAATACCCCCCGACCGCCATCATCCTGCCATTCCGCGACCGCCGCGCGGCCGGGGGAGTATAGTCCCATGCGCATCCACGTCGTATTCGCCACCGTCGGCCGTGCCGCACTGCTCGCCCGCACGGTGGACCGCATTGCCGAGCAAAGCCGACTGCCGGACGGCATCCTCGTATCGGCCACCGGACCGGACGACGTAGCGGGCATCGATCGGGCACGCATGCCCGCCCGCGTGATCTTAGGAGACAAGGGCCTGTGCCGCCAGCGCAACGCGGCCTTGCGTTACCTGAGCGACAAGACCGACGTGATAGTGTTCCTCGACGACGATTTCGTCGTCCATAACGACTACCTCGCGGTGATCGAGGAGACGTTCGCCGACCAGGGCATCGTCGGGGCGACCGGGGACCTGCTGGCCGACGGCATCCACGGCGAGGAAATCCCCTTCGACGCCGCCGCGCTGAGGCTGGACGGCCACACCCTGCCCGCCTTCACTCCGCTCCGGCCGCGACAGGCGCTCTACGGCTGCAACATGGCCGTGCGCGCTTCGGCCATCGACGGGCTGTGGTTCGACGAGGCGCTGCCGCTTTACGGCTGGCAGGAGGACATCGACTTCACCCACCAGCTTGGCAAGCGCGGCAGGCTGGTGTCGGGCGATCGGCTGACCGGCATCCACCTCGGCACCCGCAGCGCCCGGTCGCCGGGCAAGCGGCTGGGCTATTCGCAAGTCGCCAACCTCGTCCACTTGTGGCGCAAGGGTACGATGCAGCCCAACCTCGGCCAGCGGCTACTGGTACAGAACCTTGCCTCGAACGCGCTGCGCAGCTTCTATCCCGAACCGCACATCGACCGGCGCGGGCGCCTGCTGGGCAACCTCATCGCGCTTCGCGACCTCATGACCGGCCGCATCGATCCGCGCCGCGTCGAGACGATGTGACCATGCCGCGCCCCATCTACTTCAACGGCAAATTCTATTCCGGCGGGCTGAACGGCGTCCACCGCGTCGCCGACCGGCTGATCCGCGAGTGCGACCGCATGCTGGCGCTGATCCCCCTTGAACACCGGCCCCGCGCCTATCTGATGACGGCGACAAAAGCCGACTGGGTGCCGCCACTACAAGCCATAGAGCGACGCGACTACGCGCGAACCGACCAGTTCTGGGAACAGGTCATTCTGCCGCTGGCGAGCCGCGACGGGGTGCTGGTGAACCTCGCCAACCTCGCGCCGATCGCCCACCGCAACAAGATCACGATGATCCATGACGTGCAGTTCCTGTTCTCCGACTGCGGCTATCCGGCCCGCCAGCGGATCGGCTATCGCTGGCTGACGCCGCTGCTGGGGCGATCGAGCAAGGCGACGCTGACCGTCTCGGAATTCTCCCGCCGCCTGCTGCATCAGCATGCCATCGCCGATCAGGGGCGCACGCGCGTCATCGCCAACGGGGCCGACCACATCCTCGATGCGGCCGAGGACAACGGCCTGCGCGAACGCCTTGGCCTGATACCGGGGAGCTACGCCGTCCTGTTCGGCAGTCCCAAGGCCTACAAGAACAACACGGTCGTCTTCGACGCCTTCTCCTCCGGCGCCGCCGCCCCGACCCGGCTGGTGGTCGTCGGCCCGCAGCGCGAGGCGCTCGCCGCGGCGGGGCTCCGTCCGCCCGAGGGCACGATCTTTGCCGGACGGCCTGATGACGGCGAACTCAAGAGTCTTCTCGGCGGCGCAGTGGCGATCCTGTTTCCCTCGCGCACCGAAGGCTTCGGACTTCCCCCGCTCGAAGCGATGCTGTGCGACTGCCCCGTCATCGCCAGCCCGGCCGGCGCGATCCCCGAGGCTTGCGGAGACGCCGCGATCTACGCCGGCACCGACCGCCCGGACGAGTGGGCCGAGGCTATCGTGCGCCTGCGCAACGATCCAGCCCTGCGCGCCTTCAAGATCGCACAGGGTCGCCGCCGCGCCGCGCGCTTCACCTGGAAGGCGGCGGGCTCGGGCCTGATGGACGTCATCAAACAGGTTTCAGGAGGACAGCCGCGATGAAGCACGCAGGCCCGACCATCGACGTGGTGATCCCGACCTACAACCGCCGGGACCTGCTGCCCGAGGCCATCGCCAGCATAAAGGCGCAGACCCTGCCGGTCGCGCGGATCTTCATCGTCGACGACGGCTCGACCGACGGCACGATCGAATGGGTCCGCACGCTGGCGCAGGACGATCCGGCGATCGAACTGGTCGAGATGCAGCACGGCGGCGCCAATGTCGCGCGCAATGCCGGGATCGCGCGGGCGCAGTCGGAATGGGTCGCCTTCCTCGATTCCGACGATGCGTGGGAGCCGGAAAAGCTGGAGCGCCAGTTCGCGCTGCTGGAGGAACGGCCCGATCTGGTCGGCCTGTTCTGCGGATTTCGCCTCGTCGGCATCAAGGTGGAGAAGATCCACCGGCCGCGCGACAACCCCTCGCTGCTCGACTTGCGCTGCGCCAATGGCCTCGGCAGCACGTCGGGCGCGGTGATCCGGCGATCGGCGCTGCAGGAGGCAACCGGGTTCAATCCGGAGCTGCCCAGCTGCCAGGACTGGGACTTGTGGTTCCGTTTGCGCCGTATCGGACCCATGGGGGTTGCGCGCCTGCCGCTGGTGCGGTTCAACTGTGGCCCGCACGAGCGGATCACGACCAATATGAACAAGGTGCTCTCCGGCCACCGCGCCATCTTCGCCAACCTCCTCGCCGACGTCGAGCGTGCGGGCGAACGGGCGCGCATCCGGTCGCAGCACAAGCTGGTGGAAGCCGACATCAAGCGCCGCTTCGGCAGCAACGGCGCGGCGCTGTGGCTGATCCTGCGCTCGTTTTTTCAGGCCCCCAGCAAGCGCGCTCTGGCGGTCGGCTGGCGCACCACGCGCGGCATCTGGGACGACCTGCGCCAGCCACGCCCGGCCAGCGCCGCATGAGCAAGGTCGGTGTAGCGCGCGGCGCCGCAGCCCTCGGGGCAACGCGGATCGCCACCAACCTCGCCAATCTCGGCGCGCTGGTCGTGCTGGCGCGGT
Organism: Novosphingobium resinovorum; assembly: GCF_001742225.1. NCBI lineage: Bacteria > Pseudomonadati > Pseudomonadota > Alphaproteobacteria > Sphingomonadales > Sphingomonadaceae > Novosphingobium > Novosphingobium resinovorum. Next base: position 290,380 of record NZ_CP017076.1, on the reverse strand, counting down.
TGCTCACGCCGCAGGACTTCGGCCTCGTCGCCATCTGCACGACGGTGCTGGGCGTACTGGTCGCGCTGACCGAGCTTTCGGTCGGATCGGCCCTCATCCAGCGCGACGAGGTGACGCCCGCGCACATCGACAGCGCCTGGACCATGTCGTTGCTGCGCGCGGCCCTCATTGCCGGCGGCTTCGCGCTGGCGTCCGAACCGCTGGCCCGGCTCTACGGCGACGACAGGCTGGCGCCGCTCTTCGTGCTGTCGGGCATCACCGGCGCACTGGCGGGGCTCACCAATCCGCTCGTTTCGCTGCGGATGCGGGCGATGAATTTCCGGCCGATGATCATGCTGCAGATCGTGCAGAAGCTGTCGGCGCTGGCGATCTCCGTTGGGCTGGCGCTGTGGCTGCGCAACTACTGGGCTATCGTGGTGGGATCGGCGATCGGCGGCGCGCTGGGTACGGTGCTGAGCTACCTCGTCGTGCCTTACCGGCCGCGCTTCACCCTCTCGCGTTCACGTGACCTGCTGGGCTTCTCCAGCTGGCTGTTCCTCGGCCAGGTGATGAACGTGGTGAACTGGCGCTTCGATCAGCTGGTGATCGGCCTGTTCCTGCCGACCGCGCAGCTGGGCGCCTATTCGATGGCCGACAACGTCTCCGCCATCCCGAGCCGCGAGGCGACGACGCCGCTGGTCCAGACCCTGTTTCCCAGCTTCGCCCGCATGCAGGGCGACCGGGCCCGGCTGCGCACCGCCTACCAGACCGCGCAAGGCGCGATCGGCATCGTCGCCTTGCCGATCGCGGTCGGCTTCATGTTGCTCGCCGACCCGATGGTGCGCGTGGCGCTCGGGCAGAAATGGCTGATAACGGTGCCGCTGATCCAGGTGATCGGCTTCAGCTACGCGCTGCAGACGCTGGTGACCGGATCGCGCCCCCTGGCCATGGCCGAAGGGGCCACCCGCACGCTCTTCGTGCGCGACGTCTGGGGACTGGCGCTGCGCGTCCCTTGCGTGACGGTCGGGCTTATGGGCTGGGGCCTGATGGGGCTGGTCTGGGGACGGCTGCTGAGTTCGGTGCTGGGCCTGTTCATCACGTCCGCGCTCGTCACGAAGCTGACCGGACTCCCCATTCTCGATCAGATGAAGGCGCATCGGCGTACCATCCTGGCCGTGGTCGTGATGGCGGCGGCGGTACTGGCGGCCGATCACGAACTGCTGCAAGTCGGTGCGATGCCCATCGCACGCATCGCCGTGCTCGCACCCTTGGGCGCGCTGACCTACCTCGGCATGCTCCACCTGCTGTGGATCGGCAGCGGGCGAAGCGCGGGCGCGGAGGCCGAACTGCTCGGCCTCGCACGCACCGCGATCGCCCGCTTCAGGAAAGGGCGAAGGGCCCCGGCGATAACCGGGGCCTGATCCTCACGCGCCTACCGCGGAACGGATCGCCGCCACCGCCGGGCGCGGTGTCAGGTCGGTGTTGAACAGGCCGAAATTGGTGATCTCGCTCGTGCCCTTCCAGCAGAACAGCTCGTAGATGCTGATCGTGTGGACGTAGGACTGCGCCATCGCGGTCTTGACGTCGGACGCCAGCAACGTCGCCTGCTGGGCGATCGTGACCGGCGGCGAGGTATTGTTGCTGGCGCTTCCCCCCGTCGTGCGGCCCCACTCGGTGATGATGCCCTGGGTGGTCTTGCTCTCGACCACCTTCTGCTTGAACCCCGCCACGCGCCCGGCGACGTCGGACGGCGGCGTCGGGTAGATGTGGGAATTGGCCAAGTCGGTGTACGGCGCCTGCTGTGCCTGCATGAAGTCGTTGCTGGCGACCAGCGGGATCGAGCGCAGCACCGGGTCCACCTTGATGGCGGCATGGAAGTCCTTGATGAACGCCATCAGGGCCGGTGCATTACCGGTGCGGAAGCCCATGCGCTTGTCGGTCACGCCATTGTAGGTGACCGGATTGAGATCCGGCTCGTTGGGAAACTCGATGGCGAAGATCGAATTGGGAACGGTCGCCACGAACGCTTTCATGTCGGCGATGCTCTTGCGGATGTCCCGCACCGAAAGCGTGAAGCAGAACCGCACGCCCGCCCTTGCGAGGCCCACGTAAGTCGCCCAGCCTGCGGTTCCGCTGTAAGGCTCGCGGCAGCGCATCTTGCGCACGCCGCCCAGCTTGTCGAGCGCAGGCAATATGTTAGCCAGTTTGTAGGGCGATTGGGTGTCTTGCGGACGCCCCTGCACCATCAGCCGGCTGATGGAAGGGGTAGCGCCCCGTGCGATGGAAGGAAGGAGGGGAGCGGTCGCAAGCGCGCCGATCAGGTGACGTCGAGAGAGAGGGAAACCGTATTCGGACATTATTGTCGTTGCTCCAGAGGGCGAATCCGGATCGGCCGCATATCGGGCGATCATACCCTCCGGAAGGCGCAACGGGACGCGCGGCCCCGGGCTTGCGCCGGTCCGCACGGGAGCAGGAAATCTGACGGTTTCTTAACCTTAAAGCGGAGTATGGAGCAGTCTCTGGACGGCGACGCGGTCGGGCGGCAGGCATTGCCGCATATCCGGACGGGTCACGGCGGAGCAATCCCACAGCGCCAGGTCGCGGTGGCTCGCCGGGTCGCGGATGAAGACGAAGACCGGAAGGTCGCGCTGGAACGGCGACCGCAGGCGGTTGGCCTCCAGCATTGCGGGAGAGGGCCAGGCAACGACACGGCAATTGGCCTTGCCCGCGCAGCGGGAGAGCGCATCCATTGCCCACCGTCCCGGAGGTGTCGCCGGATCGATGGCGAGGAGTATCGCATCACCCTGAACACCGCCGGGGTTCCCTGCCATGACGGACGGATGTGCGGCGGTAAATGCGGGCTCCGTGACGGTAGGCAAGGACGCTGCGGTGGTTTCGACTTCTGCCTGTTCCGATCCCATGAGTGCCCCGAGCCGCTCGATCACGGGCTCCGGCGCATTCGGGCGGACAAGATGCCCTCCGGCGAACCGGTAGAACACATGCGCGCCGACCTGCGCGACTTTCGTGAGGCTCGGCGCCCAGTAGGGATAGACGTAGTCCGCATGGTAATGCGTAGCATCGCCCACCGCCGGGTCCACCGCTCCGGACAGCGCCGCCGCTGCGAGAACCCGCGCACGCCGCCAGGCTTCGGGCGCTGGCCGCCGCGTCATCGCGCCGTCGCAGGTGAAGGTGAACTGGCAGCCGGTCGATAGTTCGGACCCCTGAAACACCACGCCGCACACGCTCGCCGGGTAGACCCCGTGGCGCACGCGGTTGAGCACCACCTGCATCACCGCACGCTCCCCGGCGGCATCGTCGCCCGCCTCGTACAAGCCCGCCGCAGCGAGGCAGGTCAGCGCCCGCAGATGGTCTTGCTCGCCGCCCGCGAAGGCGAACGGCCTCGCGAGGCCCGGAGGCGCATCGAAACGCCGCGCATCGTTGAGCAAGTGCGCCTTTTCGGGTGAACCGGCGGTATCGGCGGCCGGCGCGGCGGAACCGAACGGCGGCTTTACGACCGGATTGCGGAGCATCACCGGCCCGGATCGGGCCGTCACGGAGACCGGCGCGCGCACGGCGGCAGGCAGTGCATAGGAGCACAGGCCGACAGCTGCGACGATCGCCGTCATCGCGCGCATCACCCGGACCACCGGGAATCGTGCAGGGCCTGACGGCCGCGCCGATGTCGAGGCAGCGGGATACTGCACGGTGCCGTGATGCCGTCTTCCCGCCTGGACGGAAAGTGCCACGGCGGGCGAGCAGCGGCGCAGCGGGATTAGCCCTTTCGGGTATCAATCGAGGTTGAGCGCCGCCCGGCGCCCGAGTTCCTGCCTGACTTGCGCCCGGGCCGCGCCATCGAACGCCAACGCCGCCGCGACTTTGGCTCCGGCCTTGGCTGCCTCTTCACGGCCGATCAGGGGGATCGCGAAGTCGTCGGCCACGACACGGACCTTGGCCGTGCCGTCCTCGATCGCCAGCGCGGGCGCATCGGCAAGGATCGCGAAGATCAGCGAATGCAGCCGGTTCGTCACCACCAGAGCGGCGTCGCGATAGAGCTGCGTCAGGGTTTCCAGTTCGAAACTGTCGAAGACATGGGGCTCACGCCCCTGCCAACGGCTTGCGAGACGGGCAGCGGACGCCTTGTCCATCGATTCGCGCGGGTCGTGGCAGGCAATGGCGACCCGCGCGTCGGGCAATGCCGCCTGAGCTGCATCCAGCACCGCATCGAGCGCGGCGCCGTCAAGCGAGCGGCGCTCGCTGCCGTCGTCGCAAGGCGCCACCACGATCCAGCGCGCGACCGGCTCGCGTTCGGCTTCGACATACGCGCCGGTTGGCAGGAACACCATGTCGGCGAGGACCGCCACCGCCTTGCCCGGCAGCAGATCGGCCAGATTACGCGCGGAAGCCGCATCGCGCACGTTCACCACGGCGCAGCGTCGCAGCACCATGCGCCAGAGAAAACGCCGGGAGCGTGAACGGATCACACTCACCCCAAGCCCCCGCGTGACCACGCGCCCGCCGCCAGCGCGTGCGCTTACGGCGGCCAGTGCAAGGCCGAACATCGACGCGATCGACACGTTGTCCCGCACGATCTGGCCGCCGCCAATCACGAGATCGGTCCCGAAGGCCCGGCCCGCGAAGTGAAGCAGGCGCTTGCCCGGCGTGAGTTCGCCGCCTGCCTCCTCGACCTGCCTGACGATCGCTGCGGGGAGCCGCGCCCAGTACCGCACCGCCCCGCCCTCCCCTCGCGAAACCGCAAGGTTCTGCAGCACCAGCTTGAGGTCGCCGAGATTGTGCAGGTCACCCGGTACGAAGACCTGTCGCCGGTGCGAATGGCGAGGCGTCGCGGCCCCTTCGCTCCCCGCGTCGATCACCGGCTGGTGCTTCACCGCTACCCCGCTCGCAGCACGCGCGAGACCATCCGGCCGACACGCGCGCGGAACCGGCGCGGAGCCAGCGTATGGCGGATCGCCTGCGGGTTCATCATCCCCGGCATCAGCATCTGCGGGCCCTGAAGGCTGAGCACGGGTTTGCCGGACAGCCGCGCAATGTCGCGGGCCTGCGGCAGTTCGCTCTCCACGAACAGGTCGCAGGCGGCTTCGCGATAAACTTCCGCCTTGAAACTGCCGTGTGCCCGCAGGCGGCGCCGCGCGGCGGCGTCGGGGAGGTCGAGCATCCGGAGCTGGCCGTAACGGACGCCGTGACGGTCCAGCCAGTCCTCGGTCGGCGCACGGTACTTCTCCAGCCGGCTGGTCACCAGCATCGCGATCTCTCGGCGGGGTCGATGGAGCGGCACGGCGCTGGCGAGGAAGTTCAGGTAGCGGGCGCCGTCGTCGTTCTCGCGCTCGGTCGGATCGACGCAGAGCACGCCGTCAATGTCGAAGCAGGAGCGCGAGACGATCGGATGATGCAGCACGTTCCACTCGAAAACGCGTGGTTCCGGGACGGTCTCGAACACGAAGTCGGCGCCGCCGGACTTGCCCGGCACGCCGTAGACCGCCGCGAAGGTGATGCGACAATCGAGGTGTGCCAGCTTCGCACGCGCCTCCTGCATGGAGGCACCGGTGCGGCAACTGTCGTCGATAACGAGGACGTGGGCGAACCGGGAGACGGCGCCTTCCTCGCGCCGGGTATGGCCGGAGGAGAGCAGCCGCCCTTGCGCAAAACCATCGATGTCCGCCAGCGGCAGGTTGCGCGCGAGAGCGACCATCGAGGCGGGCAGCATCCCGCTGCGAGGCACGCCCACGACGAGGTCGATGTCGTGCGGCAGCCGGGAAAGGCCACGCCAGACATCGCGGTAGAGGTCGTTAATCGAGCGGAAATGCATCAGGCGGAACCTCCGGAAGATCGTGCAGTTGCAACGGCTTGCGGCGGCGACCCTGAGATTTTGCGGCTGACCAGTATCGCCAGGTCGGGCTTCCTCACCACGTGCGGGATCATCCGCCTGAGGCCGAGCGCGGCGCCTGCGAAGATCGCGAAGCTGGTGCCTGGGTGGCTGTTGGGGGAGGACACCGCTGCCGGGATCAGGATGATCGGTGCCGTCACCGCGCAGGCCCGCATCACCGCGATCATCGCCTCGTGCCCACTTGCGGCCACGGTGGCGCCGATCGGGCGCACCACGCTGATGAGATACCACACGAAAGTGCCGATCCCGATCACGCCCATCGTACCAAGGATCGCCATGAACAGGCTCGACGAACGGAAACTGCCCGGCCCGATGCCGAGACCGCCCGAGGCGATGAAGGCGGTCACCCCCTGCATGGCCCAGAACAGGCGCTGCTGGCCGGAGGTGCTGGCGCCCTTGTCGACGGTCATGTGGACGACCATCTGCCCGATTTTCGCTGCCATTCCAGGCACAACCGCGATTGCCACCGCCACCAGGAACACCAGCGCGACGAGCGCGGCGGCGGCCTGCCGGAGCCGCTGCGGCTGCGCTCCGGCCGGGAACAATGCGGCGCGCCCGGCGAAGAACGCGGCGTAGCAGGCGAGGCCGACGTAGGCGGTGCTGGAGGTGCTGAGGAACAGGACCCCGCCCAGCAGGAGCGCGGCCGTGCCGGTGTGGCGTGCCCAGACCGAGCGATACCAGCACTCGGCGTTGAACACGAACCAGCCGAGCGCGAAGGCGGCCCAGCCGGAGGCTTCGGGGAAAAGCCCGTCCACCCGGTTAAATCCTTGATAAGACTGATCAAGCTGGGCGTAGGCGCCGTTGCGGAACAGCGCGAAGACGTCCTGCACCCAGGTGCCCTTGGTCTGCGAGGCGATCAGGCCGGTCAGCGCGTGGACCCAGCCGATGACGACGCCGCCCTTGACCAGAGCCTCGATTCCGCCCGCCGTACGCACCGCCACATAGGCACTCAACGTGACCATAAGGGCACCCAAGAGGTACACACAGGCTGTGATGTTCTGCGAAGTCGGCTTCAACGGCACCGTATCGAACAGGCTACGCGCATCATCGAAGCGCATCGGCGCGACATCGATCTGCCCGGCGAAGATGCGCGGCGCGACCAGCGCGGCAACCATGCCGTAGAGCGTGAAGAGCACGAGCGGGAAGTTGTCCTTCACCCCGTCGCGCCACAGTTCGAAATAGCCGCCGCTCGGCATCAGCACGCGCAGATAGACGAAGACCAGCGCGAACTGGATCGGCGGTATCGAGCTGTTGCCCAGCGCCGGAACCGTCAGCGCCGCCGCCCCGCCGAACAGGCCCGAGGCCATCAGGAACAGCAGCATCGCGGGCATCGAGCGGAACAGCAGCACGAAGCCGATCACCAGCTGCACGAGGCCGACGAAAGTGAAGCTCATGACAGTTGCCCCACCGCCGTAAGGATCTTGCGATCGAAATGCTCGGGCGCGAAGCGGTTGGACTGCGCGACCGCGACGCTCGGGTCGAATTCGGGAAGCCAGCGCTCGAACCGCTCGATCCCGTCGACCAGCGAGTCCGCCGTCTGTCGTTCGAAGAACAGGCCGGTCTCGCCCGGCACCACGCTGTCGAGCACGCCGCCGCGCCCGTAGGCCAGCACCGGGCGGCCCGAGGCCATGGCCTCCACCGGGACGATGCCGAAGTCCTCCTCCGCCGTGAACACCAGGCCCCGCGCCCGCGCATAAGCCTGCCGCAACTCGTTGAACCCCAGCCGCGAGACGAAGCGGATGTTCGGCCCGGCGACGCGCTTGAGCCTGGCGAGCATCCCGCCGTCCCCCACCATGAGCAGCGGCAGTCCGGTGCGGTTGAACGCCTCCACCGCAAGGTCGGGGCGTTTGTAGGGCACCATCTGGCCGACCCACAGGTAGTGATCATCGACGTCGAGGCTGGGGGTGAAGATGCGCGTATCGACCGGCGGGTGGATGACCTCGGACTCGCGCCGCCAGAACTTGCGCACGCGCTCGCGGATGAAGCTGCTGTTGGCGACGATCGTGTCCACCCTTGCGCTGGACGACATGTCCCATTGCCGCATCCGGTGGTAGATCAGCGGCATCGCCGCGCGGGCGATCGGATTGGCGTCCTTGCGGTAGAGGTGGTAGTGATCCCACAGATACCGCATCGGCGAGTGGCAGTAGCACAAGTGCTGCGCATGGGGGCTGGTGATCACCCCCTTGGCCGGCCCGCTCTCGCTGCTGATGACGAGGTCGTAGCCGGTCAGGTCGAGATGCTCCAATGCCATCGGCATCAGCGGCAGGTAATACTGGTACAACCGGCGCGAGAACGGCAAGCCGTTGATCCAGGTCGTCGTCACGTTGGCCTTGCGGATGCTCTCCGACATCCGGCTTTCATCGTAGACGTGGGTGAAGACGTCCGCGCCCGGGAACAGGCCGAGCAGCCGCTCCAGCACCCGCTCCCCGCCGCGCATCGACACCAGCCAGTAATGGACGATGGCGACGCGCGGTTCGCTGAACCGGGTGTGCCGTCCCGCCATCGGGGGTTCGGCCAGGTTCAGTGTCATGCGTAATAGGCCTTGTATTCACGGTAGAAGTAGGCCGGGTCGGAGTAGCCGAAGAGGCGCTTGCGGCGCATGTCCATCCGGTTGATCGTCACGCCCACGACGTTGACGCTCTCACGCGGCAGCATGCCCAGGGCCGAGCGCGCCGCCCCCTTCATCGTCTTGCGCCAGCGCACCACAAGCACTGTCGCGTCGGCCATTCCGGCGAGGGTGCGGCCCGCCGCGATCGGCAGCACCGGCGGCAGGTCGAGCACGACATAATCGAAGCAGGCGCGCAATTCCTGCAGCAACCGGGTGAAAGTCTCGCCCGTCAGCAGCGTGTCATGGGCAAGGTCGGAAGGCTTGACCGGCAGGACACAGAGCCCCGATTCCCCGGTCACCAGCGCATCGGCGAGCGAAACCTTGCCCTCCAGCACTTCGATCAGGCCGGGATGCTCGGGCGAGAGGCGCAGCAGCTTGCTGACACCGCGCCCGCGCAAATCGCAGTCGACGAGGATCGCGCCGCGCCCGCTGACCGCCAGCGTCTGCGCGAGGCAGGAGGCCACCGTCGTCTTGCCCTCCTTGGGGAGCGCCGAGGTCACCGCTATGATCTGCGCCGGGCCATAGACCGCCTGCTCGATCGAGGTGCGCAGCGAGCGGAACGATTCGGCGAAGGCGGAGCGCGGTTCCTGCGTGATCGCTGGCACCTCGCGCCGCGACTTGCGGCTGACCGAAGCGAGCAGCGGGATCGCGCCGAGGTAGCGACTGCCCAGTCCCTGCTCGACTTCGTCCGACGTCGTCACGCCGCGGAACAGCGCCTCGGCGACGTAAGCGGCGGCAAGCCCGGCGCCGAGGCCGATCACCAGCGCCAGCAGCATGTTCATGGGAATGTTGGGCGAGCTTGGCAGCAGCGGCACTTCGGCCAGCGACAGCACGCGGGCGTTCGGCCGCTGGGTGCCGTCCTGCGCGATCAGCTGGCGGTAGCTGTTGAGGTAGGTCTCGTACATCGCCTGCGAGGACTGCGCGGTGCGCTCCAGTTCATCGAGGCCCACCATTGCCGCGTTGTTGCGCGCAAGGTTCCCGCGCGCCGCACCGAGGCTGGAGCTGAGCGAGGCGAGGCGCTGGTCCGCCACATCGCGCTGCGCCTGCAGGTTGGACATGATGCGGGTAATCTCGTTCCTGATGTCGCTGCGCACTTCGGCGAGTTCGCTCCGGCTGCGCACGAGCTGGGGATGATTGGGGCCGTAGCGCGCCTGCATGTTGGCGACCTCGCCGCCGATCTGCGATTCCCGCGCGCGCAGCGAGCCGATCACGCCCGAACCGAGCGCCTCGCCCACGTCGTCGCCCGCCGATCCCGAGCGCAGCTGCGCCTGCGCCGTCGCGAGCCGCGCCTGGCTCTCGGCCGCCTCGGCGCGGGCCTTGGTGACTTCCTGGTTGTAGCTGGAAATCTCCTGCTCGGTCAGCGAGGCACCCGAAGTGCTCAAGAGGCCGTTGGCGATGCGGTAGCGCTGCAGCCGCTCGGTATCGGCGTGGGCCTGCTGGCGCAGTTGCTCGAGCCGGGGCGCGACCAGCTTGGCGGTTTCGGTGTTGCTCTCGTGCGCGGCCTTGACCTCGATCTGGGTGAACTGCTGCGCATACATGTTGGCGACTTTCGCCGCGTCCTGCCCGTTCGGCGCCTTGAACGCGACCTTGAGCGCATAGCTCTCGCCGCTGCGCACGGCCGAAACGTTATTCTGGTACGTGGTGACGATCTCGGCCTGCTGGGCCGCGCTCTTGCCGTCGAGGACGCCGAGTGCGGAAGCGACACGCTGCGCAAGGTCGCGCGATTTCAGCGTCTCCACTTGCGTATCGACATAAGAGCTGTTCGGCGAAGGCCCGGCCTGTCGCCCGGCGCTTGCCGCGGCCTCAGGCGTGTCGGTCGGCGCCAGCAGGCTGACGACCGCCTCGGCCGTGTACGTGATCGGCATCGAGAAGGTCACCGCCGCGCCGATCGCCAGCGCCGCCCCCGTGACCAGCGCGATCAGCCCCGATCGGCGCCGGAAGAACGCCATCGACCCGCCAAGGTCGACGCGCGCCGACGGCAGCATGAGCGATTGCCCGGGCGCCAGCGCAAGATCGCGCGGATCGGGACCGGCACTGATAATCTGGTGTGCACTGTTCATTGTCTGCTCCTGCCCTTCCGGCCGCTGGAGATGGTGGCGCCTCAGATCGCGATCCGGGCTCCCACTCGAACGGCTGCCCCGTCGTATTCCCTTGGATTGATGCCTGACCCGCGCTGCCGCCGCGCACTCACGCCGACGAAGGCGGCGATGCGGGTGGAGATCGTGCGGGTCACGGTAGCCTCGCCGAAGACGCGCGATTCGCGGCGGTCGAAGCCTTCGTATTCGTTGCGCAGGAACCCGGCCTCGATCCCCACCAGCGTCCGGCTGCCGAGCGCGATGGAGGCGTTGCCGACCAGCGTGGACTGCAGGACGGCGGAGCCCAGCATCAGCGGGCTGCGCTCCACCGTGCGCTCGCCCTTCAGTTCGAAGCGGGTGCGTGCGGTGGGGGTCCACTTGACGCTGACGTGGTAGTCCATCGCGCCGATGTCCGGGCGGGCCGGATCGCGGGTGTCCTGCTTGACGTAGCCCAGCGCCGCTTCCGCCGTCACCAGGTCCGTTATCCGGTAGCTGACGCCGCCGACCACGGAGAAGCCCTTGGAATTGCGGCCGGTGCCGATGTCGTAGGCCAGCCGGTTACCGGTCGCCCTCACGAACAGACCGAAGGTGTCGGAGCGGCGATAATCGACCCGGAAGGTCACGGCATCGCGCCTGACGTCGCGGAAGGACTGGTCGACCGGGAGCCCGTTCTGGCGCGCGTCGTTATAGTCCAGCTTGCGCGAACTGACGCCGATCTGCCACTCGATGATGCCGCCGCCGCGCGACAGGCGCAGGCCGCCGCCGTACTCGTTGTAGGATACCGGGCGGTCGGTGAAGAACTGGTCGCCGAAGGTGCCGCGCCGCTCGATCCTGCGCGCGACGCCGAAGTCGCCGTCGAGCACGAAGCGGTCCGCGAAGTCCAGTCGCCCGCCCGCCGAAAGCGACCACTGGTTGCTGTTCTCGGCGCTGGTGTCGAGGTAGCGGCGGCCCTCGGCGGCGGCGTCGAAGTGCAGCGCGTGGCGGGAAAAGTCGCTCTGCAGGCTGACGCTGGGGCGCACCACGGCGACACCGTCGTCTATCTTGCTGCGCTGGTTATAGATGTTGGTGTCGTAGCGCAGGTCGAAGTTGACCCGGGGCAGCACCTTCATCGTGCCGATGCGGATGCCCTCGGCATCGGTCTGCTCGACCACCGATTCGGGCACTTCCACCGGATAGTCCTGTGCCCGCGCGGTGCCCGACAGGAACGCGGGCACGAACGATCCGGTGAGCCAGAGCGCGGCGGCGCGCTGGAAGCGTTTTCGCCCCAGACCGGTTGGCGCAAATGCCAACCGCATCAGCAGGACCCTCGCCCGGAAGCGACGGCGGGGATGGTCGCGGCAAGGATGCGGGCATCGTAGGCAAGCGTTCGCGCGCGGGTGTAGCGAATGTCGGCGGCGATGCGGCGGCGATAGGTCACGCTGCTGCGCCCCGAGACCTGCCACAACCCGGTCAGACCCGGCCGCACGGCAAGGTAGTGATGGATGTAGCGCCCGTAACGCGGCATCTCGTCCACCACGATCGGGCGGGGTCCGACGATGCTCATCTCCCCGCGCAGAACGTTGAACAGCTGCGGCAGCTCGTCGAGGCTGGTGACGCGGATGATCCGGCCGACGCGGGTGACGCGCGGGTCGTTCGGCAGCTTGCGATCGCGCTCCCACTGCGCGCGCAGATGCGGGTTCTCGCGCAGGATACCGTCGAGACTGCGCTCGGCGTCGAGCTGCATGGAGCGGAACTTGAAGCACGGGAAGCCGCGCCCGTTGCGGCCCACCCGGCGCTGGGCGAAGATCACCGGCCCCGGCTGGTCGACCCAGATCGCAATGGCGACGATGATGAACAGCGGCAGGAAGGCGATGATCGCCAGCGAGGCGATGGCGATGTCGAACGGCCGCGCCAGCACGTGATCGGGCTGCGCCAGCAAGTCCCAGCAGTCCCAACGCGAGCGGGCGCCCGGCACGATGGGCGCCAGCTGTGTCGCTTCCTCCCGTTCGGTGCTACTCGGCGAATACGCATCCGAGAAGGATTCGTGTATCCGAGCCTGAGTCCCGGCCGAATTCCCATCCATGGAAGATACCTCTCTGCGTCGCGATAACCGAAGGACCGGATCTCTTTTCGTATCCGTACAAAGAGAACTGATCACGATTGTCAGAGTGACGGCATCGATGGCCGGCAGGCAAACGGTCATAAGACGTAAACCCACCTACCCCTTTCGGACTATCGGCCCGGAACTTACTGATTTTTCTTCACAACCTAAGAGGTATGGAACCGCGACGGTACTTGGATAGGATTGCCTCTCACCCCGACTTTGAGCCGGGGATCTCGCAAGGAGGGTGAAATGATCCAGGAACTTTTCAGGCCTCGCACACGCCGCTCCACGCATATTTCCGCGGCTTTGCTGGCGACGGTGCTGGCCGCCGGATGCGCGACTCAGAACTATCCGCTTGTCGACGTGTCCGAGGCGAACGCACGGGCCAGCCAGGGCATGCGCCTGGACGCCGGCGACAAAGTGCGCGTGACCGTGTTCGACGAGCCGACACTGACCGGCGAGTACGAGATCGGCACCGCAGGCGCGGTGACGATGCCGCTCATCGCCGACGTCGCGGCCGCCGGCAGCACGCCTGACCAGATGGCAGGGGCCATCACCGCCAAGCTGACCCAGGGCGGCTACGTACTGAACCCGCATGTCGCGGTGGACGTCATGTCGTACCGGCCGTTCTACATCCTCGGCGAAGTCGGCAAGCCGGGCGAGTATACCTACGCCGGGCAGATGTCCTTGCTGCAAGCGATCGCCAAGGCGGGCGGTTTCACGCCCCGCGCGAACAAGGCCACCGTCGTCGTCCTGCGCAAGAGCTGGGGCGGAGGCCGCAAGGTCGTCGTCGGCGATCCGGCCCTGATCATCATGCCCGGCGACACCATCACCGTGAATGAATCGATGCTCTAAGAGGCTCTTTGCGAAAATGCCCGGAAGGGCATTTCGTAAGCGGCACCGGCCCGCTCCCCCTCCCGACCGCCCATCGGCAGTATCCTGCGGGCGGTCGGGAGGGGGAGCGGGCCGGTGCCGCGAAATTCGTTTCCAACGAATTTCCAAACAGGCTGCGAGTGTCCCGCGATGAACCGTTCATCGCAAATATCGGCAATTTCGACGTGAATCGCTCAAAACACTGAAAAATGCCAATGTAGCCACCCAGCAAGACCAAATATGGTTATGTACGTAAACAGCTTTCGAAAGATATACATCGGCCTCAACCGGCCATGGGTATTTTGAGGACCTGAAAAAAGTACATAATGGATTTGGGAGAAAGCCGCGCCTGAATATTTGGGACGCCGGATGTCGTCTTGTACCGTCGATTGACAGGACTGACCTCGAAAGGCCGCACTTGAACAACACTCCGGGCATTGAGGAATCGATGCCCGGGTTGGGACTCGGAAGGGTGACCGTTGGGTATTTCAGTCTCTATTATCAACCCCAGTTCGATTTCTCGCGAGGGGCTCCGACGCATCATCCTCGATGGCGGCATCGAGGTCGTATCGACTTCCGCCAGCGTCGATGACTTGCCCGAATTGCCCGACCGCAGCGATCATCTGGTCCTGGTCGACATGCCCAGCCTGGCCGACCAGCTCGATTCGCTGCAACGGCTGGCCAGCCGCGACACCGTGAGCGCGCTGATCCTGGCCGAGAAATTCGACCTCTCGTCCATGCTCAACTGCTTCGACCATGGCGCGCAGGGCTATGCCGTGAAGGACATGCCGTGCGACACCCTGATCGCGCTGCTGCGCCTGGCGGCACTGGGGCACAAAGTCATCCCGCCGGACGTCGCCGACATGCTGCGGCGCGAGGACTTCCGGATCGCGATACCCGAGGCGCGTGACGACCTGACCGGCCTGCAGAACACCGGCCACGGCGGTGGGTCGAAGCTGTCCCAGCGTGAAAACGACGTGCTGTGCTGCCTGATGGCCGGCTATTCCAACAAGCGCATCGCCCGCAAGCTCTTCGTGACTGAGGCGACGGTCAAGGTTCACGTGAAGGCGATCCTGCGCAAGCTAAACGTCGCGAACCGGACACAGGCGGCGATGTGGGCGACCACGCACGGCGTGCCCACCCTCGATGCGACGATGACGGCGCCCTCGATGGGGAATTGATCGCTTTGCCGGAGCATGGCCGCCTGCCCCCACACCGCCGTCATTGCGAGCGTAGCGAAGCAATGACGAAGCGTCAGGCCGCGTCGTGGAAGATGATCCCCAGCGTGTGACGCCTGCCCGAACGCAGCGTGCTGACACCATGCCGCAGCGTGACACGGTAGTCGCCCCGCGTGCCCCGCTGCGGGCGCTGGTTCACCGCGAACAGGACGCCGTCGCCCTTGCCGAGCGGCACGACCGATGCGCGTGATTGCATGCGCGGACGCTGCTCGGTCAGTACGAACTCGCCGCCGGTGAAGTCCCTGCCGGGCTGCGACAGCAGCACGGCGACCTGCAGCGGAAACACGTGATCCCCGTAGAGATCCTGATGCAGGCAATTGTAGTCGCCCTCGCCATATTCCAGCAGTAGCGGCGTCGGCCGCCTCTGGCCCGCTTCGTGACACCTTGCGAGGAAACTCGCGTGATCGGCGGGGAAGCGCGCCGCCATGCCCATTCGTTCGCTCCACCTGTTCGCGATCGGCGCGACATGGGGATAGAGACAGATGCGCGCCGCTTCCACCAGCGGGGGCAGCGGGTAGGCGAAATAGCGATACTCGCCCTTGCCGAACCCGTGCCGCGCCATGTGGACGTGGCTGCGGAAGGCGCCTGTTGGTCCGTACATACCAGCCACGGCGTCGCATTCGGCGTCTGCGAGCAGGCCGGGCAGCACCGCCCAGCCTTCCCGGTCGAGATCGCCCGCGATCGCATCCCAGTCGTAGGCGTCGATCCGCGTACTCGGAAAAGCGCTCACGCCCCGCCTTCCAGTTCGATGAGCCTGCGCTTGCGCTCCACGCCCCAGCGATAGCCCGACAGCGAACCGTCATTGCGGATGACCCGGTGGCAGGGGATGGCGATGGCGATGCGATTGGCCGCGCAGGCTCCCGCAACCGCGCGCGTGGCGCTGGGCGAGCCGATGCGGCGCGCGACTTCGGCATACGTGACGGTCTCGCCCGCCGGGATTTCGCGCAGCGCCTGCCAGACGCGCTGCTGGAAGGCGGTGCCCCGCACGTCGAGCGGCAGGTCGAGGCCGATGTCCGGCGCCTCGACGAAGCCGACGACCCGTGCCACCGTCCGCTCGTAACCGGCATCGGCGCCGACCAGTTCCGCGCGGGGAAAGCGGTCCTGCAAGTCGCGGACCAAGTCCTCGGGGTCATCGCCAAGCAGGATCGATGCCACCCCCTTGTCGCTGGAGGCCACCAGGATCGCGCCCAGAAAACATTGCGCCACCGCGAAGTGGAGCACCTCGTCGGCCCCGCCGTTCCTGTAGCGGCCGGGCGTCATGCCCAGCATCGCGCCCGACTGCTCGTAGAACCGGCCGTTGGAATTGAACCCGGCGTCGTAGATGGCGTCCGTCACCCGGCCTCCTGCGGCCAGAGTGTCGCGTACCTTGCGGGCACGATGGGCGCTCGCATAAGCCTTGGGGGTCAGGCCGGTCTGGGCCTTGAACAGGCGGTGGAAGTAGCCGGGGCTCAGTTCCACCGCCGCCGCCAGGTCATCGAGCGAAGGCGGCTCGTCCGACGCCTCGATCAGGCGGCAGGCCTGCTCGACCAGCGCGGCATTCCCGGCGTCCTGCGACGCGCCTTCCGGGTTGCAGCGCCTGCAGGGCCGGCACCCGGTCGCGCGGGCACTCGCCAGCGTGTCGTGCAGCGTCACGTTGCGGGGATTGGCGGTCCGCGAGGGGCAAGAGGGGCGGCAATAGATGCCGGTGGTCGCGACCGAGTACCACAGCGTGCCGTCGGCGCTCTTGTCGCGGGCGACGACTTGCGCCCAGCGCGGATCGTCCGCGGTGTCGTCGATAGGTGTGTCTGCGTTTGTCATGGCCCCATTCTGCCAGCCCGCAGGTGAAACGCGCTCTGTTTCCTGCTTTCAAATTCGATATGGGGCCTTCGTCGCTGCCATGCGAGGCTTACGGCGGGACTCTGGAGCAGAAATGGCTGCCCCATAAGGGGAGGTTTGATTACTCCACCCTTCGTCATTGCGAGCGCAGCGACGAAACACGGTAGGGCGACAACACCCTAGTCGGCGGTCCAGCCGCCGTCCACGACGAGGCTGGTCCCGGTCATCAGCGCCGAGGCGTCCGACGACAGGAACAGCACCGCTCCCATCAGGTCTTCCACTTGACCCAGTCGGCCGATCTTGATCTTCGCCAGGACGCTGGCCTTGAACGCCGCGTCCTCGAAGTACGGCCGGGTGAGCGGCGTCTCGATGAAGGTCGGCGCGATCGTGTTGGAGCGAATGCCGCGGGGCGCAAGGTCGAGCGCCATCGCCTTGCTCATACCCTCCAGCGCCCATTTCGAGGCGCAGTAGAGCGAGCGGTTCGGGCCGCCGACATGGCCCATCTGCGATCCCATGTGGATCAGGCTGCCGGTTTCCCCCGCCGCCATCATCCGCCGCGCGCAGGCCTGGGCCACGAAAAAGGCGCTCTTGACGTTGAGGTCGAGCACCGCGTCGTAATCCTCGACGCTCACTTCCCACATCGGCTTGGGCCGGTTGGTCCCGGCATTGTTGACGAGGACGTGGAACGGCTCTTGCCCGGCGAAGAAGGCATCGACTGCGGCAAGGTCCGACACGTCGAGCGTTGCGGCTTGCGCCTTGCCGCCCAGCGCGGTGATCTGCGCCGCAGCTGCCTCGATCTCGCCTGCGGTACGCGCCACCAGCGTGACATCCGCCCCCGCTTCGGCCAGCGCAGCGGCGGCGGCAAGGCCGATGCCCCGGCCCGCACCGGTGACGACCGCGCGCCGCCCGTCGAGGCGTAGGCTGGGAGTTCTGGGCAGGGTCATCGCATCGTCCTCATGTCTTTCCAAATCGCCGCATCGGCGAACGGGGCCAACAGAGACGGCCCCTGCCGCCCTGTCCACCCCGTTCATGACCGATCAGGCCGCCGTCGCCGGGGTCGGCTCCGCCTGCCCGGCATAAGGCACGTCACGCCCGCCGAAGCGGCGCACGCGGATGTTCGCCTGCTCGCCATGCCCGGCGAAGCCTTCCAGCGCGCAGAGGCGGCTGCAGTATTCGCCGATCAGCGCCGAGGCCTCGTCAGTGAGGACGCGCTGGTAGGTGCAGGTCTTGATGAACTTGCCGACCCAGAGCCCGCCGGTGTAGCGCGCCGCCTTTCTGGTGGGCAGCGTGTGGTTGGTGCCGATCACCTTGTCGCCGAAGCTGACATTGGTGCGATTGCCCAGGAACAGCGCGCCATAATTGGTCATGTGCTGCAGGAAATAGTCCGGGTCGGCGGTCATCACCTGCACGTGTTCGGAGGCGATCTCGTCGGCAACGCGGACCATTTCCTCGTAGCTGTCCGCCACGATCACCTCGCCGAAGGTCTCCCACGCCTTGCGGGCATGGTCGGCCGTGGGCAGTATCTGCAGCAGGCGCTCGATCTCGGCCATCGTCTCGCGCGCGAACTTCTCCGAATTGGTGAGCAGGACGCCGGGGCTGTCCGGGCCGTGCTCGACTTGCCCGAGGATGTCTGTGGCGGCCATCTCGGGGTCGCAGCCGATCTCGTCGGCGATGATCAGCGTTTCGGTCGGTCCTGCGAACAAGTCGATGCCGACGCGGCCGTAGAGCTGGCGCTTGGCTTCGGCCACGAAGGCGTTGCCGGGGCCGACGAGGATATCGACCGGGTCGATCGTCTCGGTGCCCAGAGCCATCGCGCCCACCGCCTGGATGCCGCCCAGCGCATAGATCGCATCGGCACCCGCCATCGCCTGCGCCGCGACGATCGCGCGCGCGGGCTTGCCCTGGAACGGGGGCGCACAGGTGATGACCCGCTTAACGCCCGCGACTTTCGCGGTGATGACCGACATGTGCGCGCTGGCCAGCAGCGGATACTTGCCGCCCGGCACGTAGCAGCCCGCCGAGTTCAGCGGCAGGTTCTTGTGGCCGAGCACGACGCCGGGCAGCGTCTCGACCTCGACGTCCTTCATGCTGTCGCGCTGGATCTGCGCGAAATTGCGCACCTGCGCCTGCGCGAATTCGATGTCCTTGCGCTCCTGCGCCGAAAGCGATTCCACGCAGGCGTCGATCTCGGCCTGCGAGAGTCGGTAGTCCTCGCGGTCCCAGTTGTCGAACCGGTTGCTCATCTCGCGCACGGCGACGTCGCCGCGCGCCTCGATATCGGCCAGCGCTGCCTCGACGATGTCACGCACCTTGCGGTCCGCATCCGCCTTCGCCTCTGCGGTCGCGCCGCGCTTGAGATAGATCGCCATTCGTCCTGCTCCTGCCCGGGCGGTCTGCCCGCTTGCTCTGCGGCGCCTGGGAATCGGACACCGATTGGTGTTTGAATACATATTCATCTATATATGCACAATATGCAAAATATTCGAACATATGGCCATTATATCGCCGCATTAACCTATGATCATGCATTCACTGAACGTACTCCACCCCCCGCGTAACGCCGTTGACCTCCCCCATGACCACTCGATAGGAAACGGCATGGAAATCGAGAAAGAGGCGATCACGTCCCTGGACGTCGCGCGCAGGGCCGGCGTGTCGCAATCGGCGGTGTCGCGCGCCTTCACGCCGGGCGCGAGCATCGCCGCGGACAAGCGCGAGCGGATCATCGCCGCCGCCGAGGAATTGGGTTACCGGCCCAATCCGCTGGCCCGCTCGCTACTTCGCGGGCGCTCTAACATCGTCGGCGTCGGCGTGGGCTACCTCACCAATCCGTTCTTCACCCAGACCCTGCAACTGCTGTCCGACGCGCTGGACGGCGCCGGGCTGCGCCTGATGCTGTTCCCGGCGCAAGGCAGTACCCGGCCCGAGCCCTCCATCCACGAAATCCTGCATTACCGGATCGACGCGCTGGTGCTGCTGTCCGTCAGCCCCTCCTCCACCCTGACCGAGCAGTGCCGCCGCGCGCAGGTGCCGGTGATCCATTACAACCGCACCACCCCCGCGCAGGATGCCTCCTGCGTGGTGGGCGACAACGAGACAGGCGCGAGGGCGATCGCGGCGCACCTGCTGGCCGGGCGTCACCGCCGCTTCGCCTTCATGGCGGGCACCGCGGATTCCTCCACCAACGCCCAGCGCGAGGCGGGATTCACCGAATACCTTGCCGAGCGGGGCGCACCGGCCCCGATCCGCGAGGATGGCGCCTTCGATTTCGATACCGCGATGGCCGCCACCCGCCGCCTGCTGCTGCGCAAGGACCGGCCCGAGGCGATCTTCTGCGCCAACGACACCATGGCGCTGGCCGCGATCACCGTCGCCCGCCACGAATTCGGGCTGGACGTGGGCCGCGAGATTTCGATCGCCGGGTACGACGACGTGCCGATGGCGGCATGGCCCGGCTTCTCGCTCACCAGCTATTCGCAGCCCGCGGCCTTCATGGTGGCGGAGACCCTGCGCCTGATCCTGTCCCTGCGCACCGATGCCGACCGGCACGAGCAGGTCGTCGCGCAAGGCTCCCTCGTCGTGCGCGGCAGCACCCGCCCGGTCGGCGCCTGACCGCAAATCTGATTGGCAGCAAATCCATTGACCGGGCAAGCCCTCGGGCTTACCGATGAATTCGAATTCATCGGAGAATGATCCATGGGAACTGCAACGCCGCACCGCGAATGCCACCGGGCTCTGTCTTGAACACGCCCGCGTTCCGTGAACGGCTGACCTCGGGCGAACTGCTGGTCGGCACGTTCGTCAAGACACCCTCGCCGATCGTCGCCGAAGTGCTGTCGCTCACCGGCCTCGACTGCCTCTGCCTCGATGCCGAGCATGCGCCGTTCGACCGCGCGACCATCGACGGCTGCGTAGCCATGACCCGCGCCATCGGCATGCCCAGCCTCGTGCGGATTCCGGTAGCGACGCCGGAGCAAGTGCTCAATGCGCTGGATTGCGGCGCCACCGGTGTCGTCGCGCCGCATATCCGCAATGCCGCAGAAGCCGCCGCCTTCGCCCGCGCCTGCCGCTTCGGCGCCGGAGGGCGCGGCTATGCCGGCTCCACCCGCGCGGCCTGCTACACGACGCGCCCAATGGCCGACCACTTGCGCCTGAGCGAGCGCGAAACCGTGGCCATCGCCCAGATCGAAGACCCCGAAGCGGTCGAGGACATCGACGAGATCGCCCGCGTCGACGGCATCGACTGCCTGTTCGTCGGCCGCGTGGACCTGACGGTGGGCTACGGCCTTGCCAGCCAGGACCATGAACGCGTCGTCGCCGCCGTCGAGCGCATCTGCGACGCGGGGCGCAGGAATGGCCGGGCGGTCGGCATGTTCCTCAGCCGGATCGAGGACGTGACCCACTGGCACGAACGCGGCGCCAGCCTGTTCCTGCTCGGCTCCGACCATGGCTTCCTTTTGCAGGGCGCCGCAGACCTTCTCGACAGGGCGCGCCGGTCCGTTGCCGTCTGATCTCGCGACAGGCCCTGATCCCGCGACAGGCAACGTGGAGGCAAGGCTGGACGCCTGCCTCGACCGCATCGGCGCCGAGGATCATCGCTGGAATGCGATGCTGGCGCTGAACCCGCACGCCCGCATGGCGGCGCGCGACGCGGACGCGGCCATGCGCCGAAGGATGCCGGTGGGGCCGCTCCACGGCATGGTGCTGGCGATCAAGGACAACATCGACATCGCAGGGATGGCGACCAGTTCGGGATGCCTCGCGCTCGAAGCCGCGATGCCGCTCGCCAATGCCACGGTGATCGACCGGCTTGTCGATGGCGGGGCCGTCATCGTCGGCAAGACCAACTTGTCCGAGTTCTCCTTCGAAGTGCGATCGCGCAGTTCGCTCGGCGGCGACGTCCTCAGCCCCTTTGCCCCGGCCACGACGGCGGGCGGATCGAGCGGCGGATCGGCGGTCGCAGTCGCGCGCGGCTTCGCGAGCGCCGCGATCGGCACCGATACCGGCGGCTCGATCCGCATTCCGGCGGCCTGCAATGGCCTTGTCGGACTGCGTCCCGCGCATGGCATGCTGCCGCTGGACGGCGTCGCGCCGCTGGCCCCATCCACCGACACCATCGGCCCGATCGCCCGCACGGTCGAGGATGCCCGCGGGCTCTATCTCGCGATGGGCGGCAAGATCCCTGCGGGAGAAACCGGGGCGCCGCCGCGCATCGGCGTGCTGCGCGCCGCCTTCGGCACCGACCCGAGGGTGATCGCCGCCTGCGAACGCGCCTTGCGAAAACTGGCGGACGGCGGGGCCGAACTCGTCGATCCTTTCGCGATCCCCGATATCGCGCAAATGCTGGCCGGTCCGCATATCGTCGACGTCGAATTCGCGGCCGCGTTCGACGCGTATCTTGCCCGCAATTTCGTGGCCGGGACCGCACCGCAAAGCCTCGCCGCCTTGCTCGAAGGCGGCCGATTCCTTCCGGAATACCGCCCGGTGATCCTCGATCGCCTGTCGCGCAGCGCGGAAGAGGCGCAGGCTGTCCTTGCCGCTCATCGCCGCCTGACCGACACCCTGCTGCGGGCCATGGCGGAGCACCGCCTCGACGGGCTGTTCCACCCGACCCTGCGCGTCATTCCCGAGGGTCTGGGCAATCCCAAGGTCGGCTGGGCTCCCGAACTGGCGCCTCGCACCGGCTGGCCCGCGATCAGCGTTCCGGCGGGCGCGCAGACCTGCCCTGTCGGTGTGGAACTGCTGGCTCCGACGGGCCGCGAACAGCTGCTGTTCGATCTCGCCCGCATGATCGAGCAGGCTTGACCGAACGCGCTTTGGTCGCCGATCGAGGTTCGCCCTACCCCTCGCCCCGCCCCTCGTCATTGCGAGCGCAGCGAAGCAATCCAGAGCAGTCTTGAGCCGCCCTGGATTGCTTCGCTGCGCTCGCAATGACGAACGGTGAGCAGGCAGGGCATTCGCAACCCGGCAAACAAGGAAGACGGCGCCTTCCCCGCCGGGAAAGCGCCGCCTCTTCACGCCGTGAAAGGGAAGGCTCCCGCCTCCCCCTTCCCTGCCATCGTCAGAACTTGGTGCCGACGCGGATGCCGTACGTGCGCGGTGCCGCGTAGGACACCTGGATGCGCTGGCGGCGACCGATCACGCCGCTCAGCAGCACCGCCTGGTTGCTCAGGTTGTCGCCATAGGCTTCGACGTAGGTGCGATCGTCCGGGCTGCTCCAGCGCAGCGAGGCGTCGAACTTGTCGTAGCTGCCCTGACGGTCCAGCACGGTGTTGCGGTCGGTGGTGTAGTAGCTGCTTGAATGCAGCCACGACCCCATCGGCGACAACATGCCCGCCGTGCCCAGATCGATGTCGTAGGATACCGCCAGCGTCGTCTTCAGCTTGGGCGACTGCGGAATGCGGTTGCCCTTCAGGTTGAGCGACACCGGATCGGTGCCATCGGAAAGTCCGTAGAAGTTGTTGCCGCTAATGTAGCTGGTGTACTCGGCATTCATCAGCGCCGCCGTGGCATCGATGTGCAGCGCCTGTACCGGATTCAGCCGCAGCGCCATCTCGGCACCATAGCTGCGCGCCTTGCCGGCAGAGCCGAAGTACGAGACCAGCGGCGTGTAGATGTTGATCTGCAGGTTACTGAACTTGTTGTAGAACACCGAGGCCTCGAACTGGCCCAGTCCGCCCAGGATGCGGCTCTTGAAGCCCGCTTCGTAGGCGTCCACCTTCTGCGGCGCGTAGGATTGCGGGATCAGCGGATTGCCGCCGCTGTCGTTGACGCCGCCCGATGCGAAGCCGGTCGATGCCGTCGCGTAGATCATCGTGTTGCGATCGACGGTGTACTGCAGGCCCGCGCGCCAGGTCCAGCTGTTGAAGCTGGGCGAGCCGCTGGTGACGACATAAGGCGTCGTGAAATCGTAGGTGTTCGGCGGCGCGTCGGCGAAGTCGGAGAAGACGAAGCTCTTCTTCTCGTGCGAATAGCGGATGCCGCCGATCAGCTTCAGCTTGTCAGGCACGATCGCGTAGCTGGCCTGGCCATAGAAGGCGAGCGCCTCGACGCCGATGTCGGAGTCCGCACGGAAGCCGTTGGTCGTAGCGCCGGGCGCGGTGACCTTCTGCTGGTACGTCTCGAAGATGTCGTCCTTGAGGTAGTAGGCCCCGACGATCCATTCCAGCGGCGTGCGGCTGTTCGAGGCAAGCTGCACTTCCTGCGAGAACGCCTTCGAGCGGGTCTTCGGCTCCTGGATGCCCGAGCCGTAGCCATAGGCTTCGAAGACCTTGCTGGACTGGTCATTGTCGGCGCTGCGGTGAGCGGTGAAGTGCGTGTAGCCGGTGATCGAACTGACCGTGGCAAAGCCGAGGTCATAGGCGATCTTGCCCGAAACGTAGTCTTCGGCGACATGCTCGAACGGCTGGTAATCCCAGTCGTTGGTCCAGGCGCCGCCGGTCACAGGGGTGCCCACGTCACGGCCCGCCAGGTTCGGGCTGCCATTGGGGACGGAGGGGTTCACCGCCACGCCCGATCCATTGATCGACTGGTAGCCGGTGGACGTGTTGATGAGCGTACCGGCGGTCTTGTAGCCGTAGGAGCCCGCGCCTGCATCGTCGCGGCGCCAGGTCCCGGCATGGATGGTCACCTCGAGGCGGTCGTCGGGCTTCCACTTGAGCGAGACCCGCTGCGCGTTCTCGTTCAGGTCGTTGAGCACGATGCCCGGGGTCGTCGACTTGACGTAGCCGTCATGGCGCTGGAACACCCCGGCCACGCGCACCTGAAGGGTGTCGCTGACGGGAA
The DNA here is from genome assembly GCF_001742225.1 of Novosphingobium resinovorum. Taxonomy (NCBI): domain Bacteria; kingdom Pseudomonadati; phylum Pseudomonadota; class Alphaproteobacteria; order Sphingomonadales; family Sphingomonadaceae; genus Novosphingobium; species Novosphingobium resinovorum. The sequence goes on along the minus strand of NZ_CP017076.1, from coordinate 266,022 downwards.
TGTTGACGAAGCCGTCGATGCGGGCGGAATCGAAGTTGCCCCTGTCGAGGTTGACCCCGGCCGCGAATTCGTCAGTCGGATCGGACGTCACGACGCTGATGTTGCCGCCGAAGGTGTTGCGTCCGTAAAGCGTGCCTTGCGGGCCGCGCAGGACCTCGACACGGGCGATGTCGAACAGCGGAATGCTCTGCTGCTGGGTGCGGCTCTGGTAGACGCCGTCGAGGTAGAACCCGATGACCGGGTCGGTCTGCGCGCTGACGAGGCTGGTGCGCACGCCGCGGATCGCCGGGAACGAGTCCGACCCTTGCGACCCCCAGGTGAAGCCCGGCGTCGCCAGTTCCACCTTGGACACGTTCTGCGCGCCTAGCCGCTGCAGGGCATCCCCCGAGAGCGCGGTGACGGCAACCGGAACGTCGAGCAGACGCTCGCTGCGCCGCTGCGCGGTAACGACGATATCGCCCGCCGAATTCGCGGATTCATCCGCCGCAGGCACGGTAGTGGTGGTTTTGGCGTCCTGCGCCATGACGGGCGCCGCCGCGAAAACCAGCGCCGCCAACGAAACTCCCTGGATCAAACGAGTGTGCATATTCATCCCTCAAATGCCCTCGAACTCCAGGAAAGGTATCTGCGACCCGCCCCTCTGTCCATGAATTTTTGCATTCGAAGTCATTTCGTGATCGAGCGGGTATATACTTGAGAACCATTTACCTTAAGTAAGACAAGATGCGATATTTGACGATGTTTTATAAAAACTTGAGGTATTATCGGTACATCAATCGAAATATCAAAATATATCACTTCCGTAATGAATGATAATTCAATAGCCTTCTACGGCAATTCGCGCACTGCTTCCCGCCTCCATCTGACCGCTGAACAATCGCTGTTCAGGCGGAGCGGAGGCATCTTCGATACGCTTTATTAGAAGCTCGATGGCCGCCTCGGTCATCCGGCGCACGGGCTGACGGACCGTAGTGAGGTCGTATGCACCGAGTCTCGATGCACCCGAACCATCGAAGCCTACGATGGACAAGTCCTGCGGCACCGACAGACCCAGATCGATTCGCGCCGCGTCCATTGCGCCGATAGCCATCATGTCGTTGACGGCGATGATCGCCTCGCACCCTCTGGCGTGAAGTTCTGCCATCGCCGCATGGCCGCTCTCGTACGTGAAGTCGCCGCGGACTTCGGGCACCTCGGTGATCCCGGCCATAGACAGCGCCATCAGCGCGGCGCTGCGGCGCTCCTCGCCGACGTAGTTGTCCAGCGGGCCGGAGATCAGGCCGAAGCGCCGATGCCCCGCCGCGAGCAGGCGCCCGACCAGATCGCGCTCCCCCTCCCCCGAATCGCACCGTACCGAGGCGGCACCGCTGGCAACGCGATTATAGAGGACGACCGGCACGCGATGCTCGGCGAACTGCGCGACTTGCGCCGTGGACAGGCGCGCCGCCGAGATCACGCCATCGACCGAATGTCGCCAGATCTGGTCCAGCACGCCATCGACCTCGCTCTCCTGCGACAATGCGAAGAGCAGCACGCGAAAGTCCTTCTCGCTCAGCCGCGCGCCCACTTCGGCCAGGACTTCGGGATAATAGAGGTTCGTGCGCGCAGCGATGATGACCGCCACGATGTTGGTCCGCTTCGAGATCAGAGCCTGTGCCAGCGCATTGGGCTTGTACCCGATTTCCGCCGCGACCTTGAGAATCAGTTCGCGCTTGGCAGGCGCGATCGACGCGTTAGGGGCGAAGCAGCGCGATACGGCTGACTGCGAAACCCCCGCGATGCGCGCCACGTCGTAAGACGTGGGACGGCGACCGTCTTCCATTCCGGTGGACTTGAGCTTCTTGGTCGATCGAGGCTTTGGCATGGAACGTCCGTAACTTGGCGCGAAACCACGGTCTAGCGACGTAAAGGCGGCACCGCAAATGCAACGCAACAGCGCCACTCGTTTTGCTACGTGACATTTGAATTCGAATGCAATAAAACTGCATCCCGTCGCCCAGACCGACCCATCCAGACCAGTCCAACGGGAGCCCTTCCATGACCGATGCGCCGCACGGATTTTCCGAGACCACAACTTACATCAAGGCGCCCGCGCGCGACCAGATCACCGACAGTGGTGACGTCGCCGGCCTGGTCGCCCGCGTCCTCGCCGACGTCCGCGCCGAAGGCGATGCCGCCGTGCGCCGCTACTCCGCGCAATTCGACAAGGCCGAACTTGACCGCTTCGAGGTCAGCCCTGCCGAGCGTCAGGCCGCACTCGACGAACTCGACCCGCAGACCCGCGCCGACACCGAATTCGCGATCGACAACGTGCGCCGCTTCGCCGAGGCGCAGCTGGGCACGATCCTGCCGCTGGAGATCGAGCCGATCCCCGGCCTGCACCTCGGCCATCGGGTGATCCCGATCGACCGGGTCGGCGCCTATGTGCCCGGCGGCCGCTTCCCGCTGCTTTCCGCGCCGATCATGACCATCGTTCCGGGCAAGGTCGCGGGCTGCGCCGAAGTCGTCGCCTGCCTGCCGCCCAATGCCCACCGCGCGATGATCGCGGGTTGCCACCTTTCGGGCGCCGACCGCATCTTCCGCATCGGCGGCGCGCAGGCGATCGCGGCGATGGCCTACGGCACCGAGAGCGTGCCGCAGGTCAACAAGATCATGGGCCCCGGCAACGCCTTCGTGAACGAGGCCAAGCGGCAGGTCTTCGGCCCCGTCGGCATCGACCAGCTGGCAGGGCCTTCCGAGATCTTCGTCGTCGCCGATGCCTCGGGCGATCCCGAACTGATCGCCTGCGACCTGCTGGGCCAGGCCGAGCACGACGTGCGCACCCGCGTCGGCCTCATCACCACCGACCGCGCGCTGGCCGAGGCGACCGTGCGCGAGGTGGAGCGCCAGCTCCAGACCCTCGCCACCGCCAAGGTCGCGGCGGAATCCTGGGAGAACTACGGCGAAGTCGTGCTCTGCGCCGACGAGGCGGCGATGATCGCCTATTCCGATTTCGTGGCGGCCGAGCACCTTCAGGTCCACACTGCCGACCCGCACGGCTTCGCCAAGAAGCTGCGCAACTACGGCTCGCTGTTCATCGGCGAGAACGCCAGCGTGGTCTATTCTGACAAGAACGTGGGCACCAACCACACCCTGCCGACGATGGGCGCGGGGCGCTACACCGGCGGCCTGTGGGTCGGCTCCTACGTCAAGATCGCCACGCACCAGTGGCTGGAGGACAAGGCCGTCGCCGCCGTCGCCCCGCCGGCGATCCGCCAGAGCGGCAGCGAGGGCCTCGAAGGCCACCAGAAGGCCGCCGCAATCCGCTTCGATCGGCTGAAGCAGCCCGCCTGACACCCACCGTCGCGATGTGAGGGCGGCTCCGGGTGACCGGGGCCGCCCTTCGCGTGTCCGGCCGCGCAAGGTGACAGGGTTTACACGGTTTACACAGTCCTGGAGGAAAAGGCGTCACCTTGCGGCGGAAGCTGTCACCTTGTGCGCCAGATGTGTCACCTTGTGTGGAAAAGGTGTCACCTTGAACGCTGGAAGTGTCACCTTGCGGCCTCGAAGGTGTCACCTTGCAAGGTCTAGTCGGAAGGCGGCATGCTAGCTCGGGCGAAGTGGAAAACGGCATTCATGACGAATACCGTACCCACCCGGCTGTAGGAAAATGCCCGGTTCGCGCGCCGCGAACCCGTTACGAAACGTCCGGCCCCGCAGCCAGCGCTGCTTCGATTTCCTGTCCGGCAGCGGCCGCTTCGGCCGCGAGCTTGCGCAAGGCCTTCGCGGTATCCGCCAGAAGCCCGGCGCCGAGGGGACGCTCGGCGTTGATGAAACGGCGGATCGCCCGCTCGTCTATGCCCATGCGGCGCGAGAACGCCGTGGTGCCGCCAAAAAGCTGGACGCAATAGGCGAAGTGTTCGCGTTGCTCGTCGATCGAAGGTGCTGCCATTGTATCCGCCTGCTGGTTTGCCGATGCCGCCATACCCGATCTTGCGAACGAGGCAACACGGGTGCGAAGCCTGCAGACTTCGAGCGATCTGCGGGAAATCGCGGCCTAGTTGCCTTCCGCATCGACGGTGAACACCATGGGTTTGCCGCGGGAATCGGGGTCCCATCCCGCCAGCAATGCGGCCCGTACACCCCGCACCACGATCGCATCGCCGATCTGAAGGCGCCCTCGTTGCATGCCCTTGAGCAGCCGTTTGGGCGCCGGGAATTCCAGCAGGGCGCCGCGCTTGGTGTGCCTGCGCAGCAGGGCAACGGTCATCCCCCGCCAGCCATCGGCATCGCCCCACTGCGGCTCGCTGCGGAGTTCCCATTCATACTGAAGTCCATCGACCTCGACGCAGCCGGCTAGCTTGTTGCTCATCGCGGCATGCCTAGCAGGTCTCTGTCCGCAAACCACCCTCCAGTTCCGGAAAGGGCGATCGTCGCTGGCCGAAGCCGCCCTGTGCAGGGCAACAAGGAGCCTGCCCGGCGCGGATGGGGACGCCGGGCAGGCCAGAAGACATCGCCCGACCCATGCAGATGTACCGGGCGACGCGGGTGTTCCCTGAAAATCAGGCTGCGGCGCCAGACTCGAACAGCGGCCGCGCGACGTCCTCGCCGCCGCGCACCACGTAGGCCACGCAAGGGACCGAGGCGGTGTTGCGCAGGGCGTGGGGCAGGCCTACCGGCACGGTCAGGGTGTCGCCCGCGCCCATCAGGATCTCGCCGTGGTCCCAGCTCACTTCCAGCGTGCCGGAGTGGACGAAGATCACTTCCACTTCGCGGCGGCTGTGGCGCGGCACGTAGGCGCCGGTCTGGAGCGTCAGCAGGCGCAAGTTGAAGCCGTGCGGCCACCAACCGCTGATCGGGCCGGGGGCGAAGCCGTCTGCGGTCGCCTCCGGGACGATCAGCCCGGCTTCCTCGACGCCGGGTGCGGCCAGCGGCGAGGCCGGGTTGGCGGCGACGTCCGCGAAGCGCACCATGCATTCGGCCAGCTTTTCGAGCGGGGGCGTGCGAAGTTGTGCAAGGTCGTCCTCGCTCAGCGGGGCTTCCAGTTCGGCCTCACGCAAGGTGTAGTCGCCGTCGCTGGTGTCGATCAGGGTGCCGCCCTTGGTCAGCTTGAGGCCGAAGTCGGCGGCGGATTCGAACACAGCGGGCGCCCAGGTGACTTTGCCGGGATCGTCCTGGCCGAGCACCACCCACAGGAAGCCGACGCCCTCGTCCAGCTTTTCGAAGCCGCGGAACATGCGGGTAGGGACCGAGCAGACGTCGCCCGGCGCGATGTCGAGCGTGCCGTCCTCGCGGTTGGGGCCGAAGATCAGGCGCCAGTGGCCGGAGTGGACGACGAAGACTTCCGCCGTCTCGTGGCTGTGCTGCGAGTTGACGCAGCCTTCTGGCTGGCGGGCAGCGCCGACGTTGAAGCCGTGCGGCTCGGTGATGTGGACGAACTGGTCGGCGCTTTCGGACACGCCCGCGCCGATGATCGTGAAGTTCTCCTTCTCGGTCGAACCCGGCGTGCGGGTATCGATGAAGGCGGTGCGGCAAGGCACGAGGTCTGCGTAGCGCACGAGGCGCTGGGCCATCGCTTCGCGAGTCCACTCGGTCACGTCATACTCCTCAATAGGGTCTTCGATGCGGAGCGCTTTCCTCTACCTTTTCGGATTTCATGAATCACGCTTGCATTCGAATTCAATCGTGGTACGTCATGGACACCGCCAGCGCAAGCCATGACGCGCCTGCGGCACGAAAATTGATCGAGAGGACCAGATAGACGGTCCCACGGGGAGCTGAGCTTGACCATGTCCGCCACTGGACGAAACGATGCCGACGGCCTGCCGCTCGTCCTGCTTGCGGGAACGCTGTGCGACGCGCGGGTGTTCGCGCCGATGCTGCGGCATGCGGCGCTGGCCGGGCGACCGGTGGTCCATTACGACATGACCGGCGTGGCATCGGCGCGGGGGCTGGCCGAACGGGCGCTTTCGCAGGTTTCCGGGCGCTTCATTCCGGTCGGCTTCTCGCTGGGGGCGATCGTGGCGCTGGAGATGGCGGCCCTCGCGCCCGAGCGGATCACCGCCATGGCGCTGATCGCCGCCAACGGGCGCGACGTACCGGAGGCAGATCACGCCGACCGCCGCGCCGCCGCCACGACCGATCCGGGAGTGCTGGTCGGCGAAGTGCTGTGGGAGCGCTCGGTCGCGGCCGGGGCGCGCCATGACAGCGCGCTGAAGGCGACGATCGTGGCGATGGCGCAAAGCCAGCCGCCCTGCACGCTGGCGCTGCAGACCGAAGTTGCCCTCACCCGTTCCGACAAGCGGCCGCTGCTGCCCATCATGCGCATGCCCGCACTGGTGCTGGGCGGGGCCGAGGATCGCATCGCTCCGCCCGAACTGCAGCGCGAACTGGCGGCGGGCCTGCCCGATGCCGAACTCGTGATCGCGCCGGATGCAGGGCATTTCCTGCCGCTCGAATGTCCCGATTTGTGCGCCCGCACGCTGGCCGACTGGCTGGCGCACGTGCGGACGCTCGCATAGCATCATCAAGATCATCCCACGGAGGTCACGTGACTGATACCCAAGCCCCCAAGAAGCCCGCAACACCGCGCACCGACATTGCTCCCAGCGACGGCGAGACGGGCCGCGTCCTGCAGGTCGAGCGGCGCGACTTTACCCAGCTTGTGCCCGAGGGGCGCAAGCGCGTGCAGTCGATGCGCGGTTTCGACGAATGCTACACCGACATCGTCGACTACATCATCCGCTGCACCCACCGCATCTGGGACGAGCGCGACGTCGGCCTGATCTATTCGCACTACACGCATAACTGCGTCGCCTACACCACGATGGGCACGATGTACGACCGCGAGACGCACATCCGCGACACCATCCAGCGCCTCGTCGAATTCCCAGACCGGCGCGGCATGGCGCAGCAGGTGATCTGGAACGGGGACGATGTGAACGGCTTCTACACCAGCCACATGACGCATGGGCTGGGCCGTCACACCGAGCCGGGTTCCTGGGGCAAGCCGACGGGCCGCACCTACTGTACCCGCACCGTCGCCGACTGCATGATCCTGGAGAACAAGATCTACAAGGAGTGGATCGTGCGCGACAACATGGGTCCGCTGATCCAGGTCGGCCTCGATCCGCACGTCTTTGCGCAAGGGATCGCGCAGAAGAAGTTCGATCTCGGCGAAACCGTGCTCGACCTCACCGAGAACCGCCGCCTGCTCGGCCAGTACCCGCCCGAGAGCGAGGCCGACCTGTCGATCGCGCACAATGCGGGCGAGGAGCAGCTGCTCGAATGGCTGCACCACATCTACAACAAGCGCATGTTCGGCAAGATCCACGAGATCTACGCGCCCAACTGCCAGTGGCACGGGCCGCTGATGCGCGAACTCTACGGCGTGGCATCGGTGCTGCACCAGACCATGCGCCTCGTCGCGCTGCTGCCCGACTGCTCGTTCGTGCCGCAGCACATCGCCTCGGTCGACAGCGAGGAAGGCGGCACCAAGTACGCGGTACGCTGGGTGATGGACGGCCACCACCTCGGCTACGGCTCTCTCGGCGCGCCGACGGGGCATCACCTGTTCGTGATGGGCGTGACCCACTTCCACGTGAAGGACGGCAAGATCGTCGACGAATGGGTGGTCTACGACGAGTTGTCGATGCTGGTGCAGCTCAAGCTGGCGGCGATCCAGGCGGCGGCCTGAGTTCAGCACCCCGGGGCCGCGTGCAAGGCGCGGCCCCGACCCTACTTCCGCCACACTCCAACCATGACCGGAGCCGTGCATGCCCATCATCGCCCCCCTCGCGCCTGACGTCGCCCCTGACGTCGCCATCGAAGCCGAGCCGGTCGATCGGGCCGCGCGTCTCCCCATGCCCGGCATGGGGCGGCAGGTGGCGATCTTCGCGCTGCTGCTCGCCTGCGAATTCCTCTACGGCTGGGCTTGGAACACGGTGGACGTGCTGCGCCCGTTCATTCGCGCATCGCTGAACCTCTCGCTGCTGGAGGCAGGATCGGCCTATTCGGCGCAAGGCGCAGGTGCGCTGATCGGCGCGGTGCTGATCGGGCAAATCGCCGACCGCTTCGGCCGTCGCCGGATCTTCGCGCTGGTCGTGCTCGGCTACGGCACGATGCTGATCGCGGGCACGGCGGTCGGCAGCTATCCGATGCTGCTGGTCCAGCGTTTCCTGCTGGGTGCTTTCGCAGGCGCGAGCTTTCCGGTGGGCGTGGGCATCTATGTGAACCTCTTCCGCCCCTCGCTGCGTGGACGTCTGGCAGGGACGATGAACGCCTTCTTCAGCTTCTCGATCGTCGCGCTCGGCCTGGCGATGGGCGCGGTGGCGCCGGGAGACTGGAAGCTGCTGCTGTGGATCGGGGGCCTGCCGACGTTCGCGCTGGCGCTCATGGTGCTGTGGCTGATCCCTGCACGGTCGCCGATCGACATGGCCAGCGAACGCGCGGCGAAGCTGCCCATCGGCGAACTCTTCGCGCCCGACGTGCGCCGCCAGACGCTCATGCTGGCAGCGATGACCGGCCTCAACTTCTTCGGCTACGCGGCCTACAGCGGCTGGCTGACCACGTATCTTTCGGGCGAACGCGGGTTCGACGCGGCGACGGCCGGAAAGCTGGTGGCCTGGCAGTTCGCGGGCAACATCGCCGGAGGCTTCTTCTGGGGCTGGACGGCCGACCGCTTCGGCCGCCGCTTCAATGCGATCGGCTTCCTGATCGCCGCCGCCGCGATCATCGCCTACCTGCTGGCGCCCACCGACGTGCTGATGCTGCAGCTGATCGGGCTGGTCTACGGCGCAGCATTGTGTTCGAGCGTGACCTGGGGACCGTGGCTGGCCGAACTGTACCCGCCGCACCTGCAGTCCACCGCCGCCTCGATCTTCAACTGGGGCCGGATCATCAGCTTCTTCGCGCCGCTCATCACCGCGACGCTGGCGCAGAAGCTCGGCATGACCATCGCCATGGGCTCGGCGAGCCTGGCGTTTTCGCTGGCGGCGGTGCTATGGCTGGCACAGCGCGAGACGCTGGAGCGGCGCTGAGGCGCCTCCAGCGACAGGAGCCGTCAGGCCGGAACCGCCAGCGCCCCGCCTTTCACCTGCTCCGCCGCATGCGCCGCCGCGCGGGCCGTCAGCGCCATGTAGGTCAGCGACGGGTTCTGGCACGCACTGGAGGCCATCGCTGCGCCGTCCGTAACGTAGAGATTCGCGATATCGTGCGCCCGGTTGTGCGCGTCGAGCACCGAAGTGCGCGGATCGCGGCCCATGCGCGCGCCGCCCATCTCGTGAACCGCACCGCCGCCGGAGCCGACCTCCGCCGATTCCGAGAGGATGTCGGCGTCCATCAGCCCGATCATCGCCTTGGCCTCTTCCAGAGCATGGCTCACCAGCCTACGCTCATTGTCGCCATAGGCGAAATCGATGCGGGTCTGCGGCATGCCGAGGCTGTCCACCTTGCCATGGTCGATCGTGACGCGGTTGTGCGCCTGCGGCAGGCATTCGGCAAAGGCGCCCAGCAGCATCGTCCAGTCACCCGGACGGCTGGTCGCCGCCTTGAGGCCGCCGCCGATACCGGGCGTGCCGATACCGTCCGCCCAGCCCCGCCGCGTCGCGCTGCCCTGATAGGAATAGCCGCGCAGCATCTCGCGGTCCTGCCCGTCGAGATTGACGAAGCGCGGGATGACGATCGCCACCGGGCGGTTGCCATAATAAGCATGCCCCTCGAAGCCGCGAATGCGCGCGACGACCGACATCGCCAGCGCATGGTCCATGAAATAGCGTCCCAAAGTGCCGCTCGAATTGGCGAGGCCGTGCGGATTGGCGTCGTCGGCGGAGCGCAGCAGGACGCTGATCGAATTGACGCTGCCCGCGCACAGGAACACCACGTTGGCACGGTAAATCGTGCGGGCGCGGGTCTCCGCATCAATCACGCGCACGCCGCTGATACGCTTGTTCACGGGATCGTATTCGAGGCTGTCGACCACCGTGTCAGTCACCAGCGTCAGCCGCCCGGTGGCGCGCGCGGCGGGGAGCGTCGAACTCTGCGTGCTGAAATAGGCCCCGTAGGAGCACCCGCGCGAACAGATGTTGCGATACTGGCAATGCGAACGTTCGCCCTTTGCCTCGGTCAGGTTGGAACTGCGGCCCATGATCAGTCGCCGCTCGGGCCAGCGTTCGGCGATCCGCTCCTTGAGCGCCGCCTCCACGACATTGAGTTCCATCGGCGGCTGGAACACACCGTCAGGCAACTGGTCCAGTCCCTCGCGCGATCCGGAAACGCCGATGAAGCCTTCGACGTGATCGTACCACGGCGCGATGTCGGCATAGCGGATCGGCCAGTCGGTGCCGTGCCCGTCCCGCGCGTTGGCGCCCCAGTCGAGGTCGCCCCAGCGGTAGCACTGGCGCCCCCATACCAGCGAGCGGCCGCCCAACTGATAGGCGCGGCGCCACTGGAAAGGGTCCGTTGCGGTGGTTTGGTACGGGTTCTCACGGTCGTTGACGAAATGGTCGCGCGACCATTCGGTGAAACCCATGCCCTTGCTCTGCACTGCGTAGTCGCTGGCGTTGAGTTGCGGGTCGCCGAAGCCGCGGAACGGCAGTTCCCATGGCGGCGTCGTCTCGTTGGTGTAGCCCGACTGGTGCTCGATCATGCGGCCGCGTTCGAGCATGAGGACGTTGAGGCCGCGCTCGGTCAGTTCCTTGGCCGCCCAGCCCCCGGTGATCCCGGAGCCTATGACGATGGCATCGAATGCTCCGCTCATTATCCGGCGATCTTCTTCTTGATGGAGTTGGCGGAATAGTCGTTCGACAGCGGCCTGAAGGCAGGCGTCACCGGCACGTCGCGGTCGTAGCGACCGGGAGCGATCTCGTAATCGAGCTGGCCGCTCGCCCCGGCCTCGGAGGTGTAGTAGGCCATCAGGATCAGTGCCTTGGCCGTGAACCAGGGGCTCGGAAATGCGATCGGCGCGGCGAAGACCTTGCGATCGTACTCGCCCAGGATCGCGGCCTGCCGTGCCTGTGACTGGTCCATGAAGCCGCCTGTGGCAAAAAGCCCCGGCACTTCGCCGTCCAGCGCCTGGGCCAGGCGGGCAAGGGTATCGCGCGGCGTGCCCATGAGCCCGGCATCGACCGCGCGCAAAACGAATTCAACATTGCCCTGGTTTCCGGCTCCGGATGTCTCCCCTTGGGGAATCACCAGTCCCAGCAGAACGCCCACCATCGCGCCCTGCTCGACGCCCTCCGCAACCTCTCCGGAGCATGCCGCCGCACCTCCCAGCAGCGCCGCGCAGCCCAGCGCTTCCATCGCCAGAAGTCCTGCACGCAGCGCAGAACGGCGATTTTGAGGCCGCCCCGCAAGATGCGACAAGACATCGTTCGATAGCTGCATTATACCTCCTGCACCCTCACGCCACCCCCGGCAGGGTCGCTTACGGGGCGCCACTCGATCTCGATAATTCAGTCATAAACTAAATTCTCATTCACGCCAATTCAGAATTCACTTTCCGCTTGAGCTGGCATGAACGCAGTGCCATCGACGGAATATCCGGTGCCCGGCGCCAGGCACGGGAGAGACGATTGGCGTCGCAACAAGAAAGGGGAACCGGACAATGGACATCGGCACAAGAGTGCGCCTCTCGCTGATGATGTTTCTTCAGTATTTCGTCTGGGGTGCGTGGTGGGTGCCGTTCGGCAGCTACCTCATGCATGCCGGACTGGGTTCATGGATCGGCACGATGTTTTCCGCGCAAGGCTGGGCCGCGATCCTGTCGCCGCTGTTCGTCGGGGCGATCGCGGATCGCTACTTCTCGGCGCAGAAAGTCGTCGGCGTGCTGCATCTCGCGGGCGGCGGCGCGCTGCTCGCGCTGTCGCTTGCGGGGAGCGACCCGGGCCTCGTCTTCGCGCTGACGCTCGGCGTGCTGCTGGCCTACATGCCCACCCTAGCCCTGTCGAACGCGATCGCCTTCGCCGCGATGACTGACACCGCGAAGGAGTTTCCCGCGATCCGCGTGCTGGGCACCATCGGCTGGATCGTGGCGGGCCTGCTCGTCGGCTGGCTGGGTGCGGAGGAGACCGCGCTACCCCTGCGCATGGCGGCCGGGGTTTCGGTGCTCTACGGCCTCTATGCCTTCACGCTGCCCGCCACTCCTCCGGCCGCCAGCTCGAAGCGCGTGGGCCTTGCCGGACTGCTGGGTCTGGACGCGATCAAGGGCGGCGACCGCTCGTTCTGGGCGCTGATCGGCTGCTCGCTGCTGCTGATGATCCCGCTGAGCTTCTACTACGCCTATGCCAACCCGTTCCTGGTCGGCGTGGGCGTCGGCGCGGCGGCGGGGGTGCAGACGATCGGGCAGGTTTCCGAAGTCGGCTTCCTGCTGCTGCTGCCGCTGTTCCTGCGCTGGTTCGGGATGAAGACGGTGCTGCTCGTCGGCATGCTGGCATGGACCGCACGCTATGCGCTGTTCGCCTTCGGCTTCGACGCGGGCGGCCCGCATATGCCGATGCTGCTGGTCGCGCTGGCGCTGCACGGCGTGTGCTTCGACTTCTTCCTCGTCGCCGGACAGATCTGGGTGGACCAGCGCTTCCCGACCGAGACGCGGGGCCGCGCGCAGTCGTTCCTGGCGCTCGTCACCTGGGGTGTCGGCTCGATCATCGGCAGCCTGCTGGCGAACGCCGTCTACGTCGCGCACAGCGGCGGCACGAACGGGCACGAGGTCGACTGGACCGGCTTCTGGCTGATCCCCTCGGCACTGGCCGCCGTGGTCGCGGTGGTGTTCGCGCTGTCCTTCAGGGACAGCGCGAAGCGGGCCGGGAACTGAGCGTATCGGGGCGATCCCGCAAGGATCGCCCCGATACGGCCATTAACCTGCGAGGGCTTCGGTCAGCCCGCTCGACTTGTCGTCCGCCAGCGCCAGTTCGCGCAAAGTGCGGATGCCTGCCGCATCCCGGGGAGCGCGGGCGTGTTCGGCAACGATGCGCTGGAAGTTCCCGAGGCCGCGCTCGAAGGTATCGCCGTAGCCCTTGATCAGCCGCTGGCAGAGCACCAGTTCCAGCGCCAGTTCGCGGTCCTTGGCTGCCTCGGTGCGCACCAGTTCCAGCCAGTGCTCGATGCGCTCCTGCTCCTCGATGTAGCGCAGCGAGCGCGGGCGGATCGACCGCATCGCCGCAACGGTGCGCAGCGCCAGGAACCAGCGCAAGCCGGTCGTCTCGACATGGCGCCCTTCGGTGAAGAAGCGGCCGAGCAGCTTCGTCAGGCCCTTGCTGGCGAGGATGCGGCGGCCGATCCCGGCGGGCAGCGTCTCGCAGACTTCCTGCAGGCGCGGGTGCATGAATTCGGTGATCGAAAGGATCTGCTCGTCGCCCGCCTTCACTTCGCCGCGTACGCGGGTGATGCGGCTGGCGCGCGTCTTGAGGTCGGCGACGCGAATGGTGTCTTCATAACCCATCCACAGCGCCAGATGGCGCGCGGTCTCGGCGGTCAGTTCGAACGGCGCGGCATCGAGCGCGGCGACGGATTCGAGGCGATCCAGGTAGAGCGCGGCATAGGCGCCGTCCTGCCAGTCCATCAGCTTGGCGACGCCGTGCAGGGCGTTGGCCTGCGCGGGCGGGGGCAGGTTCGCGGCGATGCGCGCGGCGAGCGCGCGGCCCTGCTCGGTGGTCGGCACGGGGAGGTCGTGCGTGATCTCATCCGGCCTGGCAACGGGCTGCTGGGCGCGGTCGAAGCCTTCCTGGAAGCCCTTGAGGTTGCTCTTCACGGCGATGCCGCTGTGCTCGATCGCGGCGCGATAGGTGTCGGCCGCGAAGGGCAAGCCGCCGCTGCCCGCCAGCGCGCCGAACATGATCGCGCTGATGACGCTGCCCGAACGGTCAGTCGCGGCGTCCATGTCGAAGCCGATGAAGCGCTTCGAGCGCTGGTACGCCGCCTCGATGATCTTTTCGCCGTTGCCGCGGCCGTCGCCCATCGCCTGCTTCTCACCGATGGCGTAGATGCGGTGGGTGGAGCCGATCAGCGTCGTGCGCCCCGCGGTGGAGAACCCGCGCAGCAGTGCGCGACCGGTTTCCATGAGTTCGGAGGCGACAACCACGTCCACGTCGCCCGGCATCGGCATCTGCGCCATCACCGGCAGGCGGCCCGATCCGTCGGGCTTCGCCAGTTCGACGTAGTACACGGTCGAGCCGGTGCGCTGCGCCACGCCGGGGACCGAAGTGCCCTGCGCCAGCCAGCCCTCGGCGCGGGCGACTTCCTGAATCCAGTCGGCCAGCACGCCGCCGCCCTGTCCGCCGAGGGCGAGGATGGCGATGGTGATGCGGTTTTCGTTGGCGATCGTCATGGTGGTGTCTCTCACTCTCTTGCTTCATCCTCCCTGTCGCGAAGCGATGGGGAGGTGGCAGCCCGTCAGGGCTGACGGAGGGGACGGGCTGGGTTCCGCCCCCTCCACCACCGACTGCGTCGGCGGTCCCCCTCCCCATTGCTGCGCAACGGGGAGGAATGGCTTCAGAACGCCCGCGCCGCGCGGGCCTTGTCGGCGCCGGCCTGCCAGCGGGCCATGATCGCGCCGCTGACTTTCGCCTTGAAGCGTTCGAACTTGCCCGGATTGGCGACGATCTGCGCGCGGTAGAAGCTGGGGCACAGCACCGCCGCATGGCTCACCTCGCCGCACAGGCCGCAGCCCACGCAGGAATTCTCGACATGTGCCACCGGGTCCTGCCGCAGCGGGTCCGGGTTGGGCTTGATCGTCAGCGACGGGCAGCCCGACAGGCGGATGCAGCTGTGATCGCCGGTGCAGGTGTCGCTGTCGACGCCGAAGCGTTCGCGCACCACGCGCTCGCCCGCCTTCAGCTTCGCCGAAGTCGCCTTCTTCTCGCGCCGCTGCTTGTTGAGCATGCATTCGGACTGCGCGACGATGACCTTGGGGCCTTTCTCCTCGGTCGTCAGCGCTTCGCGCAGCATCGAGGTCATGCCCTTGAGGTCATAAGTGCGATGCGTCTCGCGCACCCACTTCGCGCCGACACCGCGCACCGCCTTGGTGATCGGGTTCTTGGTCACGCGATTGGCGTTTTCGGCGCGCGACGACAGGATATCCTGACCGCCGGTGGCCGCCGAATAGCCGTTGTCGATGATCATCGTGACGGTGTCGTCCTTGTTGAACACCGCATTGCCGACGCCCGAGGTCAGGCCGTTGTGCCAGAAGCCCCCGTCGCCCATGATCGCGATCGACCGCTTTGACCCCTCACCTTCCTTGGGCTTGAACGCCGAGGCACCCGCCGCGCCGAGGCCATAGCCCATCGTCGTGTTGCCGATGTTGAACGGCGGCAGGATCGAGAACAGGTGGCAGCCGATGTCCGCCGAGACATGGGTGGGGCCAAGCTCGCGCTCCACCAGCTTCATCGCGGTAAAGATCGGGCGCTCCGGACAGCCGGTGCAGAAGCCCGCCGGGCGCTGCGGGATTTCCTTGGCCACGGGTGCGGGCAGCGGGTTGGCCGCTTCCAGTTGCGGGGCCAGCGCGGGCGCATAGGCTTCGAGGAATTTCGCCAGGCCCTTGCGGATCACGTCGGCGGTGTACTCGCCCGAGCGCGGCAGCATGTCCTTGCCGACGATCCGGGTGTCCAGCTCCGCGCGGCGGATCAGCGTGTTGAGTTCGTGCTCAATGAACTCGGGCTGGCCTTCCTCCAGGATCATCACTGCGCGCTTGCCCTTGCAGAACGCGGCGACTTCCTCGGGGATGATCGGATAGACGACGTTGAGGCAGTAGATCGGCAGCTTGCTGACACCATAGGAGTCCGCCAGCCCGATCAGTTCCATCGCGCGGTTGAGGTTGTTGTAGAGGCCGCCCTGCACGATCAGGCCGATGCCTTCTTCGCTTTCCTCAGGCCCGAACCACTCGTTCAGCTTGTTGTCGCGGACATAGGCGATGCCTGCGGGCCAGCGCTTCTCGATCTTCTCGACTTCGTGAAGGAAGTTCGCAGGGGGCAGCACGATGCGGTCGGTATCGCGCACCGGGCTGGCGGCCGCCTCGCCCACCGTCAGCGGCGGGCGCACGTTGTCCTTCGCCACGAACGAACCGGTCATGTGGCAGGACCGCACGCGCAGCTGCAGCATGACCGGCGTGTTCGAGGCTTCGGAGAGGCGGAAGCCCTGCTCCACCGAGTCGACGATGCTGGGCAGGTTGGGGCGCGGATCGATCAGCCACATCTGCGACTTCATCGCGAAGGCATGCGTGCGCTCCTGCATGATCGAGGAGCCTTCGCCGTAGTCCTCGCCCACGATCACCAGCGCGCCGCCGGTAACGCCGCCCGACGAGACGTTGGACAGCGCGTCCGACGCCACGTTGGTCCCCACCACCGATTTCCACGCGACCGCGCCGCGTAAGGGGTAGTTGACCGAGGCCGCCAGCATCGCCGCCGCGGTGGCTTCCGAGGCGCTCGCCTCGAAATGGACGCCGAGGCTTTCGAGCAAGTCGTTGGCATCGGCGAAGACGTCCATCAGGTGGCTGATCGGCGAGCCCTGATAGCCTCCGACATAGGCCACGCCCGACTGCAGCAGCCCCTTGGTGACCGCCAGGATGCCCTCGCCGGTGAAGACCTCGCCCTCACCCGCGGTGAGCTTGAGGACTTCCTTCTTGAATGAACGCTCCGCCACTTGCCCTTACTCCGAAACGAGCGCGAGGACGCGCAGCGGGCTGCCCGAACCGCCCAGGATCTTGAGCGGCGAGGCGATCACGATCGCGCCGGTGGCGGGCAGCCTGTCGAGGTTTTCAAGGCACTGCAGGCCGTACTTGCCCGCGCCGTGGAGCAGCGTGTGCGCCGGGTACATCGGCTCAAGCAGATGCGCCTGGCCTGCATCGGTGCCGATCGTCTCGACGCCGAAGCCCAGCGCGTCACGGTCGAGGATGTACTGGATCGCGGAGGCGTCTGGCCCCGGGGTGTGGGCGCCGTCTTCCTTGCGGTTGGTGTAGGCGTCGACGTCCAGCTTCGACCAGTCGGTGCGGAACAGCACCCAGGCGCCGGCGGGAATGGCGCCGTGCTCGGCTTCCCAGACCTTGATGTGCTCGGCCGTCAGGAGGAAGTCCGGGTTCGCGGCGCATTCGGCCGAGAAATCGAGTACCACGGCGGGCGCGACCAGCTTCTGCGGCGGCACCTTGTCGATGGTGTTGTCCGGCAGGTCCTTGCCCGAGACCCAGTGGACCGGCGCGTCGAAGTGCGTGCCGGTGTGCTCGCCCACCGTGAAGTTGTTCCAGTGCCATGCGACGCCGCGCTCGTCGTAGCGCGAGATTTCCTCGCGCGAGAAGGCAGCGGTCTGGCCGAACGGTTCGGGCAGCACCAGCAGCGGGGTGTCTTCGGAGAGGGTCTGGGTCAGATCGACGACGGTGATGTCACCGGCCGTCAGCGCATGGGCGAGAGAAGCGAGAACGTCTGTCATGGACTTGGGCCTCCTGTTGGACCATTACGGCGAAGAGTATCGGATTAAGTTGCATATGCAACTAAAATGTCATGCCGGGCGCTTATCGCCCTTGGAGCCTAGGATGAGCGAGGATTTGCGCCCTTTCGGTAACCCTGGATCGGAGGATTTCCGCCTCGACGCCTACCCGTTCTATCTGCTGAACCGGGCCGCGAGCCGGTACAACGTGGTCATCGAGTCGGGCCTGCGCGGGATCGGGATCGACATTCCGACGTGGCGCGTGCTGATGATTCTCGGCGAGCACGAGCCGCTGGCGATCGGGCAGGTGGCGAAGTCGGCGGTCATCAACCTCTCCACCATGATGCGCATCGTGGAGCGCATGACCAAGGCGGGGCTGATCGAGACGGCGCCCAGCGAATCGGACGGCCGCGTGACCGAGATCCGCATGACGGCCGAGGGGCGCGTGAAACTGGGCGAAGCGCGCGAGGTGACCGCGCCGCTCTACGAGCAGATCATCCGGGGGTTCTCTGCCACGGACTTTTCGAAGATGCTGGATCTGCTGGGGCGGCTCTACGACAATCTGGATTGAGAGCACACGCCCCGAAACAGACGGGAAGCCTTGGTCTATTCGGTGTCGTCGACGGAGAAGAAGCGCTGGATGACGTCGCGGGCCAGACGCGCCGGGCGCATCGTGGAGGCATCGAGGCAGCACCAGCTCGAGCGGACTTCCGCCAGCACTTCCTCGCCGCGACGGATCACGGTCTCGTAGAATGCGCGGGCGCCCTGCACTTTTTCCAGAAGCACCGTCGCGATGACGTCGTCTTCGAGGAAGGCGGGCTTGCGATAGGTGATCTCATGCTTGATCGCGACCCACAGGTGGCCGGCGATCGCGTCTGCGGGGGCCAGAGCGCGCCAGTGATCGGTCACCGCCGCCTGCACCCATTTCAGGTAGCTGGCATTGTTGACATGACCCATGAAGTCGATGTCGTCCGGATCGATGCCGATCGGAAAGCGATGGGGAATTGCCTGGTTCACGTATACGTCAATAGCACCTTGCGAGCGATCCCGGAAGCCGGGCTTGCACTTGCGCCACGGCTTCCGGTCTTCATCCGGGCCTATCGTGTGGGGATTCAGAATCCTGCGGCCTTAAGCTCTTTCGCCGCCTCGTAGAAGCGCGCCTGAAACGTGGGCTTTTCCATCAGGCGCTCGCCGATGATCATGCCGTAGGTCTGGCCGGCGACGACATCGGATCGGAAATGACGCCCGCAAACCACGCGGCCATTTGCGTAACCGGCAGCGCGGGCCATGATCGCGGGAGCCTTGGCAGGGGACAGGCGCGCAAGGATCGAAGCCATCGAGAACACCATCGTGGCATGGCCGCTGGGATAGCCAAAGTCCGGGTTCTCGAGATTTCCGCAAGGATGCAAGGTGGCATCGGAGACCCACGGACGATCCCGATGGAAATGCGCCTTGCCCCGCTCGACCGCTGCCTGCTCTTCCGCACGCACTGTCGCGAACAACGCGCGGGTCGCGGGAAGCCGGTCCAGGGAGAAGCCCGGCCCCATCGCCGCTGCGAAGACGCTGACGTCCTTGATCTTGCCCTCTGCCGCAGCATTCTCGGCCTCGGCGGTGCTCCGCGTTCGTTCGAAGCGGTGGAGTTGCTCCAATTCGGACCGACCTTGCGTGCTGTCCATTGCCGGAGGCGGGGGCAGCAGCAGCGAAGGATCGACGTCCCCGGGCGTCAGCAGCAAGGGCTGCTGCGGCCCTTCCTTGGCCGCGACCAGAGCGATCGCAGCCAGGGTGAGAAGCATTGCCTTGCGCATCAGAAGCGCACCGTGATGTCGCCCATGATCTGGCGGCCGGGCTGGAAGTAGACCTGATCCTGCGAGGTGTTCAGGCTCGTGGACGTAGGGCCGGTCCCCGAGAGGCCGATGTCGGTGTACTTGGTGGAGTCGAACAGGTCGGTCACCGTCACGCCGAAGCGCAGGTTGCGCCAGTCGTAGCTCGCGGAAAGAATGGTGGTGTTGTACGGCGCGATGCGAACCTGCCGGTTCACCTTGTTGAGCCCGCCGCCGATGCTCGATTCATCGATCGCGTACTGAACGCCGGTCCACTTGTCGATGATCGAGAAGCGGATCGGGCCGGACTTGAAGATGGCGCCGGCTGCCGCCGTTCCCTTGGGCGCATTGGCAACCTGGATGTGCGTGGTCTTCTCTTGCGCGGAATTGAGCGAGCCGTTTGCGAACACGGCAAGTCCGTGGCCGATCACCAGCGTCGCCTGCCCTTCGAGGCCCTTGTAGATCACGCCGCCCTGATTGTAGAACGCCGAGGTCGTTCCGCCGGTGCCGTCGGATACGGTGCGGCTGCCGATCTTGTTGTTGAAGTCGATGTAGTAACCATCGAAATCGAGGCTCAGGCGCGAACCGTGATAGACGAAGCCGGCCTGGTAATTGGTCGAAGTCTGCGGCTGCAGGTTCGAAAGGTCGGGGCGCGCGATGTAGAGCGTGCTCAGGCCGGGGGCGAGGAAGCCCTGAGCATACTGGCCATAGACCGACAGGTTCGACAGCACCGAATAATTGATCGTCGCGTACGTCAGGTTCTTGCTGTTGGTCTGACTCAGGCGCTGCGCATAGCGGGTCTTCTGGTTGTAGAGCGCGTCGATCTTGCGCGTGAAATCGACATGCTTGAACCCGGGGGTGATCGTCAGGCCGGGCAGCGGGCGCAGTTCCAGTTCCGCGAATTCCTCAGCCTGATCGCCGGAGGAGTTCTGGTCGAACTTGACGTACTGCGGTGTCTTTGCGCCAGTGACCGGGTTGGTGACCGACTTCTCGATATAGTTGTAGCCGCCGGTGACGAGATCCACGTCAGTCTGCTGGCGGTACGTATCGTTATGCTCCAGCCACAGGCCTGCGGTCAGCGCACCGAAGCCGAAGTCGTACCTGATCTTGGCGATATCGCCCCAGACGCGGTACTTGTTGGTCTTGGTGTAGCCGGGAATGCCGGCGACCTTGGCGCCGCCCGGCGTCAGGACGACCTGGTTGGCGACGTTCAACTGGCTGTTCGGCACGCCGACGAGGTTCGTCGCGGTGTTGCCCGACAGCGTCTCGTTATCGTAGGAATAGGTATAGGCCGTATTCGTGAACGTGGAGTTCGGCGCGAAATTCGCGTCGAGCTTGACGATTTCGAAGTCGGTCGTCTTCGAGGTCGAGTTGTACTTCCAGTAGCTCTGGCTGTTCGGATCGTTGTTCAGGCTGTGATTGCGTCCGTACAGGCGCACCTGATCCAGCGTCGAGCCATCGCTGTCCGGCTGGTTGAAGTGGTTCTTGTTGTAGGTCGAGAGCAGCGTCAGCTTCACGTCAGGGCCGACCGGGATCACGACTTTGCCGAAGAGGTTCTTCTGGTTGTAGCCGCTATAGGTCAGCGCGCCGTCGGTCTTGGTGTACTGGCCCGAGAACACCGCTTCGGTGCCGCCGAGCTTTTCGATCGCGCCGGTCTGGATAAGCCCGCGCAGGAGGTAGGTGTTGAAGGTGCCGTAACTGCCCTTCATTTCCACGCCGGGATCGGCACGCGTCTCGCGCGAGAACATGTTCATGTTGCCGCCGAACGTGGCGATGCCAAGCTGGCTGGCGTTACCCGGACCGCGATCGACCACCAGGGTCTCGACGGTGTTGGACGGGAAGAACGTGTTGGAGTGATGGCTGGGATCGTTGGTATCGCCGAACGGCACGCCATCGTAGGTGATGTTGAATTCACCGTCCTTGAAGCCGCGCATGCGCGACTTGGACTCGTTGAGGCCGACGCCGTTGGTGCCGCCGCTGTTGCTCACCGAAGGCGAGATCAGCGCGATCTGGTTGAAATCGACGCTGGCGGGAAGCGAATCCTCGATGAACGAGCGCGACACGATCGAGGCCGGTTGCGTCTGCTTGAGCGACGCGGTGACAGGCGCGATCTCGTTTGCCTTGGTCGCGGTCACCAGAATGGCGGAACCCTCGGCGATGCCGTCGCCGCCATCTGCCGCAGGCGCCTCGTCGGCCCAGGCAGCCTGGGTGGAAAGGGCGATGGCGAGAGCGGCAATGGATGTAAGGCGGCTAGCGCGCAGGCACAAATTCCGGGCTTTCATGAGTGCATTCCCTGAGTGGTGTGATCTTGTGGCCGTGCCGCTAGAGGCCACGCGTGACAGTTCAGGGTAGTGACCGCCGCCAACCTTGCACCGATGCAATGTTGCATAATTATAATTTTTCGCGGCTTGCCGGAGGCCGAGTCAGATCGCTTGCGGCAAGGCCTCGCCGGGAATTCTCACCCGCACTTCCAGGCCCGGCATCGCGTCCGCCAGGTCGAGGCTGCCTTTGTGAAAGCGGGCGATGGCGCTCGCGATCGCCAGACCCAGTCCGCTGCCCTTGGACGGGGAAACCGCGAGGCCGCGCTCGAACGGCTGCGTAACGCGCGCGAATTCGTCTTCCGGCAAGCCGGGGCCGTCGTCGCGCACCGTGATCGTCGCGCCGTCCCCGACGCTTTCGAGCGAGATCGTGACGTTGGTTCCCGTGGGAGTGTGCGTGACCGCATTCTCAAGCAGGTTCACCAGCAACTGATTCAGAAGGTCCGGATCGCCGTCGATGGCGACCTCCTCCAGGCTCTCCACCCGAAGCGATCCGCCGCGATCGGTGATCACCGGCTCCATCGTATCCGCAATGTCCCTGATCAGCGGGCGCAGCGCGATTCGTCCCATGACCGTGGGATGCTGCCCGGTCTCGATCTCGGCCAGGCGCAGCAGCGCGTCGAAGATATTGATGATGGAGCCGCACTCACGTTCCGCCCTGTCCAGCAATGAGGGGAAGGCCGATTGGTCGTCGCGCGATGCCTTTTCGAGGAGGCTGCGCAGGCGCATCAGGGGTGTGCGCAGGTCATGCGCCAGATTGCTGGAAAACAACTGCTGCGCGCGGACCAGCTCCGCCATGTGATCCAGCATCTGGTTGAGACTTTGCGCCTGCACCGCGAACATGCCGTCAAGCCGCTCCATCGGAATACGGCGGGACAAGTCGCCTGCGGCGATGGCGGCGGCGGTATCCTGCGTTTCCGAAAGCCGCCGGGCCGTCAACTTTGCGACCAGCAATGTCGCCGAGACGCCGAGCACCAGCGCCACCAGCGAAATCGCGACGACCACCATGGGCAGGATCGCATGCAGCCCCCTGACCGCCTCCAGATGCTGGACGACCACGAACAGGCCCCCGGCATCGAGCCGCGTCGCCAGTGCCCTGCCCGCCTCCTTGTGATGCCCGCCCGCCGTATATTGCACCTCGGAGAAGCCCGATGGCGGCGGCACGATGTCCAGCCTTCCCGCCAGACGGCGCCCGTTGCGGTCGAACAGGACATACGTGCGTTCGCTGAAGACCTTGCGCTGGCTCCATTCGAGGATCTTGGCCTTCAGAATCGCTTCCTGCGCGGGATTGCCCCTGAGGTTCGAGACGTACTTGCGGGTATGGTATCGCAGCGATTCGTCGATCCGGTTCGATACTGAATTGTCGGCAAGACTGAACCCGACGATGCCGGTGACGATCATCGCCAGCGCAAAGGCGAGACCGACCTGGATCGCCAGTCGACCCAGCGTCGCCGGTCCACGCATGATCGAGTTCACGTGCAGCGCTCAGTGCGCAGCACATAGCCTGCACCGCGCTGCGTATCGATGGGATCGCAGCCGATTTCCTGCAGGGCCGTGCGCAACCGGCTCATGTTGCTTTCCACGATGTTGGTCGTGGTCGAAAACGAATAGGACCACACTGCCTCCAGCAGCATGGTGCGCGTGACGATGCGATCCGCGTTGTGCATGAGATGGGCCAGCAGGGAATATTGCTTGCGGTTCAGGATCATCGAACTTGCACCGTAGGATACGCTGTGGCTGGCGACGTCCAGCTTCAGTGCCCCGATCTGCAGGATCGCCTTCCCCGCTTGCGGGGTGCCGCGGCGGACGATCGCCTGAAGGCGGGCATCCAGTTCGTCCATGCTGAACGGCTTGGCAAGGTAGTCGTCCGCCCCGGCCTGCAGCCCCTCGATGCGATTCTTGACCGACCCCAACGCACTCAGCATGAGGATCGGCATCGCACCTCCCTTCGCGCGGACCTGATCGATCACCGAAAGGCCGTTTATATCGGGCAGCATGCGATCGAGCACCACCGCGTCATAGACGCCATCGGCGATCGCCCTGGCCGCATCCGCGCCGGTTACGGCCAGCCTGGCGGTGTGGCCGCCCAGCTTCAGCCCGGAAACGATATGATCTGCGATGAGGGGGTCGTCTTCTACGACTAGAACATGCACGGCGCTTTTCTCCTTGCGCCTGTTCCTCGGAAAACATGACAGGAAAATGACGATCTCCGCCTGTAAGCGGTTCTCGTGCAGGGCGTCGTTGGCTGCCCGAAGCGGAACGGGAAGATGAGGCCTGTCACTCAGACGCTCCGGTCATGCTGCCGATGGCCTTCAAAGCGCCTCATATTTCTCGGCCTGCCGTTGACGTCCCATGAAAATCTGCTGCAGATAGCGAGCGAAGGGGCACTTATGCGCATTGTCATCATCGACGACAGCGGGCTGCGCGCGACCGTGCTCGAGGAGGGGCTGCGCGACGCGGGATATGACGACATCCATATCGTTCCCCCGCGCGGCGCTTTCGTGGCGCGGCTGGAGCGCATGGCGCCCGACGTCGTGCTCATGGACCTCGGCAGCCCCAGCCGCGATACGCTGGAGGAAATGCTCACCGTAAGCCGGGCGCTGGCCCGGCCGATCGCGATGTTCGTCGACCAGTCGGACGAGGCGATGATCGGTGCCGCCATCGACGCGGGCGTCTCCGCCTATGTCGTCGATGGCTTGCGCAAGGAGCGGGTGAAGCCGGTGCTGGAACTGGCGGTGCGCCGTTTCAACGCCTTCTCGCGCATGCAGACCGAGCTTGAGGAGGCGCGCACCGCGCTTGCCGACCGCAAGGTGATCGACCGCGCCAAGTCGATCCTGATGAACCAGCGCGCCTTGTCCGAACAGGACGCCTATGCGCTCCTGCGCTCCACCGCGATGAACCAGGGCAAGAAGATCGCCGAGGTCGCGCAGGCGCTGATTACCGCCAGCGACCTGCTGGGAGGGGTATAATGACGACGAATCTTCGCATCGCCTTCCTGCCGCTCAACGACGTCGCGGTGCTCGCCGCCGCCCGCGAACGCGGCTTTGCCGAGGAGGAGGGCCTTGCGCTCGACCTCGTGCGCACGACGAGCTGGGCGACCTTGCGCGACCGGCTGGTCTACGGACAGGTGCAGGCCGCGCACATGCTGGCGCCGCTGGCGGTGGCGGTGACGCTGGGCCTGAGCCAGCAGCCCGCCGCACTGGCCGCGCCGTTCAAGCTGGGCGTCAACGGCAACATGCTGGTCATGGCGAAGGACTTCGCCGCCGCCCTCGCACCCGATCCCGCCGCGCGGCTGGCCGACCCGCTGGGCACCGCGCACGACTTCGCCGCTGCAATCGGGCTGTGGCGGCGCAAGCCGATCATCGGCGTCGTCCACCGCTTTTCCAGTCATGCGCTGATGCTCCGCTACTGGCTGGCCAGCGCGGGCATCGATCCCGACCGCGACGTGGTGCTGCGCGTGCTGCCTCCCTCGCTGACGGTCGAGGCGATCCATGCCGGCGAGATCGACGGTTTCATCGCGGGCGAGCCCTGGGGCAGCGCCGCGATCGAGTCCGGACGCGCGGAGGCGGTGGCGATCGGTCAGCGCATCTGGCAGCGCGGGGTGGAGAAAGTGCTGGCCTTCCGCGAACCATGGCTCGAGGAGAACCCCGAGATCACCGACCGCCTGCTGCGCGCGCTCGCCCGCGCCGCCGTCTGGTGCGACGAGCCGGACAACCGCGAGATACTGGCCGATATTCTCGCCGACCCGCGCTATGTCGGGCAGCCCTCCGACCTGATCCTGCGCACGTTGAGCGGCACGATCGTCCCCAGGGCGGGCGATGCGGCGGTGTCCTGCCCCGACTTCGTGCTGTTCTCCCGCGAGGCGACGCCGTTTCCGTGGCGCAGCCAGGCGCTGTGGATCTATTCGCAACTGGTGCGCTGGAACATGGTGGAGCCTTCCGCCGAAACCGAGGCGCAGGCGGCGGCGGTGTTCCGTCCCGACATCTACCGCCGTGCGCTTGCGGGCAGCGACCTGCCGATGCCGGGGGCGAGCATGAAGCTGGAAGGGGCGGTCGATGCGCCGCTCGGCGTGGGTTCGCGCAAGGGCGACCTGCTGCTGGGGCCTGACCGGTTCTTCGACGGCCGCGTGTTCGATCCTGAACGGATCGAGGACTACCTCGCCGGTTTTGCCCGTTAGGATTTTTGGGCAGCATTGAAAATGCGATGACGCTGAAAACGCGTGCAATTTTACGTCTTGCCAGATCTGCGAAATCGCGTGACTATATAGGCGTCTCGCGATGAAGCGCGACCACACCGGATAGGCTGTCCCAAAGACGGGACGCCATCCTCACCGAAATTCGCAGCAAAGCCGCTGACCGGGCTCACCGCAAGGGTGACGTCCGGCCTGCGGCTTTTTTCGTGTCCGCTTTCATGATTTATGGGGGACGTACCATGGCAACCGCATTCTTCCGACCTGACGAAGACAATGACGTGCTTGCGCCCGCGCAGAAGCCCGCCGTCGGCTTCTGGAAGGCCGGCCACACGCCGACTCTGATCGCAGCTTTCCTCTATTTCGACCTCGCCTTCATGGTCTGGGTCCTGCTCGGCCCGCTGGCGCCGGAGATTTCGAAGACTCTCGGGCTCACGCCCGCGCAGAAGGGCCTGATGGTGGCGCTTCCCACGCTGGCGGGCGCTCTCCTGCGCGTCGTCAACGGGCTGCTGGTCGATCGCATCGGGCCGAAGCGCTCGGGCGCGATCAATCAGGTCATCGTCATCACCGGGCTGTTCTTCGCCTGGTCGATGGGCGTCACCAGCTTTGGCGGGACGCTGGCGCTGGGCGTGATCCTGGGCTTTGCGGGGGCGAGCTTCGCGATCGCGCTGCCGCTCGCCAGCCGCTGGTATCCGGCCGAGCATCAAGGCAAGGCGATGGGCCTTGCGGGCATGGGCAATTCGGGCACCGTCTTCGCCGCGCTCTTCGCGCCGACGCTGGCCAAGATGTTCGGCTGGAACGCGGTGCTGGGCCTTGCCTGCATCCCGCTGACCGTGGTGCTATGCATCTATCTCGCGCTGGCGAAGGACGCACCGAACCAGCCCGCGCCGCGCAAGCTGGTGGACTATGCGGCGCTGCTCAAGCAGGCGGACGCATGGTGGCTGATGGCCTTCTACGCGGTGACTTTCGGCGGTTTCGTGGGGCTTGCCGCGTCGCTGCCGATCTACTTCACCGACCAGTTCGGCCTCAGCACCGTCGTCGCCGGATATTGCACGGCGGGCTGCGTCTTCGCCGGATCGCTGGTCCGTCCGATGGGCGGCGCGCTGGCCGACAAGATCGGCGGTGTGAAGGCGCTGATGATGGTCTACGCGGTGGCTGCGATCGCGCTTGTCGGCGTGTCTCAGGCGCCTAGCCTGATCGCGGCGCTCGGGCTGTTCGTGGTGGCGATGCTGGCGCTCGGCACCGGCAACGGTTCGGTGTTCCAGCTGGTCCCGCAGCGCTTCCAGGCCGAGATCGGCGTGATGACCGGCCTCGTCGGCATGGCGGGCGGTGTCGGCGGGTTCTACCTCGCCAGCTCGCTCGGCCTGGCCAAGCAGTTCACTGGCAGCTTCGCGCCGGGCTTCCTGATCTTTGCCGGCCTTGCGGTCGTGGCTCTCGCCTCGGTGGCGAGCGTCAAGGGCCGCTGGCGCGCGACCTGGAAAACCGGCGCGCGCATCTGAGCCGACAACCGGGGCGGCGGCACCCCAGCGCCGCCGCCCCACTTTCTTTCGTCCTGAGGGGGACGCTTTCACCATGAAAAACATAACAAAAGCGGCGGCCGTGCTGGTCGTCGGCGGGGTCGCTTGCGCGGGATCGGCGCAGGCCCAGGACATCACGGTCAAGCCGGTCGCCGAGGCGCGGGTGCGCTACGAGCATGTCGATCAGGACGGCATCGCCGCCAAGGCCGATGCGCTGACCGTGCGGGTGCGCGGCGGCGCGCAGGCCACCAGCGGGGCGCTGAGTGCCACCGTGGTCGCGCAGGGCAACCTCGCCGTGGTCGATCACTACTACGATGGCGTGAACGGCGCGGCCACGCGGCCCCTTGTGGCCGATCCGCAGAACATCGCGCTCTACATCGCGCAGTTGCAGTACAAGGCGAAAGGCGTGACGCTGACCGCCGGGCGCCAGAAGATCGCTCTGGACGACGAGCGCTTCGTCGGCAACGTCGCCTTCCGCGACAATGCGCAGACCTTCGACGCGGTGAGGGCCGAGGTCACCCCGGTCAAGGGCCTGAAACTGGACGTTTCCTACGCCTGGAGCGTGCGCACGATCTGGGGCATCGACGGCAACGCCGCGCGCCAGCAGGCGGTGGGCGGGGACAATCTGCTCGCCAACCTCTCGTGGGAGACACCGCTTGGGGTGCTGACCGGGTTCGCCTACCTCGTCGATCAGGATGAGGCGGCGGTGCAGGCGTTTCGCCTCTCCAGCCAGACATATGGTGCCCGTTTCGCGGGGACTCATGCGTTCGGCAAGGCGGTGAAACTGGCGTATCAGGCGAGTTACGCGCGCCAGTCGGACTGGCACCGCAATCCCAGCGACTACAGCGCCGAATACTGGCTGGCCGACGCGACGCTCGACGTGAAGGGTTGGAAGGCCAATGCCGGTTACGAAGTGCTTGGCTCCGACAAGGGCGCGACGCTGACCAGCTTCCAGACGCCGCTGGGCACCAACTTCAAGTTCCAGGGCTGGGCGGACAAGTTCCTGACCACCCCCGCGAACGGCGTGCGCGATCTCTATGTCGGCGGCGGGTATGGCACGAAGCAGATCGGCGCGTTTTCCGCCGTCACCCTGCAGGCGACCTGGCATCGCTTCGACAGCGACCGGCTGGACCAGCACTACGGCAACGAAATCAATCTCCTGGCCTCGGCAAAGCTGCGCAAGACGACGATCGCGCTGCGCTATGCCCACTATGACGCGAAGACCCTCGCGACCGACACCGACAAGGTCTGGGTCCAGTTCGACTGGGCGATTTGACAGGTTCGTTACGGAATCGCTTGAGCCTTCGGGCGATTCCATTTATGTTGCAGTGCAAAGGGCAGCGTTGTCCTTCCTACATCGCCGAAATGTCCCACTGACGGGGCACTTAGGCACCGAATGATGGCAAGGCCGCCATCCTGACTTCCGGTTTCGAACCGGGGGTCTGGATGGCGGCCTTTTCTCGTTTTCAACTCCCTTTCCCATGACATTGCCGGAGTTTCGAACATGGACTTTCAGGACGGGATCGAACCCAATTCCGACTATGACGACGCGCCGATCGTGCCGAGCGACGATGTGCGCGAGCATCTGGTCGTCGTCGGCAACGGCATGGCGGGCTGCCGCGCGGTCGAGGAACTGCTGGCGCGCGATGCGGACCGCTACCGCGTGACCATCTTCGGCGCCGAACCGCATGTGAACTACAACCGCATCATGCTTTCGCCGGTGCTGGCGGGTGAGAAGACCTTCGACCAGATCGTCATCAACACCCGCGAGTGGTACGACGAGAACGGCATCGACCTCATCACCGCCGATCCCGTCACCGCGATCGACCGCGCGGCGAAAACCGTGACTTCGCGCTCGGGCCGCACGGTGCATTACGACCGCCTGCTGATCGCGACCGGCTCCGATCCGTTCATCATTCCGGTGCCCGGCAAGGATCTGCCCGGCGTGATCTCGTTCCGCGACATGAACGACGTCGATACGATGCTGGCGGCTGCCGAGGCCGGAAAAGCGCAAGGTGGCGGCTCGGCCGTGGTCATCGGCGGCGGCCTGCTGGGGCTGGAGGCGGCGCATGGTCTGACCCTGCGCGGCATGAAGGTCACCGTCATCCACCTCATGTCCACGCTGATGGAGCGCCAGCTGGACGAGGCCGCGGGCTGGCTGCTCAAGTCCGCGCTGGAAGGTCGCGGCCAGTCCATCCTGACGGGCGCCGACACCGCCGAGATCTACGGCGAGGGCAAGGTCGAGGGCGTGCGCCTCAAGGACGGGCGCGAGATTCCGGCCAGCCTTGTCGTCATGGCCGTGGGCATCCGTCCCGCCACCGCGCTGGCGCGCGAGGCGGGGCTGGACGTCGGGCGCGGCATCAAGGTCGACGACCACATGGTCACCAGCGACCCCTCGGTGCTCGCGGTCGGCGAATGCGTGGAGCATGACGGCAACGTCTACGGCCTCGTCGCGCCGCTGTGGGACATGTGCCGCAGCCTCGCCGACGGGCTGACCGACCGGCACACCGGCTATCGCGGCTCGGTCACCTCGACCAAGCTGAAGGTCGCCGGGCTCGACGTGTTCTCCGCCGGCGACTTCTCGGGCGGCGAGGGATGCGAGGACATCGTGCTGCGCGATGCCGCGCGCGGGGTCTACAAGCGCGTCGTGGTGAAGGACGACAAGGTCGTCGGCGCCGTACTCTACGGCGATACGGCGGACGGCGGTTGGTACTTCGACCTGCTGAAGAAGGGCGAGGACGTTTCCGAAGTCCGCGACCTGCTGATCTTCGGCCAGGCCTTCGCCTCGGGAGGAGGCGCGCTGGACCCTAAGGCGGCCGTTGCGGCGCTCTCGGACGATGCCGAGATCTGCGGCTGCAACGGCGTCTCCAAGGGCCAGGTCGTCGGTTGCATCGAGGCGGGTGCCTGCAGCCTCGACGCCGTGCGCGCCACCTGCAAGGCTTCGGCCAGCTGCGGGCAGTGCACCGGCCTTGTCGAGAGCCTGCTGGCGCTGACGCTGGGCGAAGAGGTCGAGGCAGGGCCGAAGACCTTGTGCAAGTGCACCAGCTTCACGCACGACGACGTGCGCCGCGAGATCGTGGCGCAGGACATGCGCTCGATCCCCGAAGTGATGCAGAAGCTGCACTGGGCGACGCCGGATGGCTGTTCGTCCTGCCGCCCGGCGCTCAACTACTACCTGCTCTGCGCGCTGCCCGGCGAATACGTGGACGACCAGCAGAGCCGCTTCGTCAACGAGCGTATGCACGCCAACATCCAGAAGGACGGCACCTATTCGGTGGTCCCGCGCATGTGGGGCGGCCTCACCAACCCGCGCGAGTTGCGCGCGATCGCCGACGTGGTCGAGAAGTACGATGCGCCGATGGTGAAGGTGACCGGTGGCCAGCGCCTCGACATCTTCGGCATCAAGAAGGAGGATTTGCCCGCCGTCTGGGCCGATCTCAACGCCGCCGGGATGGTCTCGGGCCATGCCTACGGCAAGTCCCTGCGCACGGTGAAGACCTGCGTGGGTTCGGAATGGTGCCGCTTCGGCACGCAGGATTCGACCGGCCTCGGCGTCAAGACCGAGCGGATGACCTGGGGCAGCTGGATGCCGCACAAGTTCAAGATCGCGGTTTCCGGCTGCCCGCGCAACTGCGCCGAGGCGACGATCAAGGACTTTGGAATCGTTTGCGTGGATTCCGGCTACGAACTGAGCGTGGGCGGCAACGGCGGCATCAAGGTGCGCGCCACCGACTTCCTGTGCAAGGTCGCGACCGAGGAGGAAGCGCTCGAATATTGCGCCGCCTTCATCCAGGTCTACCGCGAGGAAGCGCGCTATCTGGAACGCACCGCACCGTGGATCGAGCGCGTCGGCGTCGACTACGTGAAGTCCCGCGTGGTCGAGGACGAGGCGGGCCGCAAGGCGCTCGCCGCGCGGTTCCTCTATTCGCAGAGCTTCAGCCAGGACGATCCGTGGGCCGAACGCGCCTCGGGCGATCGCGCCGACCTGCACCAGCACCTCCAACCTCTTGCTCTCGAAGCAGCGGAGTGAACGCCATGACCGACTGGATCGATATCGGAACCCTGAGCGACATCCCCCAGCGCGGCGCGCGCACCGTGCGGTTCGAGGGGGAGCCGGAGATCGCCGTCTTCCGCACCGGCGACGACAAGGTCTTCGCGCTCGTCAACGAATGCCCGCACAAGAAGGGGCCGCTCAGCCAGGGCATCGTCCATGGCCACGCGGTCGCCTGTCCGCTGCACAACTGGAACATCGCGCTGGCGAGCGGCGAGGCGCAAGGGGCGGACAGCGGCTGCACCCCGACCATTGCCGTGCGTGAGGAGAACGGTCGCATCCTGCTGGCGCGTCCCGAAGTGATGAGGGACGCGGCCTGATGCGCGAGGCGGTCCGCACGACCTGCGCCTATTGCGGCGTCGGCTGCGGCATCTCGGCCACCCCCACGGGTGCGCGCGAGGTGACGATCCGGGGGGACGAGGCACACCCGGCGAATGCGGGGCGCCTCTGCTCCAAGGGTACGCATCTGGGCGAGACGGTCGGGCTGAGCGGCCGCCTTCTCCACCCGATGATCGGCGACAAGCGCGTACGCTGGGACAAGGCGCTGGACCTCGTCGCCAAGCGCTTTCGCGACACCATCGCCCGCCATGGCCCGGACAGCGTGGCGTTCTATGTTTCCGGCCAGCTGCTGACCGAGGACTATTACGTCGCCAACAAGCTGATGAAGGGCTTCATCGGTTCGGCCAACATCGACACCAATTCGCGCCTGTGCATGTCGAGCGCGGTCGCCGGCCACACCCGCGCCTTCGGCGAGGACGTGGTGCCCGCCGGCTACGAGGATCTGGACAAGGCCGACCTCGTCGTGCTGGTCGGTTCGAACACGGCATGGTGCCATCCGATCGTCTACCAGCGCATCCAGGCGGCGCGTGCAGAGCGGGGCACGAAGCTGATCGTCATCGACCCGCGCCGCACAGAAACCTGCGAAGGCGCCGACCTGCACCTGCCGCTGCGCCCCGGCAGCGACGTGGCGCTGATGAACGGGCTGCTGGCATGGCTCGCCGAGCAGGGCATGGTCGACAAGGCGTTCATGGCTGCCCACGTCGATGCGCCCGAGGGTTTCTGGGAGCACCTTGCGACCGGCCATGACGTGTGGACCACGGCGCAGACCTGTGACCTCGATCCCGCGCTGCTGCTGCAGTTCTACGAGATGTTTGCCGCGAACCCGCGCACGGTCACGATGTTCAGCCAGGGGATCAACCAGTCGATCCGCGGCACCGACCAGGTCAACGCGATCATCAACCTGCATCTTGCGACGGGGCGGATCGGCCAGCCGGGCGCGGCGCCGTTCTCGATCACCGGGCAGCCCAATGCGATGGGCGGGCGCGAGGTCGGCGGGCTCGCCTCGACGCTGGCTGCGCACATGGACTTCGCGGCCGAGAACGTCGCGCGCGTCGGCCGCTTCTGGGCCGCGCCGACGATGGCGACGAAGCCGGGTCTCAAAGCAGTGGACCTGTTCCGCGCGATCGGCGAGGGGCGGATCAAGGCGCTGTGGGTCATGGCGACCAACCCCGCCGTCTCGCTGCCCGACGCGGGCAACGTGCGTGCGGCGCTGGAGAAATGCCCCTTCGTCGTCGTCTCCGACGTCATCGCGAACACGGACACCACCGCCTATGCCCATGTGCGCCTCCCCGCCGCCGCATGGGGGGAGAAGGACGGCACCGTCACCAATTCGGAGCGCACCATCAGCCGCCAGCGTCCGTTCATGGCGCTGCCCGGGGAGGCGAAGCCGGACTGGTGGATCGTCAAGGAAGTGGGCCGCCGGATGGGCTGGGGGAGCGCCTTCGCCTATGATACTCCCGCCGACATCTGGCGCGAACATGCGCGCCTCACGGGCTATCAGAATGATGGCGCGCGCGTCCTGAACCTCGCCGCCCACGCCGCGATCGGCAACCTTGCCTATGACGCGATGGAGCCGTTCCGCTGGGGTGGTACACCGTTCGCCGACGGTCGCTTCCCGACGCCGAGCGGACGCGCGCGGATGGTCAAGGTCGGACAGATGGACCTTCAGGCACCGCTCGCCGACTGGCCGTTGACGCTCAACACCGGGCGCTACCGCGACCAGTGGCACACGATGACGCGCACCGGCCTCGCCCCCAAGCTGGCGCGCCACCGCGAGGAGCCGCTGGTCGAGGTCCATCCCGCCGACGCCCTCGCGCTGGACCTCACGGACGGCGATCTCGCCCGCGTCTCGACCCCGCAGGGCAACAGCACCTTCCGCGTGCAGCTCAGCGACGGGCAACGCCCGGGCGAGATCTTCACGCCGATCCACTGGACCGACCAGATCTCCACCGGCGGCCGCACCGGCCTGCTGCCGCGCCCGCTGGTCGATCCGCACTCCGGCCAGCCCGGCTTCAAGTCCACCCCCGCCGCGCTCGCCAAAGTCGAGACCGAATGGAAGGGCTTCCTCATCCTGCGCGGCGATGAACCCGCCCGCGTGCCCTGCCTGTGGGCGACGCGCGTGGCGGTGCCCGGCGGCGCGCTCTACGAGATCGCGGGCAATGGCGATGCCGCGCGCATCGAAGCCTGCCTGCCCAAAGGCGAGCGCATCGAGGCCATCGACCATACCCGAGGCTCGCGCCGCATCGCGGTGATCGTCGAGGGGCGTCTGGCGGGCGTGCTGTTCGTCACCCGCACCGGCCTGCTGCCTTCGCGCGACTGGCTGATCGGGCAACTCGCGGCGGGCGACGTGGGCGCCACCGTGCTCGCCGCGCGCGGCCCCGGCAGCCAGCCGGACAAGGGCGCGACCGTCTGCGTCTGCTTCGACATCGGCCTCAACCAGATCGTCGCCGCCATCCGCGAGCAGGCGCTGGTGGACGTTCCCGCCATCGGCAGGGCGCTGGGCGCGGGCACCAACTGCGGGTCGTGCCGCCCTGCCCTCGCCAAAATTCTTGCACAGACCAATACGGCACAGGCCAACGAGGAGGTTCTCGATGCAGCCGAATGAACTGATCGCCCCCGGTGAAGTCTGGCTGGTCGGCGCCGGGCCGGGCGACCCGGATCTATTGACCCGCAAGGCGGAAAAGCTGATCGCGGCGGCCGACGTCGTTTTCCACGACGCGCTCGTCGGCCCCGGCGTGCTCGATCTCATCCCTGCCCGCACGGACCGCGTCAGCGTGGGCAAGCGCTCGGGCCGCCACTCCCGCGATCAGCAGAGCATCGATGAGATGCTCGTCGCAGCCGCGCTTGCCGGTAAGCGCGTGGTGCGGCTCAAGGGCGGCGACCCGGCCATGTTCGCCCGTGCGACCGAAGAGATGACAGCCTTGCGCAAGGTCGGCGTGCGGGTGCGCATCTGTCCGGGCATCACCGCCGCCAGCGCCGTTGCGGCATCGGCCGGGCTGTCGCTGTCCCTACGCGGCATCGCCCGTCGGGTGCAGTTCGTCACGGCCCATAGCCGCAACGGGCAGGCACTCGATCTGGACTGGCCGGCGCTCGCCGATCCCGCCTGCACGCTGGCCGTCTACATGGGCCGGGAAGCGGCACCGGAACTGAGCATGGCGCTCATCGCCGCCGGTCTGCCGGGCTCCACGCCTGCCCTGATCACCTGCGACGCGTCGCTGCCGCAGGAGCAGCAATTGCGCACCCGGCTGGACCTGCTGCCGCTGGTGGCCCAGGCCTTTGCCGAGGACCGCCCCACTCTGATCCTGATCGGAGAGGCCGTCGCGCAGGCCGACGGCACGGTGCCCGTCGGTTCGGCGGTGGCAATGCCCCTGCGCATCGCGGTAGGGGAGTAGGCGAATGGCCACCGCTCCCGAACTGCCCTGCCACGCTGCCGCAACCTTCGATGACGCGCAGGCGATAGTCCGGCAAAGCTGCGCGCCGCTGGGGGTCGAATGGGTCCCGCTGGCGAAGGCCGGTCGCCGGACGCTGGCCGGTGATGCCATCGCGCAGATCGATTCACCAAGGCGGGACAGCGCGGCAATGGACGGTTTCGCCGTCCGGTCCGAGGACTTTGCCGGGGATTTCACCCGCTTCGTGCTGCAGGGAGAGAGCGTGGCCGGGGGAAGCCAGCCGTTGCCATTGCGACCCGGAGCCGCGATGCGCATCTCGACCGGCGCACCGATACCCTTGGGAGCAGACCGGGTGGTGATGCGCGAACACGCCCGCCTCGACGGCAAAGAGGTGATCCTGCCGCGTACTTCGGGCAAGCCCCATGTCAGGCCGCGCGCATCCGATTTTGCGAAAGGTACGGCGCTGCTCCCGGCAGGCAGCCGGATCGGTCCCCGCGCCATGGTGGTCGCCGCCGCTGCCGATATTGCGAAGCTGCCCGTGTGGCGCCAACCCCGGCTTCGGGTGATGGTCAATGGAGACGAGCTTGTCGTTCCCGGCAATGCCGCACCCGACGTCGATACCATCCCCGACAGCCTGAGCGAAGCCCTGCTGCTGATGGCGCGTCAATGGGGTGCGAAACCGCTCGGCACCTTGCGATCGATGGACCGGGTCGAGGACCTGCGTGCGGCTGCGATGGCGGCGATGGACGGGACGGACCTTATCGTCGTCGCGGGCGGCGCCTCGCACGGCCACCGGGATCTGGCACGGAGGGCGCTGATGCCGCTGGGCCTGCGGATGGCCTTTGCCGGTGTGGCGATGAAGCCGGGCAAGCCGCTATGGTACGGCAGGATCGGCCGGACTCATGTGCTTGGCCTGCCAGGCAATCCGACCGCCGCGCTGACCACTGCCCGCCTCTTTCTGGCGCCCATGATCTGCGCGCTTTCCGGCGCGGGCTTCGATCAGGCTTTGCAGTGGAGCGAGCACCGGCTGCTCCACGATGCGCCGGGCAGAAGCGATCGCGATCAGTTCCTTTGCGCGGCAGGAGACAATGCGGGAGACGGCGTCGCCATCATCGAGCGGCAGGAAGCATCGGCCCAGATGCTGCTCGCCCGCGCCGACCTGCTGGTGGAACGGCGCGCGCATGCGGTGCCCGCGGTTGCGGGCTCCCGGGTGCGATGCCTCCGCTTCTGACGCTGCCGTGCCCGGCGCGATCACGGGCGGGATAAGATTCGTCCGCTCCGGTTCGGACAAGGCGGCGGCGTACTACCATCCACCGCCTAATGCGCGGACAAGGTCCACCGCGGCGACGAAATGGCGTGTCCGCACGTCGAGGGCGGCCTGCTGCGCCTGAAACAGGGAAGTCTGGGCGGTGACCACGTCCAGATAACTCGTGGTTCCTGCACGATAGAGATCGCTCGCCGCATTCGACGTCTGCGTCGCGGCGGCAACGGTCGTGTCGTTGAACCCGCGCTCCTTCGCAAGATCGGACAGCAGCACGCGATTGTCCTCTACCTCGCGAAAGGCGCGGAGCACCGTTCCGCGATACTGCGCGGACATTTCGCGAAAGCGCGCATGCGCCGCATCCAGGTCAGCCTTCAGGCGGCCGCCCTGGAAGATGGGCAGGTTGATGGACGGCCCCAGCGACCAGAGGATGTCGCTGGCCTTGAAGGGATCGCTGCCTGCGCTCTGGAACCCGCCCAGCGCGTTGAAGCTGATAGAGGGGTAGAACGCCGCGCGCGCGACGCCGATCCCGGCATTGGCCGAGGCCATCGCTCGTTCGGCCGAGGCGATGTCGGGGCGGCGTTGCAGCAGTTCCGAGGGCACCCCTTCCGGAACGGCGGGCAGTGCCGGCGGAAGATCGGCCGGGGTAACTGCGAAATCGCTCGGCATGGTGCCGACAAGGACGGCGATCGCATTCACCAGCAGCGCGCGGCGACTGTGCACCTCGGTCAGCGCGGCCTGCGCGGTGCCCAGCTGCGCTTCCGCCCGCGACACGTCCATCTGCGCCGCCAGCTTGCCGCGATAGAGAATGGCGGTCAGGTCGCGGCTCTTGCGATAGAGCGCTACCGTATCGTCGAGCAGCCGGGTCTGGGCATCGAGACCGCGCAGCTGGAAATAGCTGTCGGCAAGCTGGGCCTGCAGGCTCAGCTGCGCCGCCGCGCGATCCGCGTCGCTGGCCTGCGCCATCGCCTTGCGGCTGGTGAGCTGGTTGCGCAGCTTGCCCCACAAGTCCAGTTCGTAGCCCACCACGCCGTTGGCCTGGTCGGCGCTGTAGACGTCGGGCTGTCCCGAGCCGCGCAGGGGCTTGTCCGCCGACTGCCGGTTGCGGGTGGCGCTGCCCTGCAGGCTTGCCGAAGGGAGGAGCGCGCCGCGTGCCTGCCGGGCATAGGCGCTGGCCTGGTCGTAGCGGGCGACGGCGGCCTGCAGGTCGGGATTGTCGGCGGTCAGGCGGGCCTCGAAGGCATTGAGCGCAGGATCGCCGAATGCCTCCCACCATGCCCCGCGCGGCGCGGCATCGGCGGGCGCCGCCTCGCTCCATCCAGGCAGCGGGGCGAAATGGTCCGGCACCGGCATGGTGGGGGGGTGATATGCCGGTGCCAGGTTGCAGCCCGCCAGCGATGACGCGGCGAGGAGGGTAAGGCCGAAGCGCAGCCTGCGGGCAAGGCCGGTCATGCGCCGGCCTTCGTCTTGGCGGGGGCGGGAGCGGCGATCCGCACCGCGTCGCCGGTGCGCAGCGTTTCGGGCGGGGTGTCGACGATGCGGTCGGAGGGCGACAGCCCGGCGACGACATCGACGGCATCGCCGTAGTCGCGGCCCAGCTTGACGTCGCGGATCACCGCCTTGTTGCCGGGGCCGACGATGGCGACGGCGCTGCCGGCGTTGCGCACGATCAGCGCGGTCGCGGGAATGCGGATGGCGTTGCTTGCCGCCGCCGGTTCATCGAAGGTCACCTGGCAATAGGCGCCGGCGCCCACGTTGCCGGGATTGGCCGCCTGCAGCTGCACCAGCATGGTGCGCGCCGCCGGGTCCAGGGCGTGGGAAATCGCCGCCACGCTGGCTTTCAGCGTCTGTCCGGGTTGTTCGGGCAGCGTGAACGTCGCCTGCTGCCCGACCTTGAGCTTGGCCGCCAGCGTCTGCGGCACCTGCACGTAGATGCGCAGCTTGCGCAAGTCGGCGACCTCGAACAGTTCCTGCCCGTTCGATCCGGCGGTGATGAGCGCGCCGATATCGGTCTTGCGCGCGGTCACGATGCCGTCGAACGGCGCGGCGATGCGCTTGTAGGCGGACAGGGCCTCAATCCCGCGCACTTTGGCCTGAAGGGCGGAGACGACCGCGCGCTTGGCCTCGCGGTCGCCCGCCTTCTCGTCCACCACCTGCTGCGCGACGGCGCCGGTCTGGCTCAGGTCGGACCAGCGCGTGGCGGTCAGCGTGGCCAGGCGGTAGTTCGCCTGGGCCATCGCCAGATCGCCGCGCGCGGCGGCCAGTTGCTGGTCGAGGTCGGGCGCATCGACGACGGCCAGCGTCTGCCCGGCGTGGACCGGCGCGCCGATATCGACGCTCCACGATTTCAGGTAGCCGTCCACCCGCGCATAGAGCTGCGCCTTCTGGAAGGGCTGGATCGTCCCCGGCAGGCTGATCGCGCTGGCTTGTCCGACCTGCGGCTTCGCGAGGTTCACGGTGGGCACCGCGTTGCTGCCCGACCACTGCGCGTTGGCGCTTGCCGAAACGGCGCGGGTGATCAGGCCGGAGGCGGCGATCACGATCGCCAACGCAGTTCCTGTCGCTCCCGCGATTAGGAGGAAGCGGCGGCTGGGCGTCTTTGGGGTGATGGATGGAGTGGACATGATGGCTCTCAGATGGTGGCGGGTTCGGGAGCGATGCCCGAAGTATCGCGCTTGATGACCTTGCCTGCGCCGTGGACGATGGCGAAGAGCGTGGGAACGAGGACGAGCGTGGCGCAAGTGGCGAACAGCAGCCCGCCGATCACCGCGCGGCCGAGCGGCATGTTCTGGCCCGGCTCGATCGCCATCGGGATCATGCCCAGGATCATCGCGCTGGCAGTCATCAGCACCGGGCGGAAGCGCGCGGCGCCCGCTTCCATGGCCGCCGTCAGCGGCGCGGAACCGCCGTCCAGACGTTCACGGGCGAAGGCGATCAGCAGGATCGAGTTGGCGGTCGCGACGCCCATGCACAGGATGGCTCCGGTGAGCGCGGGCACCGACATCGTCGTGCCGGTCGCGAACAGCATCCACACGATGCCCGCCAGCGCCGTCGGCAGGCCCAGCACGATCACCAGCGGATCGAGCCAGGACTGGAAGTTGACGACGATCAGCAGGTAGATCAGCAGGATCGCGAAGGCGAGGCCGACGAACAGCTGCGTATAGGCGCT
Organism: Novosphingobium resinovorum; assembly: GCF_001742225.1. Lineage (NCBI taxonomy): Bacteria > Pseudomonadati > Pseudomonadota > Alphaproteobacteria > Sphingomonadales > Sphingomonadaceae > Novosphingobium > Novosphingobium resinovorum. The sequence continues at coordinate 226,584 of NZ_CP017076.1, read as the reverse complement.
GGTCATCGTCGCGACCTGACCGCGCAGCGCCACGCTCGATCCCTTGGGCAGGGTCTTGGCGGCATCGGCGACGATCTTGTTCACGTCCGCCGCGACGGCACCCAGATCGCGCCCCTGCGGGGTGGCGTAGATGTCGATCACCGGGCGCACGTTGTAGTGCGAGATCAGCGCGTTGTTGGGTGCGCGGCTGATGTCGGCAAGGTTGCGCAGCAGTTCGGGCGTCTGCCCGGCGGCGGCAGTGCTGGGCGTCAGCGGGATGTTCTTCAGCCCGTCGAGCGAGGTGATGTCACGCTGGGGCATCTGCACGGCGACCGGGTAGGACACGCTGGTCTTGGGATCGAGCCAGTAAGTCGGCGCGACCTGCCCGCTGCCCGAGAACGTCGTCAGCATCGCATTGGCCGTGTCGCGGGCGTTGATCCCCACCGCGCCTGCCATCGAGCGGTCGAGCGACACGCTGAGCGCGGGCTGCTGGAAGGCCTGCTGGATACGGGCGTCGGCGACGCCGGGTATCTTGCGGATGCGGGCGAGCAGCGCGGTGGCATAAGCGCGGTTGGCGGCAAGGTCGCTGCCGACGATCTGGAGGTCGATCGGCGCAGGTGTGCCGAAGTTCAGGATCTGGCTGACCATGTCGGCGGGCAGGAAGGCGAAATCGACGCCGGGGAAGCGGCGCGGCAGTTCCTCGCGCAGGGTCTTCACGTAGTCCGCCGTCTCGCCGTGCTCCGGCGCCAAGCTGACCTGGATGCTGGCGTCCTCGGTGCCGATGGTGCCGGCGTTGTCGTAGGCCATGTTGATGCCGCTGACGCTGAGGCCGATGTTGCTGACGACGCCCGCGACCTCGCCATGCGGCAGGATATCGCGGATGGCGGTGCTGACCTGGTCGGCGGTGCGCGTGGTCGCCTCGATCCGGGTGCCGGTCTGGGCGCGCATGTGGATGCGAATCTGGCCGCCGTCGACTTGCGGGAAGAAGTCCTGTCCCAGCAGCGGGTACAGGCACAGCGACAGCAGCGACAGGCCAATGAAGCCGATTACCACCGGACGGCGGCGACCGAGCGCGAGTTCGAGCAGGCCCAGGTAATAGGCGCGCAGCGTCTCGAACCCGGCCTCGAACCGGCGCTGGGCGCGCTGAAGGGTCTGCGAGATCCGGCCGCCGGTCGGCGCCTCGCCGTGACGGATCGGCTTGAGCAGGCGGTCGGCCATCGCCGGGACCAGCGTGCGCGACAGCAGGTAGGAGGCGATCAGCGCGAACACCACCGCTTCCGCCAGCGGACGGAACAGGCTGCCGGACACGCCGTTCAGCCAAAACATCGGCACGAAGGCAATGCAGATGCACAGCAGCGAGACGGTGGCGGGCTGGACGATCTGTTCTGAGCCGTGCAGCACCGCATCGCGCACGTCCTCGCCGCCTTCGAGATGGGCGTTGATGTTTTCGATCGTCACCGTGGCGTCGTCGACGAGGATGCCCACCGCCAGCGCCAGGCCGCCCAGGGTCATCACGTTGATCGTCTGCCCCAGCACCGCCAGCGTGCCCAGCGAGGCCAGGATCGACAGCGGGATCGAGACGAGGATGATCAGCGTCGAGCGCCAGTTGCCCAGGAAGATCAGGATCATCAGCCCGGTCAGCGCGGCGGCGATCACGCCTTCGCGCACCACGCCCGACACCGCGCTGGTGACGAACACCGACTGGTCGCCGGTGGCCAGCAGGTTCAGTCCGGCAGGCAGGGTATCGCGGATGGCGGGGAGCAGGCCGGTGACGCCGTTGATCACGTCGAGCGTGGAGGTCGCGCCGGACTTGATGATGCTGAGCAGCACCGCGTTGCCGCCGTCGACGTGGACCACGTTGGTCTGCGGCGGGTTGCCGTCATGCACGAAGGCGACGTCGCGCATGTAGACGGTGGCGCCGTTGACGGTCTTGATCGGCAGGTCGTTGAACTTGGCCATCGCATCGGGCGAGGCGTTCAGGTTGATGGTGTATTCCAGATTGCCGATCTTCTGCGTGCCCGCCGGAATGATCAGGTTCTGGCTGGCCAGCGCGGCGGTGACGTCGTTGGCCGAAAGGCCGTACTGCTGCAGCGCCTGCGGATTGAGGTCGGCCTGCACCTGGCGCACCTTGCCGCCGTAGGGCAGCGGCACCGACGCCCCCGCGACCGAGGCGAGCTGCGGGCGGATGAACGCGGAGGCCTGGTCGAACAGCGTCGTGTCCGGCAGCGTCTTGGACGACAGCGCCAGCTGCAGCACCGGCACGCTCGATGCGTCGAAGCTCAGGATGGTCGGGGGGGTGATGCCGGCGGGCATCTGCTTGAGCACCGTCTGCGAGGTCGCGGTGACCTGCGCCAGCGCGGCGTTGATGTCGACCGAGGGCTGGAAGTAGATTTTCACGATGCCGTAGCCGGGCAGCGACTGCGATTCGACATGCTCGATATTGTTGACGCTGCCGGTCAGCGCGCGCTCGTAGAACGTGACGATGCGCCCGGACATCTGGTCGGGCGAGAGGCCGTTGTAGCTGAAGACCGCGCTGACCACCGGCACGTTGACCGAGGGAAAGATGTCGACCGGGGTGCGCACCACCGCCGAAAGACCGTAGATCAGGATGAGGATCGCGAGAACGACGACCGTATAGGGCCGGTGCAGCGCGAGCTTGATGATGTTTTTCATGCAGCGTCCGTGGAGTCGTCCTGCCGGGTGGGGTGCCGGGCTGCGGAAGGATAGCGGCTCGCTTGGGCGACGAGCTCGACCAGGAAAGTGTTCAGCGCGCCGTTCGTGGGGTCAGGCCCGTCCCACAGCGCGAAAGTGCGGATGTCGAAGGAGAGGTCGCGCAGCACGCGGATCATCTCGTGAAAGGCGCGCCCCTCGGGATCGTCCTCGTCGCGGTGCTGGACGAAGCGCAGCGAGGCGGGCGCCGCGCGCATCACCCGCGGCAGGGCGGGACGGGGCAGATCGACGACGATCGCGCCCGCACCCGGCGCCCGGCCCTGCAGCACCAGATCGAGCGCGACGTGCCCGGCGCTTCCCGCGCCGACCAGCACGACTTGTCCGAAGGTCAGCCCCATTTCGTCAATCCGCGCCCGGATCAGCGCGGCGTCGGCGGTGGATTTCCGTTCCGTCAGGATCGCCGCGAAAGCGGCGCGGGGCACCGCTTCGTGCCAACCCGGCACGAATGCGGTCATGTCGGACCGGTCGGTGCCCTGCAGGACGACGACCAGCGCTTCCGGCGCCACGCAGGGCAGGTGAAGCATCTGCCATACCGGCTGGGGGCTATCCGGGATATCCATGGGCAGCTGAATGCCCGCACTTGCAGCATTACTCCAACTCATTATATAAATTCGTACATGCACGATATGAATGAAGAGCGGACCGGCGCCCGGCTCGACCTGAACCTGCTGCTGGTGTTCGAGGCGATATTGCGCGAACGCAGCGTCACCCGCGCCGCCGCCCGCCTTGGTCTGAGCCAGCCGGCGATGAGCCACGCGCTCAACCGCCTGCGCCATCTGCTCGGCGATCAGGTCTTCGTCCGCACGCCGCAGGGGATGCTGCCGACGCCGCGCGGGGAGCGTTTGGCGGAACCCGTTCGCCATGCCCTGCTCGAACTGCGCACCGCCCTGGAAACCGAGCACTTCGCGCCCGAGGAGACGCATCACCGCTTCGTCGTCGCGGTCAACAACCATGCCGCAATCGCGCTGGTCGGGCCGATCCTGCAGAAGGTGGCGGCGATGGCGCCGCATATCCGCCTGCGCTTCGTGCCGAGTGGCACTCTGGACGTCGCCGACCTGCTCGACCGCGCGGAACTGGATCTTGCACTGGTCGCGCGGCCTCCGGCCCAGGCCCGTTTCCACGCACGCGAACTCATCGACAATCAGTTCGTGGGACTGGTGCGCCGGGGCCATCCGGTCCTCGGATCGCGGATGGACGCCGCCGCCTTCGCGGCGCTACCCCACCTTGCAATCTCGTCGAGCGGCGACGATCTGAGCGCCATGGATGCAGGTCTCGCGGAAATGGGCCTCGAACGCGCCGTCCGCGTGGAGGCGCCTTACCTGTCGATCGGCGCCATCCTCATGCAGTCGGACATGATCGCCGTCACGGCGCGGCATATCGGCGAGGAATTCCGCCGCGCCTATGCGGTGCAACTGGTCGAACTGCCGGTCCAGCCGGAGCCCTTGCGCAGCCACATGGTCTGGCATCGGCGGTTCGACGACCACCCCGCGCATCGCTGGCTACGCGAGACGGTTCTGTTCGGGGTCCGCGAACTGGGGCCGCGTTGACGGCCTATCCTGCGGAAACCGGACGCGCACGCATAGACCGCCCAGCGAGGCCGCATCTTCCAGCGTGATCGCCGCCGCATGCCGATCGGCAATGCGCTTGGCGATCGCCAGGCCGAGGCCGCTTCCCGCCACGGTATGTCCGGCACCCCGGAAGAATCGGTCGAACGCGCGTGTACGCTCGGCCTGCGGAATGCCTGGCCCGCTGTCCTCGACCGTCAGGTCGAATGTGCCATTGCCCCGCCACAGTGCCACATCGACCTGCCCTCCGACCGGCGTATAGCGGATCGCGTTGTCGATCAGATTGAGTACGAGCAGCATAAGCTCGTCCCCGTCGCCCGGCACGACAGCCTCGTCATCGTGCACGAGGCCAATGTCGATCCGCTTGGCCTGGGCCAGCGGATCGAGCCGGACGAGCGCTTCGCGCACGATCGTGTTGATCGTGATCGGCCCGCGGCTGGCCACCGAACCCTCCGCATCGAGGCGCGAGGTCGCAAGCAACTGTTCGACCAGCCGCCCGGTCCGCTTCACGCTGGCCTTGAGCGCTTCCAGCCCGTTCCGGCGCTCCGCATCGGATCCTGCCTGCTCTACCATCTGGACCTGCAGTTGCAGTCCGGCCAGCGGCGTGCGCAGTTCGTGCGAGGCGTCGGCCAGGAACCGCTGCTGCGCCCCGGCCGCCCTCCCCAACCGGTTCAACAGGGTGTTGATCGCCTGCACCAGCGGCTGGATTTCCGCTGGCTCGCCAGTGGGGTCGAGCGGATTGAGCCGGTCGATGTGCCGGGCATCCAGTTCGCGCGAGATCCTGTGCAAGGTCCGCAGCCCCGCCGTGACCGCCAGAGGCGTGAAAAGCGCAATGACCACGAACAGCAGGATCAGCGGTGCGACCAGATGCAAGGCACGCTCCCGCGCCAGTGCGCTGCGCTCTTCCAGCGATTGTCCCACCTGGATCGTGTAAGGCCCCGCATGCCGGAGGTACACCTTCCACCGCTCCCCGCCGATCGAGCGGATGCCGAAGCCGGGTTGCGTGAAGCGGGGCAGGCCGCGATCAATCGTCGAGCGGTAGATTTCCCGGTCGCCGGTCCATACCTGCAGCAGGAAATCGTCCCTGCCGTGGAACAGCTTGACGTTGATCGCCCTGAAATCCGCGGTCTTGAGCCTTGGCGGAATGCCTGTGGCGATCTGGCGCAGGCGAAGGTCCTGGTAATGTTCGATGGCTGCCCGCTCGACCGCGTAAGTGCCGCCGATGAAGACGACGCTCAGCCCCAGCAGGGGGACAAGCAGCCACAGCAGAAGTCTTTGCTTGATCGACACCCGAACGGTCAGTCGGCCGGCTCGTCGGCCAGAAAATAGCCGACGCCGCGAATATTGCGGATGGCGTCCGGCGACAGCTTGCGGCGCAGGGCATGTACATGGAATTCCACGGCATTGCTCTCGATCTCGACGTCCCAGCCGTATACGCGGTCGATCAGCTGGTCACGCGAAAGCACTTTGCCGGGCTCCTCCAGAAGCGCCGCCAGGAATGCGAGTTCGCGCCCCCGCAGGTTCACCGGTTTGCCGCGATAGGTCACCACCTGCCGCGCGGGGTCGAACACGACCTGCCCGTAGCGGCGCAGCACGCTCGCCCGGCCTTCGCGGCGCCGCCGGACGGCGCGAAGGCGTGCGGCAAGCTCGTCGAGGTCGAAGGGCTTGGGAAGATAGTCGTCAGCCCCGCAGTCCAGACCGGCGATGCGGTCCTGAACGGCATCGCGCGCCGAGAGGATGATGACCGGCGTGTCGTTGCCCCGCCCGCGCATCCAGGACAGCACTTCGAGCCCGGACTTGCCCGGCAGGCCGAGGTCGAGCAGTACCGCCCAGTAATCGTTGGTTCCCAGCGCATGCTCGGCCGCGTCGCCGTCCTCGACCCAATCGACCATGAAGCCATAAGACCGGAAACCGCTGCGGACAGCTTCGCCGATGGTCTGATCATCTTCGACAAGACAGAGACGCATGGCAGACAATCACCAGTCGCACAGAGGCAAATTGCGATGCTGATTAATCCGCCGGCCATTACATAAATATGACGTTTTTGGCAGAATTCTGTACATTGCAGCAATATTGCTTGCACCTCCCGATCGCTAATTTTCGCATAATCCGGCGCGCCTAACCGGCGCCCCCGAACCACCGGACGACGGCTTCGCGATGTGATTCGCCCCGCCCCGTCCGACGCAACTCGGGGGTCAGTTCAATGTCCGGAAACACATCTTGCGCAGGCCAAACGGCACGCGCCGTCATCGTATCCGCCCTTCTTTGCGGCACCGCCGTACCGGCACTCGCCGATGACCTCGATACGGGCGAGCACGCCGACATCGTCGTCACGGCGGACGGCAGCGCCGAGAGCCGTGCGCGGCAGAGGGACGCGCCCAACATCGTTCAGTCGATCTCGCAGGAAGAGGCGTTTCGCCTGCTCGACCTGAATGCGGGCGAGGCGATCGCCCGCCTGCCGGGCGTCACCATCGGTGCGGACAAGGGTGTCGGCCACTTCGTCAACATCCGCGGGCTCGACGCCGACCTCACCAGCACGACCTTCGGCGGCACGCACCTGCCGCCGCCGGACCCCGTGACCCCGCAAGGCGGCGGCCGCGCCTTCTCGTTCGACGTGATGCCGACCGGCGTGTTCGGCTCGCTCACGCTGACCAAGACCAACCGTCCCGACATGGACGCCGAGGCGCTTGGCGGCACCATCGAAATCTCGCCCAAGGCAATTCCGACCGGCCGCGACCATTTCCTCACCGCCCGCCTGGGTTCGGGCGAGCAGTTGTCGCGCCACACCGGCGTCGTCGACCTGTCCGCCAGCGGCGGCATCCGTTTCGGCGACAAGAACGGCGGCGGGCCGTTCTCGATCGTCGGCTCGCTGGCCTACTACCGTGACGCGCTGGGCATGGACGACCGGCGCACCAGCTACGTCAACAAGGCCTCCGCCCCGGACCTGGCCTGGTCGAGCATGTCGCAGTCCTACAACACGTTCCGCCATGTGACGAAGGGCGGCAGCATCGAGTTCGCCTACGAACCCGATGCCGATACCCGTTTCTATGCCCGCTACCTGAACACCGGCTACCAGGAAGACAACTGGCGCCAGCAGCTTGCGATCAAGACCTCTGGCACGGCGACGGCCAACGCCGACGGCACTTACACGTCGCCGGTCAAGCAGCTCGACAAGAGCCTGCGCGACACCCTGCTGAAGGTGAACCTGCAGCTTGCCGAAATCGGTGGCCGCAACAAGCTGGGCGATCTGGCACTCGACTACCATGTGTCCTTCGCGCAGGGGCGCGAGTACCGTCCTTACGACACGATTTCGACTTTCACCTCGAAGCCGGGTTCGGCAAACATCACCTATGGTGATGCAGGCGGGTACTATCCGTCATATACCGTCACCGGGACCGATCCTTTCGGGACCGGCGCCTACAAGCTCTCCAGCCTGACCAACAACGACAACCTCTATCGTACCCGCGAGTGGTCCGGCGCGGTCAACGCCGCCTTGCCGACCGCACTGACCGGCGGCGCCAATGAGAGCATCAAGTTCGGTGTCGCCGTGCGACTGCGCACCAACACCCACGTCATCAACCCCTACACGGCCACCACCTTCCCCTCGACCGGGCCCGCGGTGGTTGCGCCGGGTGCCAATGCGATCGTCGACCAGAGCCATTATTCGAACGGCCCGGACATCGATATCGACGCCATGCGCGGCCTGTGGTCCGGCGGAACCGGCACCGGCTTCGGCAACAATGTTCAGGCGGATGCCTATGCGGGCGGCCTTTCCCGGCAGGACAACCGCGAGAACGTGTTCGCGGGTTACGTGCAGGGCGAGGCCGACTTCAGTGCACTGCATCTGCTCGCCGGTCTGCGCGCCGAGTTCACCGACGCCCGCTACCAGGGCAACACCGGCGTCCCGATCACATCCTCGGCAGCAGCAGGCGGCACGATCACCAACGGCAAGGGTTCGATCCTGGTGCCGACCTCGTCCACGTCGCGCTACACGAACCTCTTTCCTTCGCTGCAGGCCCGTTACGAGTTCTCGCCGAGCCTGATTGCCCGCGCGGTCTACTCCTCGACGATCGCGCGTCCGGGCTTCAACCAGGTCAATCCGTCGGCAACCATCGACGCCGCCAACAACATCGTCACTACCGGCAATCCGAACCTGAAGCCGATCACCGCCAACAGCTTCGATCTTTCGGTTGAGCACTACCTGCCGTTCGGCGGCATCGTCTCGGCGGGCGTATTCGACAAGGAACTGTCGAACTACATCTTCAACCGCACCCAGTCCGGAGGCATCACCGACCCGGTCACCCTTGCCGTGCTTGGCAATCAGGCGACGCCTACCCAGGTCGTCACATATGCCAATATCTCCCACGCCTGGGTGCGCGGCATCGAGCTGAACTACGACCAGCACCTCTCGTTCCTGCCCGGCCCGCTGTCGAACCTCGGCGTTTCGGGCAACTACACCCTCATCGACTCTTCGGCCGATATTCGTCCCGGCGAGAAGGGACCGCTGCCCGCCAGCTCGAAGCATATCTACAATGCCGCGGTCTACTGGGACGACGGCAAGCTCAACGTGCGCACGGCGATCTCCTATGCGGGGCGCAGCCTCTGGTCGGTCGGCACAACCCGCGCACTCGACCAGTATGCCGAGGCCCGGTTCATGCTCGACATCGGCGCCAGCTACGCCGTGACCGACAATGTCTCGATCTACACATCGGGCCGCAATCTGCTCAACACCCCCAAGATCCGTTCGGAAGGCACGCGGGACCACACCGTCCAGCACCAGCTTTCCGGATCAGCGGTGTTCGGCGGCGTAAACGTTCAGTTCTGAAGGAGAATACGATATGCGCATGATCCCCTCCCTCCTGCTCGCGGCGGCCACGGCCTGCATCAGCGGTGCAGCCATCGCCGCCCCGGCCGAAAAGCCGGTCTACGAGCAGCTTGCCGTCACCCCGGTCCCCGACATGCCCGAAGGCGACTGGGACCAGCTGGTGACGGACGTGGCACACAACCGCATCTATGTTTCCGGCGAGGACGGCGCGCTCATGGCCGCGTTCAATCTGGAGACCGGGGCGCTCATCGCTTCGGGCGGTGACGTCGTTTCGCCGCACAAGGTCGCCTTCGACCCCAAGACCGGCCATCTCCTGGTGGCCGAAGGCAAGGATGGCACGGTCAAGGTACTGACCACCGACTTCAAGACCGTCGCCTCGATCCCGGTCGGCGCGAAGTCCGACACCGGCGCCATCGATCTCGTCGGCCGCGTCTTCTACGTCAGCGGCCGCGACGGCGATACCGGATCGCAGATCAGCGCGATCTCGCTCGACACGCTCAAGGTCGTGCGCCGCTTCCCGGTTCCGGCGATGACGCTCAAGGGCCTCGTCCTCGACCGGACGGGCGGACGTCTTTTCGTCAGCATGCGTGACAAGAACGCGGTCGGCGTTATCGACATCAGGACCGGCACGCTGCGGACCTGGACTTCGCCCAACCTCAACAAGAACGTGCCGCTGGCCTACGACAAGCGCAGCCAGCGCCTGTTTGCCGGTTCGCGCGAACCCGGCCGCCTCGTCGTGCTGGATGCGCGCAGCGGCAAGGAACTCCAGTCGCTGCCGGGCACCGAGACGGCTGACAGCATGTCCTTCGACGAGAAGGGCCGCATCCTGTACGTGTCGGGCGATACCGGCATGAGCCGTTACCGCATCGCCGCCAACGGCAACGCCACCCTGCTGGAAACCGACGCCTCGCTGGTCGGCAAGTCCTCGCTCTACGTGGGCGAGAACCATCGCCTCTACGTGATGCGCCCACGCAAGGGGGAAACCGTCGCCGCGCTGCAGGTCTACGCCATCCACGACTGACAGCCCGTATTCGACAACCGGTGAAGTATCACACCCCGCCATTCGCAAGAGTGGCGGGGTTAAGGCACATACACCTGAATGAAAATTAGAACAACTCCCCTCATATCGAGAGAGATATTTGATAACAGAGTAATTTCCATTTCTAGAAAATGTAATTTATTTCATTTTTATGAAAGTATTGAAAATTTATTCAATAATTTTCCTTAAATTATAATTCAAGATAATTCAGCGATAATTTTCCCTCTCTAATGGCGCTGTTCGACAAGCAAGGGGTTGCAGCAGCGGCAGATCCACCGCCGCTGGACAATCACGACATCTCGGAGGCTGTCATCGTGTCGAATAGAAGTTCTGCCCTGCCTCGCGCCCAGCGCGCGGTACTCGTCGCCATGCTCCTGTGTTCGGCGGCCTCGCCCGCGTTCGCAGCGGCCGATGAAGACGAAGCAAACGAGCCGAAGGGCGACATCGTCGTCACCGGCCATGCCGCCACCGACAGCCGTGCCAAGCAGGAAGCCGCGCCCAACATCATCCAGACCGTCTCGGTCGAAGAAGCGCGCCGCCTGCCCGACCTCAACGCCGGCGAGGTCATCTCGCGCCTGCCCGGCGTGACGATCGCGGCGGACAGCGGCGTCGGCCACTGGATCAACATCCGCGGCCTCGATGCCGACCTTACCAGCACCACGCTTGCCGGCACGCACCTGCCGCCGCCAAGCCCCGTCACGCCCCAGGGCGGCGGCCGCGCTTTCGCGTTCGACGCTTTCCCGACCGGCCTCATCGGCTCGGTGACGGTCACCAAGACCAACCGCCCCGACATGGATGCCGAAGCATTGGGCGGCACCATCGAAATCACCCCGAAGAAGCTGGCGCCGAACCAAGGCTACTTCGTGGAAGGCCGCCTGGGTTCGGGCGAGCAACTTTCCCGCAGCACCGCGATCGCCGACATGGCGCTCAGCGCAGGCATCCGTTTCGGCGGCCATGGTATCGGCGACGGTCCGTTCACCCTGGTCGGCTCACTCGCCTATTATCAGGACGCGCTCGGCACCGACGACCGCCGCGTCTCCTTCGCCAACAAGAGCGGCACCCCGGATCTGGCCTGGTCAGGCGTGACCCAGGCGTACTACCAGTTCCACCGCAAGACCAAGGGCGCCACGATCGAACTCGGCTACGAGCCCGACGTGAACACCCGCCTCTACATCCGCTACGTCAACAGCGGCTACCAGGAAGACATCGCCCGCAACCAGCTTGCGTTCAAGCTGGGCAGCCCGACGGTGACCAACGCAAACGGCTCGCTGACGACGCCCGCGACCCAGTACGACAAGTCGGTCCGCGACATGCTGCAGCGCGTCAGCCTGCACCTCACCGAAGTCGGCGGCCATCACCAGTTTGGCAATCTGGACCTCGCGGCGCGCGCATCCTACGCGCAAGGTCAGGACTACCGCCCCTACGACACGCTTTCCACCTTCAGCAACAAGGCCGCCTCGGGCTCGAGCGTCACCTATGCGGATGCGGGCGGGGAGTTCCCGACCACGACTTTCACCGGCACCGATCCCTTCGGCACCGCAGGCTACAAGCTGTCCAGCGTGACCAACAACAGCCAGATCTATCGTACCCGCGAGTGGTCGGGCGGGATCGACGGCACGCTCGCGACTTCGCTGCTGGGCGGTGAGAACGAGAACATCAAGTTCGGCGTCAACGTCCGTCTGCGCACCAACACGCACGTGTTCAATTCCTACACCTCGACGAGCGTGCCGGTGCTGGACATGGCAAGCGCCGCCCCGGGGCGGAACATCCTGTTCGACCAGAGCCACTATGCAAACGGCCCGAATATCGACATCGACTACATGCGCAGCGTCTGGGCGAACGGCACCGGTCCCGGCTTCAGCAACAACGCTCAGGCCGACGCCTACGCCAGCGGGCAGGCACAGCAGGACAACCGCGAGAACGTCTTTGCCGGCTACGTCCAGGGCGAGACCGACTTCGGTGCGCTGCACCTGCTGGCGGGTCTGCGCGTCGAACACACCGACGCGCGCTACCAGGGCGTTACCAGCGTCCCGATCACGTCCTCGGCGGCCGCAGGCGGTACGATCACCAACGGCAAGGGCTCGATCTTGGTGCCGGTCTCGTCCTCGTCGAGCTACACCAACTTCTTCCCGTCGATCCAGGCACGCTACGAACTGTCGCCCAGCCTGATCGCGCGCGCTTCCTACTCCTCGACGATCGCGCGTCCGGGCTTCAACCAGATCAATCCGTCGGCAACCATCGACGCCGCCAACAACGTCGTCACCACCGGCAATCCGAACCTCAAGCCGATCACCGCCAACAGTTTCGACCTCTCGATCGAGCACTACCTGCCGTTAGGCGGCATCATCTCGGCCGGCGCGTTCGACAAGGAGCTGTCGAATTACATTTTCAGCCGGACCCAATTCGGCGGCATCACCGACCCGGTCACCCTCGCTGTGCTCGGCAATCAGGCGACGCCCACACAGGTCATCACCTATGCCAACATATCCCACGCCTGGGTGCGCGGCATCGAGCTGAACTACGACCAGCACCTCTCGTTCCTGCCCGGCCCGCTGTCGAACCTCGGCGTCTCGGCGAACTATGCCTTGATCAAATCGTCGGCGGACATCCGACCGGGCGAGAAGGGCAGCCTTCCGGGTACGTCGAAGCACGTGTACAACGCCGCGGTCTACTGGGACGACGGCAAGCTCAACTTGCGCGCCGCCCTGTCCTATAACGGCCGCAGCCTGCTTTCCGTCGGCGCGACCCGGGCCAAGGACCAGTATCTGGAGGACCGCCTCTCGCTGGATATCGGCGCCAGTTATGCCATGACGGACAATGTGTCGATCTACGCATCGGGCCGCAATCTGCTCAACACCGCGAAGATAAAGAGCGAAGGCGCTGCGACCCGCATCACGCAACTGCAGCTTTCCGGCTCGGCAGTAATGGGCGGGGTCAACTTCAAGTTCTGACGCCAGCGGGCCGTTCCGACCGTCGCCCCCAAGGAACGACCGCAACGCGTACGCGGCGACGGAGTCATCCGTCGCCGCGTTTACCGTCTTGCAAGATCGGAAACGCAAAGCCGCCACAAGCGCATAGCCATTGCGGCTTTTGAAGCCGTCGCAGTGAAATACAAAACTCGACGTTAACTTAACTCTCCATAACGGATCAAACTGTTATTGCTCGAAATTTCTGTGAGCATCTAAAGCCGCTTGTGCGTGCGACGGACTTTCCCATCTCCCCTAGCCGCAAGTTCGATCAAGCTAATCACAGAAAAAAGGGGCACATCGGATGGCAATCCGGAAACGGCACTTCGCCAAGATCGGACGCGAGCGTCTTCTTCAGAGCGCGGCATCGCTGACGTTTCTCGTCGGTACACGGTCTGCAATGGTCACGATTGCCTCGGCGGGCCTTGTCGTGGGCGCGGGCATGGCCAGCGCGCATACCGATGCCTTGGGCTATCTCGTGTCCGACGGCTCGGCCGCGGGATTGTTCGATGTCCAGATCATCTACGGTAGCTGGCACGGCGGCTCCGTTTCGGCGGAGGGCGCCGTACAGCTCAATCGCGCGGACAGTTCCGCAGTCGGCACGCAGGCATTCTCGATCCTGCTGAGCAACGTCCCCAACGGCACGTTGCCCGCAGGCCTGACGGCAGGGCAGAACTTCTTCTACATCAGCCCGGACGGGAATTCGCTGGTAGCATCCGACAGCGCGAACAACGGCGTCTACAATTTCCAGGCCGCGACCTTCTCTGACATCACCGCGGGGACCTACACGTTCGCTTACGCCAGCACGAGCGGCCTTTCCCAGGTGTGGACGCCGGCCGGGAACGCGATCTCGTCCGGGACTTTTACGGTGACCTCGGACGGCGGCGTGACGGTGCCGGGACAAGCCAACGACATCGACACCGCAAGTCCGAACTACGGTTCGAGCAACCTTGGAACCTCGGTAAACCCGACCTTCGCAGGCGGCACCTTGCTGATCGACCAGAACGGGCAGACCTATCCCAACAGCTTCGCGCTGGACGATACGAACACCAACACCATCGATATGAACGGCAACACGACCGTGCTGTCCGGTGGATTTTCGGATGGCACGGCCGGCACGCCGGGCGTCATCACTTACATCGATTCGGGATCCGGCGGCCAGGTGACGCTCACCGGTGCAAGCGGGTACACCGGCACCACGACGCTCGAATCCGGCACTTTGGCTCTGGCGGGCAACGGCACGCTCGGCGCGGATACGGCATCGACGATCGTGAATGGCGGAACCCTGGACCTCGGCGATACGCAGCAGATCCAGGCGTCGCTCACACAGGGCGGCGGAACGATCCGCAACGGTACGCTATCGGTCGATACCTACACGCTTGCGGGCGGAATCCTCGCCAGCGATGCCTCCGTGGATGCAGGCACGGCAATCGATGCACAGGCGGGGGCGATCGATGGCGCACTGAGCGGCTCGGGCACGTTGACCAAATCCGGCAACGGCACTGTCACGCTCGGTGGAGCGAACAGTTACACCGGCGGCACCGTCGTCAACGGCGGTACACTGGCGCTGGCAGGTGCCGGGACTTTGGGCTCCGGCGACGGTACGACAACGATCAATGGCGGCACCCTGGACCTGGGCGCGGGCAGTCAGAGCCAGGCAACGCTCACGCAGGGCGGCGGTACCGTCCAGAACGGTACGCTCTCGGTCGGCACCTATACGCTGACAGGCGGAACCCTCGCAGGCAATGCGGCCATCGATGCCGACGATATGCTAGACCTCCGGTCCGGGAGCGTCGATGGCGCGCTGTCCGGCACGGCTGGGTTGATAAAGACCGGCTCCGGCGGCGTGATCCTCAAGGGTGCCAACAGCTATACCGGCGATACCGTCATCGATGACGGATCGTTGGTGTTGGCCGGCGCGGGCACCCTCGGTTCGGCCAGCGGTTCGACGGTCATCCACGGCGGCACGCTCGACCTCGGCGGAACGAGCCAGACGCAAGTATCGCTGATGCAGGGCGCGGCCACGATCCTGAACGGGACCTTGGTACTCGATACTTATACCATTGCGGGCGGAACGCTGACGCGAACCGTGGCCGCCAACGTGAGCAGCACTATCGATGCCCGGACCGGCATGATCAACGGCGTGCTGTCGGGTACGGCCGGTCTGATAAAGACCGGGAACGGCGGCGTCACCATCACCGCAGCGAATACCTACACCGGCGGGACCACGATCGATGCCGGCGCGCTGGTGCTGGCAGATGCCGGTGACATCGTCTCGTCGGTTGCGATCGGCGCGACGGGCACGTTCGACATCAGCGCAGCGGACGGCGATCGCGATCTCGACACGGTAACCGGCGCTGGTGCCATCGCCCTGGGAGACAACACCCTGACGCTCACACAGGCCGGCGGCAATTATGCGGGATCGATCAGCGGTACGGGCGGACTGATACTCTCGGCCGGACAGGGCTACGCCCTGAATGGAAGTAGCACGTATTCGGGCGGCACGGCACTGCTGACCGGCACACTTTCGCTGGGGAACAACGACGCGCTCGGCACGGGCGCGCTGGCGATGAGCGAATTCACCGCCATCAACCTCGTCCAGAGCGGCATGGTCATCGGCAACGATATCACCGTCAGCGGCGATCCGACGATCTTCGTACCCACCGGCGTGACGGCAACCGTCGCAGGAACGATTTCAGACGGCACACAGCCGGGCGACGTCGTCAAGACTGGCGGTGGCACGCTGATTTTCACGGGCAACAACACATATTCCGCCGGCACCACCATTTCCGACGGCACGCTGCAGCTTGGCGATGGCGGGACCAGCGGCGCCATCATCGGCAACGTCCTGAACAACGCAGCCCTGGCGTTCGACCGCGCTGACGCCGTGACGTTCTCCGGGACGATTTCAGGCACCGGCGCAGTCGTGCAGGCCGGTGCGGGCACGACGACGCTTTCCGGCGTCAACACGTATTCCGGCGGCACGACGATCTCGGACGGCACGCTCGTCGGGTCGGCGACCGGCTTCGGCAGCGGTGCGATCCTCGACAACGCCGCACTGGTCGTGACCCAGGGCACTGACGCCACTTTCGCAAACGCGATCAACGGCAACGGCACCTTCACAAAGCAGGGTGCGGGCATGCTGTCCCTGACGGGTACGAGCGGCCTGTCCGGCGCCACCATTCTGGCTGAGGGCGAATTGCGGATCACCGGTTCGCTCGCGGCATCGTCGGTCTCCCTGGCCAGCGGCACACGCATATCGGGCACCGGAACCGTGGGCGGCATCGTCGCCGCACCGGGTTCGACGATCGCCCCGGGCAATGGCGCGATCGGGACATTGGCCGTGGATGGCAACGTCACGCAGCAATCCGGGTCGATCTATGCGGTTCAGGTCGCCGTGGATGGACCGCTTTCCGACAGGATCACCGCCACGGGCTTTGCGGCAATCGGGAGCGGCGCGACACTGGAGGTGACCAAGACCGACACCGCAACGCCCTATGTGCTTGGCCGGCGCTACACGGTGCTGACGGCGGCTCAAGGCGTGACGGGCACTTACACGCTGACCGGCGATACGGCGGTATCGGCCTTTTACGATCTTACCGTCGGGTACGACGCCAGCAACGTCTACCTCGATGTGGCCCAGACCAGCAGCTTCGTCTCTGCCGCGATCACCCCCAACGAGCGCAGCGTCGCCGGCGCGCTGGATGCACTCGACCCGGCCGTGGGCCTGCGCAACGCCCTGGGCTATCTCCAGACCTTCGAAGAGGCGCGCGGCGCGTTCGGGCAACTGTCAGGCGAAATCCACTCTTCCGCCAAGAGCGCGCTGATCCAGGACAGCCAGTATCTGCGCGATGCGGTGTCGATGCACCTGCGGTCAGGCACCGATGGCCGGGAGACAGAGCGGCCCGGCGTGTCGCTGTGGGGACATGGCTACGGCTCGTGGGGTTCCCTCGCGGGCAATGGCAATGCCGGGGTCCTGCACCGTTCGGCCCGGGGCTTGCTGGTCGGTGTCGATCTGCCTATCGGCGATGTCGCAAGGGCGGGCGTAGTGGGCGGCTACAGCCGCTCGAAATTCAACACTGCCGGGCACCGCGATACCGGCCATAGCGACAATTACCACCTGGGCGTCTATGCGGGGACCGGCCTTGCCCCCCTCAACCTGCAGGTCGGCGCGGCTTATACCTGGCACAAGCTCGATGTCGATCGCGCGGTCGGGTTCACCGGCTTCGCCGATGCACTCTCCTCGCGATACAAGGGCAACAGCGCGCAAGTCTTCGGAGAAGCGGGCTATCGAATAGAGGTCAATCATGGGCACTTCGAACCATTTGCCCAGATCAGTCACGTGCGTCTTCATACCGATGGGTTCGCCGAAAATGGCGGCGATGCGGCGCTGATCGGGGAATCGAAAAATACCGAAGTGACCTTTTCGAGCCTGGGCTTGCGCGGCGACCTCGATCTGGCGAGAGAAGGCGCGCTGCATGCGTTCTGGTCGACCGGGTGGAGGCACGCCTTCGGCAACCGTACACCGTTCACCGATCTGCGCTTCGATGCGGGCTCGCAGGTCTTCGGGATATCAGGCACACCGATCGCTCGGAATGCAGCCGTCCTTCAGGCCGGGATCGAAGCGGGCCTGGGGGCTGGCGTCAGCATCGGGGCATCCTATTCGGGCCAGATCGGGCGCAATGTGCAGGACCACGGCGTGAAAGGTAACCTGACGTGGCGCTTCTGACGATGCACGAAGGGCCTTGTCCGTGACGGTTGAGCGCGGTGGCCATGCTTGCCGGTGGCCTGTTCTGGCCATCGTAGCAGCGCTGTTTCTCACCGGCGACATGGCCGTTGCCGCGGAACCATCCGCTGCCCCGCCACATGAGCGCCATGGAGACTGGGAGGTCGTCTGCGCCGTGGCGGGCAAGGCCACCAAATGCTCGGCGGTGCAACGACAGGCGACCACGGCGACTTCCGGCCATGAAATGCAGCGCGTGCTCGCGATGGAACTGGTCGCCGTGCCGGATGGGGCAGTGGGCACCCTGCTAACGCCCTTCGGGGTGGATTTGGCTAGCGGCCTCGTTCTCAAACTGAACACATCCGGCCCGCCATTGCCGTTCAAGACCTGCCTGCCCTCCGGCTGTGTGGTCCCGCTGCAATTCGGCAAGGAAGCCGTCCGTTCCTTGCGCAAGGAGACGTTGTTACGCATCTCGTTCGTAACCGCGGGAGATGGGCGTAGGATCGACCTGCCGGTTTCCCTCAAAGGACTTGGTCAAGCGCTCGACAGAGCGGGGGTACTTGCCGGCACAAGCCGCTAACTCATATCTTCGGTAAGGTTTTTCGGCGCCATGCGCCAACTGCCGAGACAAAAGACATTTTCAGGCAGTCTTTCGAACGATCGCAGCATAGGCCCACGAGAAAATCGACGCCTGCCGTGGCAAATCGAGGCGTGCGTCGCGGCTTCATCCCCACCGGAAGCGAAGGTTTCAACTAAGGCTCTCGCGCCGATCTGACGGCGATCCCGAAGCCCAAGCCTCTACGGCCCTGCCGGCCGACGAACGCCATGATGCCGGCGGGTTGGGTGAGAACCTGCAAGGCACCGTATCTGCCCATCATTCCGGCGCGCTCCTACCGCCAGGTTCCAGGTCTTCCTGATCATCGCCGCTACCGCGACCGCTTGCAAACCGATCAGGGCATCTCCCATCAGTTCGAATCGAGCCCCCTTCCCCACGCATGGGAGCACCGCCCCTCATCTCGACGACATCGCAACCGCGCGATTTGCCGTCGATCGCCGGATCAAGGAACGCCGGATGACGAATGAGAGGCTGCCTGTCGAGATGTCGCCCTCGTTCCTCAGACCCGGCTAGCCAACGCCACCACCGCGCAGGAAAGCGTCAGCAGCCCGAGCCGCGCCCATGAGGCACCTTCGCCCAGCCACACCACCGCGAGCAGGATCGCACCCATCGGTACCACGGCCGCCATCAGCGGCATCAACAGGCTGAGCGCGGCGCCCTCGTGCAGTAGCAGCGCCAGGCAGTAGAGCGAGACAACGTAGACCGCCGCGCAAAGCAGCGACCAGCCGGGCGAGGTAAACCCGGCGGTGCGCGCCAGCAGCACGCTCCCGCCGATCTGACCGACCACGACCACCACGAACAGCGCGATCGCTCGCGCCGTAAGGCCCGCCGCAATCATTGCGCCGTCAACCCGCCGTCGACGACGAACTCGCCTCCGGTCACGTACTTGGCGCGGTCCGAAATAAGAAACGCGATCATCTCGCCGATGTCGTCGGGCTCGCCCATGCGCTTCATCGGGATCGCCGCGTTGATGGCGTCATACTGGTCGGGGTTGTCCTCGATCGCGACCTTCTGCATCTCGGTCCAGATCACGCCGGGGTGGACCGAGTTCACACGGATGCCCTTGGCCGCCACTTCCAGCGCCAGCGCCTTGGAATAGAGCCGCACGCCGCCTTTGCTGGCCGCATAGGCCGAGGCGCCGGCAACGCCGACGAGGCCCGCGATCGACGAGAGGTTGACGATCGAGCCCGATCCTTGTGCCTCCATCACCGGCAGCACCGCGCGGCAGCCGAGGTAGACGCTCTTGAGGTTGACGTCGATCTGGCGATCCCAGGCGGCGGAGTCGAGGTCGGCGGTCCACTTGAGCACGGCGATGCCGGCATTGTTGACGAGGCCGTCGATGCGGCCGGTCTCGCCGCTGACCTGCGCGATCAGCGCGGCCCAGCCCGCCTCGTCGGTGACGTCCTGCGCGAGGCCGGTTGCAGTCAGGCCCTCGGCGCGCAGTTCTTCCGCGCGGGCGGCGGCGGCATCGCCGTCGAGGTCGGTGAGGGTGACGGCATGGCCCTGCCGCGCGAGCAGGCGGGCGGTGGCGAAGCCGAGGCCGCCGGCCGATGCTGCGCCGGTGACGATAATGGTCTTGCTGGTCATGAAGGTCTTCTCCGGGTCAGGCGTTTTTCAGCCAGTCGCAATCGTAGGAACGGTCCTGAGTATCGTGGCGGCCGAGCAGGCAGGCGGCGAGATCGGTGGACAGGATGCCGTCGGCGGCGATGTCCTTGCGTGCCCAGTCGACGAATTCGCTGCGATGGGCGAAGCGCCATTCCGGGCCGGAGGGGGTATCGCGCCGTTCGTAGCGGTCGAGATAGCGACCGCTGATGATGAGGTCGGTCGCCACCCCATCATCAAGGATGCGGTGGAAGGCATAGTAGTAGACTTCGCCAAAGGCGCGGTTCGGGTCGGCCTCGTCGAATTGAATATGGTGCTGGCCGATGATGTGCTGGTTGGCGAGATGCTCTGTCAGCAGGCCTTGCGCGAAGTCCACGAAGTCCGGGCCGCTTCCTGCGAAGATGCCGTAATCGGTGGTCGAATCCGGCCAGAACGTACCCAGCTGCAGCGCGTGGTCGAGGCGGTCCTGCCCGCGCATGTAGCGCATGGCGAGGTCGCGTATGTCGTCCTTGGCGATGAGCGCGGCGAGCCTGCTGTCGGTATCGGTCATGATGCTGTCCTCTCCCCCGGCGCCCGGGTCTGAGCCGGGCGCCGGGTTTCACGATTACGCCCTGCCGTTCAGAACCGTACGCTGGCCTGCAGTTGCACGGTGCGCGGAAGGTTCACGAAGCCGATCTGGTCGGCGATGCGCGTGGTGCCGGTGTTGGGACCGTCGATGGCGCCGCCGACGATGAACTGGTTCGTCAAGTTCTTGCCGATCAGGGCCAGTTCGAAGCGCTCGTCGTCGAACTTGACGCGGATGGTGCCGTCCACTGTCAGGTACTTGGCCTGGCCCGAAAGCGGATGCGCGAAGCTGGAGGCGAGGTAGGAACTGGAATAGCGCGTGTCGATCGTCGCGCCCAGCTTTGTGCCGGTGCCGATGTCGGTCTCGTAGCCGATGCCGAACGAGCCGGTCCAGCGCGGCGCGACGGCGGTGGGCGCGCCGCTCAGGTCCTGACCGGGGGCGGCGGGCGAGTCCGGATTGGGCTGGAACACGGTGTTACAGCCCTGCGCCGCCGTCTGCCCGCCATAGCACGGGGCGATGTATTCGAGGTAACGCGCCTTGTTGTAGTTGATCGAGCCGTGCAGGTTCAGGCCCGGCACCGCATAAGGCGCGAACTCGAATTCCAGCTCCACGCCCCTGGTGCGCGCGGCGCCTGCGTTGGTGGTGATGAACGCGAACGTGGCGGGGTTGAAGAAGTCCACCTGCAGGTCGGTGTACTTGTAGCTGTAGACGTCGAAGTTCAGGCGCAGCTGGTTGTCGACCAGCTTGGTCTTGATGCCGACTTCGAAACCGCGCGCCTTTTCCGGTTTGAAGGCGACGTCGCTGGGCACGGTCCCGGCGCTGACGAAGCCGGAGTTGGAGAACCCGCCCGACTTGTAAGCGGTCTTGTACGCGCCGTAGACAGTCACGTCGTCGGTCGGCTTCCAGGTCAGGGTGGCTTCGGGCGACCAGTTGTTGAAGGTCTGGTCGGCCGCGATCGTCTTGTTTTCCGGGAACAGGAACTGCAGCGCGGCATTCACGTACGGCTGGACAAGGTAGCTGTCCTTGGTCTCGTGAATGTAGCGCACGCCCGCTGCGGCTTCGAGGTTGGACAGAATCTTCCAGGTCGCCTGACCATAGGCCGACAACGTCTCGCCGTGAGTCTCGGAATGCTTGAAATAGCCGAGGTATTCATACTCGGCCGGCGCGGTCGAATCCGAAACGTTGCCGAACGAGCCGGTCTGGCGGTGGTTGCGGTGGGTCTTCTGGTAATAGGCACCGGCAAGCAGGTTGATCGGCCCGTCGAACTTGGTCTGCGCGCGCAGTTCGCTGGAGAAGGCGTGGAACAACGACCGCTCGGTCGATGGGGCGGCGGCGCTGCTGCTCGACACGAAGGTGCAATCGCAGGCCCACTGGTTGGTGTTGCGGTTGAAGTTGTTGACCCAGGTGATGTCGACGTCCTTCAGCGCATACTCCGCCGTGCCGGTGACCGCCCAGCTGCTGTACTTGTTGTAGAGCGCGCCGTCATCGCGCGACCATGGGTTGGTGCCCGCGAGGTCCTCGGGGAAGTAGTTCTGGTAGACCTGGAATTTCTTCTCGCACTTGATCAAGGGATTGGTTTCATAAGTGCCGCCGACGCAGCCGAAGGGTACGTAGTTCCACGAGTTGTTGTTGTTCTTCGAGGTCGAGCCGTTGGCCTTGACGGTGAATTTGAAGTCGTTGCCCGGGTCCCAGACCAGCGTGACGCGGCCCAGCAGTTCCTTGTTGCCGGGATTGTCGCCGTCATAGGCAGGCGCGAAGTGCGAGGTGGTGACGCCGGTGGCGATGTCGGTGGTGTTGTAGGTCTTGTCGACCCCGGCATTCCTGAAATAGCCGCCCCACATGTTCGAGGCACGCACCGCGACGCGTAATCCCAACGTGTCGGTCAGCGGGCCGGAGCCGACGAATTCGCCGACCAGTTCCTTGGCGCGGAACTCGTAGCCGAGCTTGGCCTTGAATTCGGGGGTCGAAGTCGGATCGGCGGTACGCAGAGAGATCACCCCCGCCGTAGCGTTCTTGCCGAAGAACAGCGACTGCGGGCCCTTGAGCACCTCGACGCCGTCGAGATCGAGAAAGCCTTCATTGATGACGCGGCCCTGGCCGTAGTAGACGCCGTCCACCACCACCGCGACCGACTGCTCGATGCCGATCGAGGTCGAAGACGAACCGATACCGCGCAAGGTAAGCTGCGCGCCCGAACCGTTCGAGGAGCGGCCGATCGTGAACTGCGGCGTCTGCGTGGAGATCTTCTCCAGGCTGGTCATGTCGTAGCGTTCGAGCGTCTCGGCGCTGAGCGCGGTGACGGCGACAGGCACGTCCTGCAGGCTTTCCGCACGGCGGCGCGCAGTCACGACGATGTCGTTCAGGCCGCCTTCGGCATGCTGCGGGCCGATTGCGGAAGCGGCTTCGGGAGTGGCTGCAGGCGGCGTCGCGCCGGCTGTGGTCGTCGCTGCCTCTTGGGCACCGGCGGATGCGGATGCGAATGTGAATGCCGATGCGAATACCCCGGCCATAAGCGCGGCGCGTGCAGACGGTCCTGCCGTTCCAGACATGAAAAGCTCCTTTCCCCTTTGACCGGAGAAGGGCCTGTTATGACCTGTTCGCCCTCCCGGTTGCCTCTATGCTGAGACTGCCGGCAGAGTACCTCAGTTAAAAAATGCAGCTGACTGCAATTAGTGCTAGGCACCGCCGCCGAGGGCACGGGTGAGAGCACGGGCTTCGTCGCGCAGTTGCGCGCCCAGCTTGCCCTCGGCGTAAGGCAGGACGATCTGGCAGATCGCCAGACGCAGGTGCGCTTCCAGCGCGGCGTCGGCGATCTCGTTCTTGGCCCACAGCAGGATCGTCGCGACCATGCGCATGCAAACCAGGCGCGAAACCAGGCCGACGTCCTCAAGCGCCAGCACCCCCGCTTCGGCCATCGCCCGCAGCGCGCCGCCCGCGAAGCGCTCGTAGACGTCGGGCAGGCCGACAAGGTCGGCGTGCTCGATGAGGATGGGAGCGAGAGCGCGGGCAAGTTCGGGCGCCTCGAAAGTCTTTTCGGCGAGGCGTGCGGGCAGTTCGCGAAAGAACGCCATGCCGTCCCCGCCGCCGTGCACGGAGGCGGCATGGGCGATCGTCTCCTCGCTGCGCTCGCGCACGGTGGCGGCGAACAGGCGGTCCTTCGAGCCGTAGATATTGAACAGCGTCCGTTCGGCCACCCCGGCGGCCTCGGCAATGAGCCGCATCGAAAGCGCCTCGCCGCCGTGCCGGGCCAGCAGTGCGAAGGTCGCAGCCCGCACCCGCTCGCGCCGCTCGCGCTGGCGCGGCGTGAGTCTGCGCCCGATTGTCTGACCATCCGATATTGCGTCCATCACACGACGTTTAAGTCGTAAACGCAAGAACGTCACCATCGAGTGACCGCCATCGAGCCGTGCGGCATACCACATCGTCGGGCCCGGGCACTCACCGTGCCGGGCAGGTTACGCCTTCATCGCGGACACACTTCTCTCCTCTGAAGAAGAGGGGCAAGGGATTGGCAGCGCAGGCATAGCACTACGATAGGTCCGGCCAAGCGGGTTATGGTAGATCACGATATCGATCATCGTTGCCTCTTCAGCAGCAGGTAATTCGGCCGGAAGCGGCTCGCACAGTTCGGCGCGCCCCTGGCAGCAATCCTTGGCCAGACACACCATTCAGTTCGTGCGGCGCGTCGAGGTTGGCGCGCTGAATCTGCTGCCAGCCACGTTTCTCGGAGAACACCAGCCCTGCCTTCACCATCACGGCGAGGTGCGTCGAGAACGTGCTCTGGGCCCGCCCGGATGACTCGACCAGTGCGCAGCCTTAGAGCGATTGATCCCGTGTAACCGGATCGAAAACCGCTCTAACTGGCAGTTCAACGGATCGGGCTTTGCCCGGCCCACCCGGGCAGATGCTGGGCATCCCGTTCACGCGCGAGGATCAGCGCGTGTGCGACCGCCTCTGGATATTCGCTGTCCAGCGCCTTCCTGCGGATGTGATCGCGAAAATAGTCCGCCCAGAGAAATTCGGAATAGGGCGTCTGCGTCTTGGCGAAGCCGCCTGCCTCTCGCACGTCGCCGGCCAGGGAGCGATAGGGATCATCGATCAGCCCCCCGACATGGTGCGGAATATCCTTCCATGGGCAGGGGCGCCCTTCCTCATCATAAGGATGCAGCCAGTTATGCGCGTCCATGAAAGCGAAAAAGCGTTTCTTTGGCAGATGATCGAGCCGGGCGAGGATGGAGATCAGCACCATTTCCACGCCCTCCAGATGCAGCGCCAGCGCAAGATGATGATGATCGACGATCCACGGCCGCTTTTCGGGGCCAATCACCGCCGGGATCATGCGCTCGCCCAGATAGCGCCCGGCTTCGTCGTGCGGCCGCTCACGCCAAGCTCGCGCCTTGCGCTCCACCTCGCGCATGCCGACTGTCATCTGGGTAGGGCGCAGGTCGCTGATCTTCACCGGGTCCAGTATCGGCTGGATGAGGGTCGCGATCGCCATCGTCAGTTCTCCTTCAACGCCAAATCGGCGGCGTCCGCAACGCTATAGGTGCCGGTGGATGCCAGTTCATCCTGTCCGCTCGCACGCAATATTCCGCGCACCCGGTCATGCGCGCGGGCCAGGATGAGGCGACAGTTTATCGTACGCAAGGCCGTGGCAAACTCGCCCAGCGCCTCTACGGCCGTGCTGTCGAGATCGTCGCTCTCCTCCAGGCTCAGGATCAATGTGCCAGGCTTCCTCTGCCGCGCTCTGTCGGCCATGGCCCGCAGCACGCTCTCGGCATTGGCGAAGATCAGCGGAGCGTTGGGCCGGACGATTATGATACCCGGCAGCGCCGATGTGTCGGGATGGCGCTGACGATCGACGAAGTCATGGCCATCACCCACTCGCCCCAGTTCGCTGAAGGACGGATGCGACAGACGATAGAGCAGTTCGACGATCGACAACGCGATGGCCGCCAGCATGCCGTTGAGTACGCCGAGTGCCAGCACGCCCAGTGTTGCCGTCACTGCCACCCACTGGTCCCGCTGGAGGTGGAACAGCCAGAGCAGCGGCGCGGGCGAGAGAGCATGGGTCAGCGCGCCGATCACCACGGCGGCGAGAACCGGCTCCGGAATATGGGCGATGAGCGGCGTCGCGAACAGAGCGAGGGCCAGAAGCGCCAGGCTGGCCGTCAAAGCAGCCATGCGGCCGGTCGCGCCGGCACTCGCATTGGCATTGCCGGCGGAAAAGCCCGCGCCCACCGGCATGCCGTGCGCCAGGGCAGAAAGGCTGTTGGCAAGGCCGAGCCCGGCCAGTTCCCGATTAGGGTTCACGCTGTCGCCATGCGCCAATGCAAGGCCGCGGATGGTGCCCCAGCTTTCGGCAAAAAGGATGAGCGCGATCGGAGCGGCCAACTGGGTCAGGCGCGCCCATGTCGAAAAATCGTCGGGCAGACGTAAATCCGAGAAGGCGAGCGCGACCGGTCCCGCCTCCGCCACGCCCCATGCCGACAGGTCCATGGCTTGCCCCAGTGCGATCCCGGCAAGGATCACCAGCAAGGCAGCAGGAATACGCGGCGCGCGGCGCAGCAAGAGCAAAGCACACAGCGCGCCCACTCCGATCAGGATGCTCGGCCAGTGCCAGCGCCCGACCTGTGCCCCAAGGCCATCGAGCACCGAGAGGATGGAACCCCCATCAACGCGTACACCTGCGATGTTGGGCAATTGCTTGATGATGATCGTGATCGCCAGTCCGAAGGTGAAGCCGCGCAGGACGGGGCGGGAGATGAAGTCGGACAGCCCGCCGACCCGAAAGGCCGCAAGGCCCAGGAATATAACGCCCGCAATCAGCGTGAGCGCCGTCGCCATCATTCCCCTGTCTGCAGCATTTGCATTCAGGCCGATCAGCGCGGCGGCAAGGATCGCGGCCGAGGAGGATGTCGGCGAGACGATGGCATAGCGGCTGCGACCGACGACCAGATAGGCGAGCCCACCGGCGATTCCGGCTGCCAGCGCGCGACCGGGGGGCAGGCCCGCTATCCCGGCATAGGCAATCCCTTCGGGCAGGACGAGGCCGGCCACGGATAGCCCAGCCACCACGTTCCGTGCGATCGATTGCTGCATCGCGCTGCCTCCTCCCGGCTATTCCGTGTAATGCCGACATCACCGGGGGGCAATCGCCAGCGCGGATTACGGCCTGCCCAAACCTGGCGATCGAATATCGGTTGCTGCATGACTGCACTGGGCCAGCCAGTTCCGAAGCATTCTACCCGTCTTTCGATGGCGTCATTGCGCAGCACTGCAAGCTGGATATTGTTGTCAACAATGCCGGCGTCGCGCGGTTCGAGATGGCCGATAGCCTGACCCAAGACACCTTCCACAAGCAGTTCAATGTCAATGTGCTCGCCTATTTTCTCCAAGGGTGCGCGCGGTGTCTGAAGCATCAGGGCCGGGTCTGGCCTGAAATCTGCGCCTTGCGGAAGCAGGCGGGGACGTGGTCGTTGGTGATGCCGACGGCCTGCATCCAGGCGTAAACGATCGTCGGCCCGACGAACTTGAAGCCTCGGGCCTTCAGGTCCTTCGAGAGGATCGCCGACAGCGCGGTCTGCGCATCGGTGACCTTGCCCTCGATCGGCGTGCCCGAAGTAAAGGACCAGCAATAGGCGGCGAAATCCTCGCCGCGATCCTGCATCTCGTTGTAGATTTGCGCGCCCCGGATCGTCGCTTCGATCTTGGCTCGTGCCCGGACAATGCCGGGATCGCCCATGAGGCGTTCGATATCCTGCCCGTTGAACAGGGCGACCTTCTGAGGATCGAACCCGGCGAAGGCTGCGCGGAACGCCTCGCGCTTGCGCAGGATGATCTCCCAGGAAAGTCCGGCCTGGAAACCTTCCAGCATCAGCGTCTCCCACAGCATGCGGGAATCGCGTTCGGGCACGCCCCATTCGGTATCGTGGTACTGCTGCATAAGCGGGTTCGATCCCGCCCAGCCGCAGCGTTGCTTGTCGTCCATAGTCGGCTCCTCCTGTCGCGTCACTGATCGACTATACGCGTATCGGCGATTGTCTCTGCAAAGCCGTTGCCGAACAGCGTGGCCGGGGTCTGGAAGCCCGGCCGCGCCTCGCCGCCGATGACCCGCCGTGCCGCTTCCGCCGCGGCGATCGTCGTGAAGGTATAACCGTTTACGGTATCGAGCAGCGAGCGAACCACGGTTCCGTCCCTACCCGTCACTTCCACTGCCGCATGGTAGCGATTGGCTTCGCGCTGTTCCAGCGTGGGACCATCCGGCATTTGCGCCAGATCGCCCTCGGGGAAGGCGCCTTCCGCGACATATACGAACGTCTCGATGTTCGGGATGCCCGTGGAGTGCCAGATCGTGATGAGATCGGGCAGCGTCACCGGGAAGGCCATGGCCGGGCCCTTGCCGAAATCGAAGGCGCGGACCTCATCCGCATTGCGGCCGACCAGCGCGCCGTCGATGCGGTGAAGCGTCTGCGCCGTCACGTTCTCGCTGGCGCTGACCGCCGACCCGCGCGAGAAGCCGCCGGTTACATGCAGCGCGATGCTGAGCCTGATGGGACCGGCAACCCGCTTAGCCGCGTGTCCGGCCAGCGATCCGAGCATTGCCACGCTGCCGCCGCATCCGGGCAACAGCATGATACCCTTCGCCCGGGCCTCAGCATCCAGCGTTTCGGCAAGCCGGTAGCTGTCCATCTCGGCCGCAATGTCGAGATAGTGGACTCCGGCTGCCAGGCATGCACGCATCAGCGGCTCAGCCGTGTGCATGAAAGGCCCGGCGCAGTTCACCAGCACGCCGATGCCGTCCATCGCCGCGTGCGCAGCGGCGCGATCGTCGGCCGTGAACAGCCGGTACTCCGCGCCGAGTTCCGCGGCGAGCAGTTCGAGCCTGCCTTGGTCCTTCACTCGTCCGGCGATCACGAAGTCCAGCCCGTGCGCCTTCGCGTTAGCGCAGACCATGCGCCCGGTGTACCCGGCCGCGCCGTAGATGATCAGTTTCGTCATGTCAGTGCTGCCAGTTCTTGTAGGTGAATTCGAGGCTGTATCCGTCCGGATCGAGCACGTTCGCGGCGTAATAGCGTGGATCGTAATAGAGCCGGGGGCCGGGCGGTCCATTGTCGGTCGCGCCCGCGGCGATGGCGGCGGCATAGGCGGCATCCACCTCCGCTTGCGAACTGGCGATAAAGCCGACATGCGCCGCCTTGCCCTCGACGGTGCCCTCCCGCAACCAGAAAGCCATCCGGTTGTCCTTGCCGAACCCCTTGAGGTCCGGATGCCCGGGAGGGCCGTCCTTTCCATCGTAATCGACCCGCTGCGTGATCCCCAGCGGTGTCAGTACGGCGGTGTAGAAGGCGACCGCGCGATCGAGATCGCTGACCGACAGGAAGACGTGATCGAGCATGTGGCTCTCCCGTTCAGATGATGTAGCCGCCGGCGATTTCGATCGACTGCGCATTGACCCAACGATTGTGATCGGAAAACAGCCCCGCGATGGCACCGCCGACGTCGTCCGGTTCGCCGACCCGGCCGAGCGCGGTCTGCCCGGCCAGCATGGCCTCGAACTCGTCATCGAGACCGCCGCCCAGATCGGTGCGGATTGCGCCCGGTGCGATGGAATTGGCACGGATGCCGCGATGCCCGAACTCCTTCGCCATGTAGCGGGTAAGCACTTCGAGCCCGCCCTTGAAGCTGGCGTAAGGGGCGACACCGGCGGTCGCGACGCGGGTTGTGGCGCTGGCGACATTCACGATATGCCCGCCATTGGCCATGAGCGGCGGCAGCGTCTGCGTCAGGAAGAACGGTCCCTTGAGGTGCACGGCGAACAGGCCGTCGAACTCCGCTTCCGTGACCGTCGCGATCGGATTGAAGACGCCGTAACCCGCGTTGTTGACGAGGCCGTCGAAATCCTCGCGGCCCCAGTGGGTCTTCAGCGCGGCACCGACGGCATCGCGGAAGGCGAGAAACACGGAGGTGTCAGCGACGTCGAGCTTCAGTGCGGCCGCCTTGCCGCCATCCGCCTCGATCCCGGCCACGACGGCCTCGGCACAGGCGGGGTTGCTGTTGTAGGTGAGGATCACCCCCATGCCTTCCCTGGCGCAAAGGCGGGCGGCGCTGGCACCGATGCCCCGGCTTCCACCGGTGATGATGACGATTTTCATTGGGTAGTTCCTCGCGATGTTGTCGAGCCTTGAACTACGCCGACGAGCCGGACGGCGCTCACCGGATCCTCTTCGATCCATGCCTATTTCTGCTTTTGACTTGGCCGGGTGAACTGCGCGTGAGATGGTCATGCGCATGAACGCGAACCTCACCGAACTGCGCCGCCTGGCCGCGCATGCCGAGAACCGGCGCACCGACACAAGCATACCCCGGGTCGCGATGGTGCAGGGCGAAATTCCCGAACATCAACTGGCGGCGGTCTACGATCCGATGATCAACCTCATTCTCACCGGATCGAAGACGATGACGGTCGGAGACCGCACTCTGCGCTACGATCCGGCCACCTACTTCGTGATGTCGATCGACCTTCCGGCGGTGGGCTCGGTTCACCCGACCGAGACCGGCGAGCCCTATCTGGCAGTGAGCCTCACGCTGGAGCCGACGATCGTTGCGAACCTGCTGGTCGACCTGCCCAAACCTGCCGGAGGCGATCTCTACAGCCCCGGTTTTTCGATTGCGCCGGTGACGGACGAACTGCTCGACGCCTGGCTGCGCATGCTGCGCCTGATGGAGCGCCCCGCCGATATCGCTGCTCTCGCTCCCGCCTATGAACGTGAAATCCTCTACCGCGTCCTCCAGGGACCGCATGGCTGGATGCTGCGTGACATTGCTGCGCCTGGCACCGCGCTCTCGCGCGTCAGCATCGCCATCCAATGGATACGTGAGAATTTCACCAGGCCGCTGAGAGTCGAGGCCCTGGCCGCGATGGCGGCACTCAGCGTTTCCGCGTTTCACCGGCACTTCAAGGCAGTCACGGCGCTTAGTCCGCTTCAGTATCAGAAGCGGATTCGGTTGCTGCATGCCCGGTCGTTGCTGATCGCCGGAGAGGGAAACGCGACCTCGGTTTCATTCGGCGTAGGCTACGAAAGCCCCACCCAGTTCAGCCGGGAGTATGCCCGCTATTTCGGGACGCCACCATCGAAGGATACGCTGCAGATTGTGGGCAGGGTCAATTCGAAGAGGCCGTAGCTGGCGGCACCACATCAAGAGCTTGGACGCCACGGCTATACCTGAGAATGATAAATCGACCATTGAACGACCGGCCAAAGGCCCGTTGCTCCAACACGCCTCGCGCCTCTTCCAGCAACGGCAGCGCTGCTTCCAAGTCCACCGAATGGCCTGGTCCGATCGACCGTGAGGCGGAAATCGCCGCGACGACCATGCCGTTCGCATCCCGCAGCGGCACGGCGATGCATGCCAGCCCTTCGCTGATCTCTTCACGGTCACAGGCGAAACCCAACCGGCGCACCGCAGCAAACTCTTTCGCAAGCGCGCGTGGCTCGGTGATCGTATGCGCAGTCAACTGAACGAACGGACCGGCCTCCAGATAGCGGGCCTGCTCCCCGTCCGGCAGATGCGCCAGCAGGACCTTGCCGATCGCGGAGCAATAGGCTTCCAGCTGCATCCCCACTTTCGTGAACAAGTCGCCGCCCGCCTTGACGCGGTACGTCACCATATCGCCGTCGAGAGTGCCCAGTTGAACCACACAGTCCAGTCGCCTCGCGAAGTCGGGCAACAATTGGCGGCCGATACCGGACAGCACCTCCGGCACGCTGATCCGGCCCGCGAAGGCGAGCATTCGCGGGCCGGCAACATGACGCCCGCCTCCAACCGGCGTCAGCAACCCTGCGTCACGCAACGCGGCAAGATGCCGGTGCATGGTTGCCACGGGCACATTGAGACCGCCCGCAAGCGATGAGGCGCGGCTGCGCCCGCCATCGACCAGGACCGCTTCCAGCAAGTCCATTGCCCGCTCGAAAGATGAAAGGCGTGGCATTCCATTTCTCATATTGTGAGAAGTAAACCTGCTAGCCAACTGGCGCAAGTCATGCCGCGCATCTATGCTCGACGGCAAGCGAGAGGGAGACCATCGGTAATGACCGAAACACCGCACGAGAGCCTGGCGAAAAGGCTGCGCGACGCATACGTCGCGGGCGCCGTACCGCCGCTACGAGATGGACTTGAGCCGGTGGATGCGGCGGGCGCCTATGCCGTGCAGGAGATCAACACGCGTCACTGGCAGGCACAGGGCCGTCGCATCGTCGGCAGGAAGGCGGGGCTGACGGCAAAGACGGTCCAGCTACAACTCGGGGTCGATCAACCGGATTTCGGCGTCCTGTTCGATGACATGCGCATCGCTGATGGCGGGCGCCTCGCGGCTTCCCGGACGATCCAGCCGAAGGCCGAAGCCGAGATCGCGCTCGTGCTGGCACGCGACCTGCCGGACGACACGACCACCGCCGCGCAGGTGGGCGCGGCGACGGGCTCGGTTCACGCCGCGATCGAGATCGTCGATTCCCGCATCGCCGACTGGAAGATCACCTTTGCCGATACCGTGGCGGACAATGGATCGTCCGCCTTCTTCGTGATCGCAGAGGAAGGCGTTCCGATCGCCGGGCGCGACTTGTGGAGTTGCGGCATGGTGATGACGGTGAACGGCGCGATCGCATCGATCGGCGCTGGCGCTGCCGCCCTCGGCCATCCGCTCGAAGCGGCCGCCTGGCTGGCACGCACGCTGGCGGCACGGGGCGATCCGCTCAAGGCAGGCGACATACTGCTTACCGGCGCACTGGGGCCGATGGTGCCTCTCTCGCCGGGAGATCAGGTGCGCGCCGTGGTCGGCGGCATCGGCGAATGCGCTTTCAGCTTCGGCGGAGAATGACGCCATGAGCAGAACCAAAGTCGCGATCATCGGCTCGGGGAACATCGGCACCGACCTGATGATGAAGATCATGCGGCTCTCGAAGACGCTCGAGGTGGCCGCGATGATCGGCGTCGATCCGTCCTCGGACGGCCTCGCACGCGCCGAGCGCATGGGCATCGCCACCAGCAGCGCGGGGATCGACGGGCTGCTCGCCCTGCCCGGCTTCGACGAGATCGGCATCGTCTTCGACGCCACGTCCGCAGGCGCGCACGAGCGGCACGATGCCGTCCTGCGCGGGCATGGCAAGCGCGTGGTCGATCTCACCCCCGCCGCGATAGGGCCTTTCGTGGTGCCGCCGGTCAACGGCGCGGCGCATCTCGATGCCGCCAACGTCAATATGGTGACCTGCGGCGGACAGGCGACGATCCCGATCGTCCACGCCATCAACCGCGTAGCGCCTGTGCACTATGCCGAGATCGTTGCCTCGATCGCCTCGAAAAGCGCAGGTCCGGGCACGCGCGCCAACATCGACGAATTCACCGAGACGACCAGCCGCGCCATCGTCGAGATCGGCGGCGCCACGCGGGGCAAGGCGATCATCGTGCTCAACCCCGCGGAACCGCCGCTCATCATGCGCGACACAGTGCTGTGCCTGTGTGAAGACGCGGACCGCGAAGCGATCGCCGAAAGCATCGCCGCCATGGTCGCGCAGGTCCAGGAATACGTCCCCGGATACCGCCTGAAGCAAGCGGTCCAGTTCGAAAGCATCGGCTCCAACCGCCCCTTGCGCATTCCCGAAATGGCATCGACCGGCCGGACCGAATTCACCGGCCTAAAGGTTTCCGTCTTCCTCGAGGTGGAGGGCGCGGCGCATTACCTGCCCGCTTATGCCGGCAACCTCGATATCATGACCTCGGCGGCCCTGCGCACGGCCGAGCGGATCGCCATGAAGGAGGCCGCCCTGTGACCCCCGCCAAGCCAAAGCTCTATATCCAGGACGTCACCCTGCGCGACGGGATGCACGCGATCCGTCACCAGTACGGCCTCGACCACGTCCGGTCGATCGCGCGCGCGCTCGACCGTGCCGGGGTGGATGCGATCGAAGTGGCGCACGGCGACGGGCTCAGCGGGTCCTCGTTCAACTACGGGTTCGGCGCGCATACCGACTGGGAATGGCTGGAAGCGGTGGCAGAAGTGCTGGAAAGCGCGGTGCTGACAACGCTGCTGCTCCCGGGGATCAGCACGGTCCATGACCTCAAACAGGCGCACGACCTGGGCGTCCGCTCGGTCCGCATCGCGACGCACTGCACCGAGGCGGACGTATCGCGCCAGCATATCGAGGCGGCGCGCGGCCTCGACATGGACGTGTCCGGCTTCCTGATGATGAGCCATATGGCAGAGCCGGAAGTACTGGCCCGGCAGGCGCTCCTGATGGAGCAATACGGCGCCCACTGCGTCTACGTCACCGACAGCGGCGGCGCGATGAACATGGACGACTACGCGGCGCGGCTGCAGGCTTACGACCGGGTGCTCAAGCCGGAAACGCAGCGCGGCGTGCATGCGCACCACAACCTCTCGCTCGGAGTGGCGAACTCCATCGTCGCTGTGCAGAACGGCGCGGTGCGCGTCGATGCCTCGCTGGCGGGGATGGGCGCGGGGGCAGGCAATGCCCCGCTCGAAGTGTTCATCGCCGCTGCGGACCGCAACGGCTGGGACCACGGCTGCGATCTCTACGCGCTGATGGACGCGGCAGAGGATCTGGTTCGCCCTCTGCAGGACCGCCCCGTGCGCGTCGATCGCGAGACGCTGACGCTCGGCTATGCCGGGGTCTACTCCAGCTTCCTGCGCCATGCGGAAAAAGCCAGCGCCGATCACGGCGTCGACACCCGCGCCATTCTTGTCGAGGCCGGGCGTCGCAAGATGGTCGGCGGGCAGGAGGACATGATCGTCGATATCGCGCTCGACCTCGCGCGGGCACCATCGGCGCAGTGAAAAGAAGACCTGGTCCGTTTTCAGTGGACCAGGTCTTTCGAGTCATAGGAGAGAGACCGCCTGAAGCGATCCGGTCGAACCGGAAGACAGGCACCGCCTGCGGAGGCGATGCGCTTCCCGTGGATGTGAGGTCCGACGATTCCAACCTCGCATAAAGTTCACAGGTTTACAATATGTGATTTCATAGGCTAACCCGAGGGGCGACGGGGCGACATACGATCGCCGCCAAAAAGGGATGATGCCATGTTGGAACGCGATGCCAGCCACCTTTTCGACGAAGACCTCCGGCTGTTTCGCCAGACCGTGCGCCGCTTCGTCGAGCGCGAATTCTCGCCCCGGGTGGAGGAGTTTGAGGACGCCGGAAAGGTCGCCCGCGATTTCTGGCTGAAGATGGGCGAGGCCGGGTTCCTGTGCCCCGGAATTCCCGAGGAGTTCGGCGGTCTTGGGCTCGACTTCCGCTTCAATGCCATCCTCAACGAGGAACTGACTTATGCGATGATGTCGGACAGCGTGACGCTGCAGTCCGACATCACGATGCCCTATCTGCTGCACTACGCATCGGACGAACTCAACGCGCGCTGGCTGCCGGGCATGCTGTCGGGCGAGACAGTGTCCGCAATCGCGATGACCGAACCGGGCGCAGGCTCGGACCTGCAGGGCGTGCGCACCACGGCGCGGCGTGACGGCGACGAATACGTCATCAACGGCTCCAAGACCTTCATCACCAACGGGCAGAACGCCGACGTCATCATCACGGTATGCAAGACCGAGCCGGAACTGGGCGCCAAGGGCACCTCGCTGATCTTGGTCGAAGCGGACCGCGCCGGGTTCGAGCGCGGGCGCAATCTCGACAAGGTCGGGCAGTGGATGGCGGATACCTCCGAACTGTTCTTCAACGACGTGCGCGTTCCCGCCGGCAATCTCATCGGGCAGGAGAACCGGGGGTTCATCTACCTCGTCAGCGAACTGGCGCAGGAGCGTCTGTCGATCTCCATCACCGCGCAGACCGCCGCGCAGCGCGCCTATGACGAGGCGGTCGCCTTCACCCGCGAGCGCAAGGCGTTCGGCAAGGCGATCATCGATTTCCAGAACACCCGCTTCACCCTCGCCGACATCAAGGCCAAGCTGCAGGTCGGTTGGGCGCACCTCGACTGGGCGATCGAGCGCCATGTGCGCGGCGAACTGACGGCGGAGGAAGCGGCGGCGTCGAAGTACTGGCACACCGAGATGCAGTGGCTGGCCTGCGACGCGGCGCTGCAACTGCATGGCGGCGCCGGGTACATGAACGAGTACCCGATCGCCCGCATCTGGCGCGATGCGCGCGTGCGCCGGATCTACGGCGGGTCGAGCGAGATCATGCGCGAATTGGTCGGCCGCTCCCTGTGAGCGGCCGCATCTAAGCGGCTAGGCCGTCCGGCGTAGAGCCGGACGGCCGCGCATCAATCCCGGCAGTAATGCGCCGCTTCGGCAAGGAAGCGCGCCTCGTGCGTGGGATCGGCGAAGTAGGAATCGTGCCCCGCGAGGCGCGAATAACGATAGAGCGCCGCCAGCTTGAAGTTCACCATGGCCTGATACCAGCGGATATCGATCGCCTCGCCCCCGGTCTGCGCAAAGTAGCGCGCGATCACCGTTTGCGGCTCGGGGCAACCGGCTTCCAGCAGCGCGGCTGCCAAATCCTGCACCGGCGTATGGCACGCCCCTTCGCGCGGGAGCGAGCAGGCGAGATAGGCAAGGTCCAGCAGCGGATCGCCGACGGTCGCCAGTTCCCAGTCGAGGATGGCGACGAGCCGGGGCACCCCCTCGCCGCTCCACATGACATTGCCGAGGCGCATGTCGTTGTGGATGATCGCCGCGCCGGAAGGCTCGGGCACCCTGCCCTCCAGCCATGCCGCGACTTCGCGGAACGCCGGGGACGGCTCCTCGCGCCCGTCATCCAGCATGCGCGCGAATATCCGCAGGTGGCGCGCGTTGAAGGCTTCCGGCCTAGCCTTTCCGGCAAGCGGGGTGGCGCTCCAGTCGATGCCGTGAAGCTGCGCCATCGCCGAGACCAGTTGCCCGGCCATGCCCTCGCCGACACTCTCGCCGGTAAAGGCGGCCGGAAGCGTCTCGGTGACGACCACGCCGTCAACCATGTCCATGATGTAGAACGGCACGTCGAAGACCGCGCCCGCCTCGGCCGTTGCCAGCACGCCCGGGACGGGGACGCCGTGCGGGCCGACGATGCGCAGGAAGCCCGCCTCGCGCAGCACGTCGTTGCTGCCCGGTGGGAACGGCGGCGGCGGCGGGCGGCGCAGCACCATGCACCGCCCGCCCGTGTCGAGGCGGAACGTCAGGTTGCTGTGCCCGTCGCCGATCGGCGCGATGCGGGGTTCTTCGTCGGCAAGGTCATGCTCGCGCAGGAAGGCATGCAGGCGCTCGCGCGTGGGCGCGTCGAAACTCCAGCTCAACGGGTTGCTCCGCTTTCCACCAGATGGTCGAGGTAGGCCTGCTGCCAATGCGTCTCGTACTGCCCCGCCGCCGCCGCGCCGTCGATCGACCCGATACAGGCGGCTTCCTGGATGAGCGTGCCGAACTTGTCCTTGGTCGGCAGCTTGACGAGGCCGAAGCGCTGCAGTTCGAGCAGGCAGGTTTCCCCCGCAGTATCGACGATCTCGGCACGCAGGGTGTCCTGGCTCATGTCGTCGCGGTATGTGCCGTGCTGGCGGATCGTGGCGATCGGCGTCAGCGCGCCGTCGCGCACAACATAGCCCCCGCAGCCCAGTTCCCCGCGCGCGATCCAGATCCAGCCGTTTATCATGCGGCTTCCATCGGGCGTATAGGCGCACAGCCACTTCCAGTGCTGCGGCACGCCCCAGTTTCGGTTGCCCCAGCTGTGATCGCGGTGCGCCATGCCCGAAAGGTCGATCATGCGCCCGCCCGTGCGGATGCTGCCCTCGATCCGCCCGGTCTGCTCGTAGCGGTTGAGCGCGAACCATGCGGGCAGCCCATCGGGATTGTCATGATAGCTGAAGGGCGGATGGCTGCCGGTGAAGGTGAAATCCAGTTCCACGCGCTCGCTGCGATAGCTGACTCTGGCCGGCTCTCCGAAGCCGGTCTTGCGCAGTTCCAGCCCCTCGAACGACAGCGCGTCGAGGTCCATCCCCGCAGGTATCTCGCCATTGACGAGTTCGAGCAGCAGCGGCCGCTTCTCCTCCCCCCAGAGCACCACGTTGAAGCCCGCCTTCCCGGCGCTGGTCAGGTAGAGATAGGCCTGAAAACCGAGCTTCTGCTCGGGCAGGATCGTCTGCCAGAACAGGGAATCCCGCATGCGGCCGCTGTCGTCGGCGGGGTGGCGCAGATGATCGCGGGGGGAAAAGCGCGACATGAAATCTCCTTCGTGGGCTCGCTCAGGCGTCCGGCTTCGCTGCGCTGTTCACGCGGGAAAGGACATAGCGGGTGGTCTGCGCATAATGCGCCGTGAGGATACGCGCGGCCTCGGCCGCGTCGCGCGCCCGCAGCGCGGCGACGACGGCGCGCCGCGGGGCGACCAGTTCGATCTCGCTGGTCAGGCGGTAGACGCGCAGGACGTCGGCGACGATCTCGGCGACGGAATCGATCAGCATCGACAGCACGAGATTGTGCGAGGCCCGGCCCAGCACCCGGTTGAACTCCACCAGCGGATCGATCGTCGCCAGCGGATCGCCCATTTCCAGGCAGCGCACGGTTTCGGCGATATTGGCGTCGAACGCGGCAAAATCCTCGTCATCGGCGCGCTGCGCGGCCAGTTCGGCAGCCTGCATCAGCAGATTGACGCGCACCGCCATCAGGTCTTCCAGCGGCATGCGGCCCAGCACGATCATGTCACGGATCGACTGGCCGACGCCCTCGCCGCTGCGCTCGCGCACGAAGGCACCGCCGTTGACACCTTTGGCGAAGCGCAGCACGCCGGACATTTCCAGCGTCCGCAACGCCTCGCGCACCGCATGGCGGCCGACATGGAAGGCTTCGGCCAGGGCGCGTTCGCTGGGGAGCCGGTCTCCCGGATTGAGGCGCTGGGCGCCTATCTCGTCCAGGATGGCGTCGCGGACCCGTTCGAATATCCGTCGCCCGCCCGCGGCGCTCCCTTCGGCATGCATCGTCATGGGACTGCCCGCCTTGCTTCGCAGGTGCCGCGTTCGTTGGACGGTCGCCCGGCAGGCCGGGACCGGGCGCGAGGGTTCGATCCCTGCGCCACAGTCTCCACCCCATGCCTGCCGGGCCGCCCCCATGCTACATCGCCCAGCCCAGCGTCAGGCCGTAAGTGCGCGGCTGGCCGTAGATGCTGATGACCTGCCCCGGCAGCGCCAGCACCGTGCGGCGATAGTTCACGTCGAAGGCGTTCTGCACCCATGCGCTGAGGCGCCACTGGCCGGTGCGGAAGGTCACCCGCGCGTTGCTCAGCACATAGCCGTCTTCCGAGGTGAACGGGATCGTCGTGCCATAGGCAAGTTCGCCCTGTCCCGGTTCGTGGAAGAAGTCGCTGAGCATCGCCACGTCGCCGTGCAGCGTCAGGTCGCTGTCGCCGCCGGTGTGGATGGTGTAGTCCGAGCTGACGTTGACCGAATGCTTGGGCGCACGCACCATCGTCGTGCCCGAGAAGTCCAGCGCTCCGGTCGAGTAATCGAGGTACTTGGCGTCGGTATAAGCATAAGCCACCGCCACGCGGAAATCGCGGATCGGCTCGATCGTCACATCCAGTTCGGCGCCCTTGATCCGGCTCTTGCCCGCGTTGGTGATGAGCGACGGCGTCGATCCGTCCGGCAGCTGCGTGACCCGCGAGACCTGCAGGTTCGAATAGTCGTAGCGGAAGACCGCCGCATTAGTCTGCAGCGCGCCGTTCAGCCAGGTGCTCTTCACGCCGATCTCGTACGCCTTGATCTTCTCGGGATCGAAGACTTCGGCCGCCTGTGCCGCCGTCAGCGGAGTGTACTGGTAGCCGCCCGACTTGAAGCCCTTGCTGAAGCTGGCGTAGAAGTTGAGGTCGCGGTTGGGCTGGTACGCCAGCACGAACTTGGGATCGAACGAGGTGAACTTCTTGGTTGGGTTCACCTGATCGAAATCGGCGCGAACCAGCGGCAGCGTGTCCGTGGTGCGGCCGCCCAGCGTCGCCTTCTTGCGGTCCTCGGTATAGCGCGCACCGGCGGTAAACTTGAGTTCGTTGCTGATGTTGAAGGTCGCCTGACCGAACCCGGCAATGCTCTTGGTGTCATAATGGCCGAAGGTCTGGTCGACCGATCCGGCCCCCGCAACGCTGTCCGCGCCGTAGCGGAAGAAGTCCTCGTGGTAGCTCTTGTCCTTGTAGAAGTAGACGCCGACGATCCAGTCTACCAGCCCGCCCAGCGACAGTGCGCCATCATTGGCAGAAACGAACCGCAGTTCCTGCGAGAACTGCTTGGAGTCCTCGTTGCTGATCTGGCGGATCACGTCGAGGCTGGTGTTATCGAAATCGCGGTCGTCGGTGTAGGTCATCTTGCGATAGGACGTGACCGAGACGAAATCGCCAACGTCCGTCGCCCAGTTGATCTTGCCGGTGAAGGCATCGATCTTGCGATCATAGAGCGGATCGGTGGTGTAGTACTGCTTGTAGGGATCGTCCGAAAGCTGCGGCACCAGCCCGGCGCGGCCCAGCAGGATGCCGTAGGGATTGGTGGTGCTGCCGATGCTCTCGCCCTGGAACGAGCGGCCGGTATCGCGCGCGATCTCGCCGATGAGGTCGATCTTGATGGTCGAGGTCGGCTCGATCGCCAGACGCAGGCGGCCGCCCCAGTTGTTGACGCCCTGCGGGTGATTGCCGGTCGTCAGGTTGGTGATGTAGCCCTGCTGCTTGGTGCGCCACGCCGCGATGCGGCCCTTGATGACATCGCCTGCGATCGGGCCGGAAACGGCACCGAACAGGTTGTAGCTGTCGTAGTTGCCGACGCCTGCCTCGGCCTCGGCCTGGAAGTCGTCGGTCGGCCCCTTGGTGATGACATTGACGGCGCCCGCGATCGTGTTGCGACCATAGAGCGTGCCCTGCGGCCCCTTCAGCACCTCGACCCGTTCGATGTCCTTCAGCGCGCCGAGCACGCCGCCGGTACGTCCCAGATAGCTCTCATCCACGAACACGCCGACCGAGGATTCCGAACCGGGATCGAACTGGCGCGTGCCGATGCCGCGAATGTAGAGCTGCGGGCGCGCCGAGCCGAAGCCGCCGGCATAGAAGCCCGGCACGCGCGGCGCGATGTTGCTTATGTCCATGACGCCGGCGGCGACCAGCGCCTTGCTGTCGAGGGCGGAAATCGTGGCGGGAACGTCCTGCAGACGCTCGGCGCGGCGCTGCGCGGTGACGACGATGTCGCGCGAAGGGTCCGCCGCAGTATCCTGCGCTGCCTGATCCTGAGCAAACGCAACTTGCGGCATGGCGCATGCGGCAAGCAGAATCGTCCTGTACTTCAAGTTCATCCTCTTCCTCCCTCCGTTTGAGGTCCACCCGGCCACCGTCTGTCGCGGCATCCCGGATTTGGTTGGACCATTTATCAAGCTCGATTCAAAATCGTCAAGCTGTTTATCAATTACGAAATATTTCCGACAAGGTGTCTTCGAAAAACAAGGAATTTTGGGAATGTGGCGACCTCTTCCGAGGTCTACACTGAAATGAGCCAGTTCCACATTCTTTCGACGACTCCGCCTGACCAGACC
This sequence comes from Novosphingobium resinovorum, assembly GCF_001742225.1. Lineage (NCBI taxonomy): Bacteria > Pseudomonadati > Pseudomonadota > Alphaproteobacteria > Sphingomonadales > Sphingomonadaceae > Novosphingobium > Novosphingobium resinovorum. Next base: position 185,426 of record NZ_CP017076.1, on the reverse strand, counting down.
TGCCGTGCGGCCGCTTCCTCGGCATTCAGACGGCCGCTTTCGGGGGCGAAGCCCATCATGCGCACGTCGCGCTCGATGCGGGCGGCGTCTTCGAGAAACCAGTTCAACACCGCCGCCTGCTCCAGCGTCTCCCCCGCAACGACGACGCCATTGCCGCGCAGGACGATGGCACTCCCCTCGCCCAGCGCCTCGGCGACGCGCGCCGCCGCACCATCGTCGCGGAGCAGGCGGGGATCGTCCCACAAGGCGGGGCCCGGCGCGAAGTATGCACCGATGCCGTGGCGCGCGGCCGGGACGATCCCTTGCGTGGACAGCGCCATGAGCGCAGGCGGCATCGTACGGCAGATCCCGCCGACGTCGGCGCGCCGCGCATAGATCGCCTGATGCACGCGCACTTCGCCCAGCACGCCTTCCGGCAAAGGCCCCGATATCGGCACGACGACGCCCGGCTCGTCCGAAACCAGCCCCATCGGCATCGCCGCGCAGACAAGGAAACTGTCTCCATCGAGCCGCGCCGAGCAATGCCCATAGGCATGCGCCAGCCCGCTGCGCCCCAGCGCCCGCGCGGCCTTGCGCACCAGATCTTGCCGCGCATTCGCCTCCATCGATCTCTCCCGCGTTGCCGGGTGTTGACCCCGGGTCCATCGCTTCTTACAAACCAAGTGCTCGGTTTGTTGATTCGTCTTGTAGCCGGGCCAATACGGGAGTCAACACGACATGGAGAGGATAACGACCGGGATCATCGATGATCCGGCGTCCAACAGGTTTCTCGTGCCGCGCCGGGTCTTCACCGACCGCGCCACGTTCGAGCGCGAATATGCGGCGATCTTCGACACTTGCTGGCTGTACCTCGGCCACGCATCCGAATTGCCCGCGCCCGGCAGCTTCGTGACGCGCAAGGTCGCGCGCAGGCCGATCCTGTTCACCCGCGACCGCGACGGCGAATTCCACGCGCTGTTCAACGCCTGCCCCCATCGCGGCGCCACGGTGTGCCGCGAGCGCAGCGGCAAGTCGCCGGCGTTCATGTGCCTCTACCACGGCTGGACTTTCGGTTCGGACGGGCACCTCAAGACGCTGCCCGGCTCCTCGGGCTATCCCGAGGGCTTCAAGACCGACCCGCAGAAGCAGATGGTCCACGTGCCGCGCATGGAGCGCGTCGGGGACTTCTTCTTCATCAGCTTCGCCCGCGACGGCGAGGATCTGGCGACCTACCTCGCGGGCGCGGGCGACTACCTCAAGCTGGTCTCCGAGCATTCCGCCAGCGGCATGCAGATCGTCGGCGGCACGCAGGAGTACGCCATTCGCGGCAACTGGAAGCTGCTCTCGGAAAACAGCTTCGACGGCTACCACGCCGCCTGCAACCACTCGACCTACCTCGAATACCTCAAGAGCGCGAACGGCGCCCTCTCCGCCACGCCGCTTGCGGGCGACGCGTTCGACCTTGGCAACGGCCACGCCGTCGTCGAATATTCCGCGCCCTGGGGCCGCCCGATCGCCAGTTGGGTGCCGCTGTGGGGCGAGGAAGGCAAGGCCGAGATCGACGAAGTCTACGCCGAACTCGTCAGCCGCGTGGGCGCCCCGCGCGCCGACCGTATTGCGCGCAAGAACCGCAACATGGTGATCTTCCCCAACCTGGTGGTGAACGACATCATGGCGATCACCGTGCGCACCTATTTTCCCACCGCGCCCGACTACATGGAAATCAACGCCTGGGCCCTCGCCCCGCGCGAGGAAAGCGAGTGGCGGCGCAAGTACCGGCTCTACAACTTCACCGAATTCCTCGGTCCCGGCGGCTTCGCGACGCCCGACGACGTGGAAGCGATCGAGAAGTGCCAGCAGGGCTACGCCACCGCCGGCGACGCGCTCTACAACGACATCTCCAAGGGCATGATCCGCTCCGACGCCCCCTCGTTCGACGACGAGGCGCAGATGCGCTGCTTCTGGCGCGAATGGGACCGCCGGGTCACGGCGGCGAAAGTGATGGCCGATGCCTGAGATGATCGACGACACCCTGATGCTGCGCCTGCGCGTGGAAGACCTGCTGTTCGAGGAAGCCGACCTGCTCGACAGCTGGCGGCTCAAGGAGTGGCTGGCGCTCTATACCGAGGACGCCTGGTATCATGTGCCGCCCAGCGACGTGGACGGCGATACCGCCGATCCCGACACCTCGCTGTTCTACATCATCGACGACGCCGTGCGCATGCGCGAGCGGGTGTCGCGCCTGTCCAAGATCGGCGCGCATTCCGAGCACCCGCGATCGAAAGTGCGCCACATCGTCTCGAACGTGCGCGTCCACCGCGACGGCACGGTGATCCGGGCGCGGTCCTCGTTCATCATCTACCGCAGCAAGGACATTACCAGCGACGCCTTCGTCGGCCACTACATCCACGAGATCGTCGAGCGGGACGGCGCCTTGCGCATCGCGGGCAAGAAGTGCGTCCTCGACATGGAAGCGCTGCGTCCACACGCGCGCATCAGCATCATCCTCTGACCGGCGGGAGAGACGCCATGGACCATCCCCTTCGCTTCGCCCGGCTGGGCTACTGCCGCCTGCACGCGCCCGATCTGGAGCGCAGCATCGGCTTCTACCGCGACGTCGTCGGCCTGACGCTGGCCCGCCGCGACGATACCGAGGCATGGCTGCGCTGCGGCGACAAGCCTTACGACATTGTGCTGGGCGAAGGCCCGGCGGGCCTCGCCGCCGTGGGCTTCGAAGTGGAGAGCGAGGCCGATCTCGACCGCGCCCATGCCATCGCCGAAACCCTCGATCTCTCGCCCCACTGGGCCGACGAGGCAACATGCGCGCGCATGCAGGTGCGCCGTTCGCTGCGCTTCACCGATCCTATCACCGGCATGGAAATCGACTTCTTCACAGGCCTCGCGGTGACGGACGAACCGCTCGCCTCGCAGCTCACCAAGATCGTGCGCATGGGCCATGTCGTCATCAACGTTCATGACCTGAGTGCTGCGCACAATTTCTGGGTCGAGACGCTCGGCTTCGCGGTGTCGGACCGGGTGGAGGGCATGGCCGAATGGCTGCGCTGCTGGCCCAATCCCCTGCATCACAGCCTGGCCCTGCTGCAAAGCCCGACCGGCGCCAACACGCTGCACCACGTCAACTTCATGGTGACGGACATCGACGATATCGGCCAGGCCATGAACCGCCTCAAGGGCGCCGAAGTACCGATCGTGTTCGGGCCGGGCCGCCACCTGCCCTCGACCAGCGTGTTCCTCTATTTCCTCGACCCGGACGGCAACAGCGCCGAGTTCAGCTTCGGCATGGAACTGTTCGAGGAACAGGGCGCGCGGGGCCCCCGCGAACTGGAGCACAAGGCCGAAGTCATGGACACCTGGGGTGGCCGCCCCGACCCGCGCTTTGGCAAGGGTAGCCCGGTGCTCGCGCGTCATGGCTGACGGACCGCTGGCCGGACAAGTCGCCATCGTCACCGGCGCGGGGCGCGGGATCGGCCGCGCCATCGCGCAGCGGTTGCGGGCGGACGGCGCGCGGCTCGTGCTGGCCGATCTCTCGCTCGATGTTGCCGAAGCGCTGGCCGGGGAACTCGACGGGATCGGCTGCGGTGGCAATCTGGCGCAGGAGGCGGTCGCCCGCGCCCTCGTCGATACCGCGCTGGACACGCACGGCCGGATCGACATTCTGGTGAACAACGCGGGCGGCGGCATCATCGCGCCGTTCCTTTCGCATACGCCCGAAACCTTGCGAGAAACAGTGGACCGCAACTTGTGGTCGGCGCTCTGGATGTGCTGGCTGGCGCTGCCGCACATGAAGCAGGCCGGGTACGGGCGCATCGTCAACATCGGCGCGGATTCGGTGCGCAACGGCCTTGTCGATCATGCAGCATACAATGCAGCAAAAGGCGGCGTGCATGGCCTGACGACCGGCCTTGCACGCGAATTCGCGCAGGACGGGATCACTGTCAACACCGTAGCCCCCTGCGCCGTGCGCACCGAACAGTACGACGAGATCGAGGCGGTGAACCCCGATCTCATCCGCAAGGTCGTCGAGGTCATCCCGATGGGCCGCCCCGGCACTGTGGAGGAAGTCGCCTCGATGGTCGCCCACCTTGCCAGCCCCGCCGCGGCGTTCGTGACCGGACAGGTCATCAGCGTCAACGGCGGCACCACCATGCTATAAGCCTTCTGGGAGAACGATGATGAGCACGGATTCCGCAACCTTGATCAACCCCGAGATCGGCGAGCGCGTCGACGTGGGCGGCATCGGCACCAACTATATCGTGGCGGGTGAAGGCGATCCGCTGATCCTGATCCACGGCTCCGGCCCCGGCGTCACCGCCTATGCCAACTGGCGCGGCGTGATCCCCGATCTGGCGCAGCATTTCCGCTGCTATGCGCCCGACACGCTGGGGTTCGGCTACACCGATTTCCCCGAGGATATCGCCGGCTTCGACATGGACCGCTGGATCGCGCACCTGACCGGCTTCATGGACGCGCTGGGCATCGAGCGGGCGCACTTCATCGGCAACAGCTATGGCGGCGCGCTGGCGCTGGCGCTGGCGACGCGGCACCCCGAGCGGGTCGGCCGCCTGGTGCTGATGGGCGCGGCGGGCGTGCACTTCGAGGTGACGGAGGGCCTGCGCAAGGTCTGGGGCTACGAACCCTCGGTCGAGGCGATGCGCGACCTGATGACCACTTTCGCTTTCGACCCCGCGCTGGTGAAGGACGAGATCGTGCGGTCCCGCTTCGAGGCCAGCGTGCGCCCCGGCGCGCAGGAGGCGTTCTCCAGCCTGTTCCCCGAGCCGCGCCAGCGCCGGCTGGAAGCCCTCGCCACCGACGAGGCCAAGCTGGCCGCCCTGCCGCATGAAGTGCTGATCGTCCATGGCCGCGAGGACGTGATCGTCCCGCATGCCGTGTCGGAGCGCTTCCACCAGCTCATCCCCAACAGCGAACTGCACCTGTTCGGCCAGTGCGGCCACTGGACGCAGATCGAGAAGCGCGAACGTTTCGTGGCGCTGGTGACGCCCTTCCTGAAAGGCCCGCAATGACCATACCCGGCTCGATGCAGGCGCGCCCGCTCGCCATCATCGACATATTGCGCTTCGCCGCCAGCGCGCACGCCACGCGCGAGATCGTCTCGCGCAACGTGGACGAGCCGCTGTGGCGTTACGACTATGCCGCCTGCCTGCGCCGCGCCGCGCAGGCGGCGGGGATGCTGGCCGCTATGGGCGTCGCCTCGGGGGGCCGGGTGACGTCGCTGGCGTGGAACACGCACCGGCATTTCGAGCTGTTCTTCGCGGTCCCCGGCATGGGCGCGGTGCTGCACACCGCTAACCCGCGCCTGCCCGACGAACATCTGGTCTACACCATCAATCACGCGGGCAGCCGCGTACTGCTGCTGGACCGCAACATGGCGGCGACAGTTGCGCGCATACGCGACCGGCTGGAGCATGTCGAACGCCTGATCGTGCTGTCCGACCGGACCTGCGAGGGCATCGAAAGCTATGAAGACCTGATCGCCCCGCACCCAGATGCGCTGGACTGGCCGAGCTTCGATGAAAATGCTGCGGCATTCCTGTGCTACACTTCAGGCACCACGGGCGATCCCAAGGGCGTGCTCTATTCGCACCGCTCGACCGTGCTGCATGCCCTGGCGGGCGGACTGTCGGGCAGCATGGGGTTCAGCGCCTTCGACGTGGTGATGCCGTGCCAGTCGCTCTACCATGCGACCGCGTGGGGCCTGCCATTCGCCGGCGCGATCAACGGCGTCAAGTTCGTGCTCCCGGCCGACCGCATGGACGGTGCCTCGCTCGACGAACTGGTCCGCACCGAGGGCGTTACCTTCTCGGGCGGGGTGCCGACGATCTGGACGATGTACCTCGATCACCTCGACCGCACCGGGGGAGACACCGGCGCGCTGGAGCGCGTGTTCATCGCGGGCTCTGCGGTGCCGCGCGACATGGCGGTGGCCTTCGACCGGCGCGGCGTCGCGGTGCGCCAGATGTGGGGCATGACCGAGACGAGCCCGCTGGGCGTCGTCTCCGCCCCGACCCCCGCGCTCGCTGACCTCGGCGAAGAGGACGCGCGCGAACGCATCTGGACGCGGCAGGGGCGCATGCTGTTCGGGATCGAGATCGAGATCGTCGACGCGCAAGGCAGACCCCTCCCCCACGATGGCGAGACCTCCGGCGCGCTGATGGTGCGCGGACCATGGGTGCTGGACCACTACTACCGCAGCGAGGAAAGCGCCTGCGACGCGCAGGGCTGGTTCGATACCGGCGATATCGCCACGATCGACCGCTTCGGCTTCATGCGCATCACCGACCGCACCAAGGACGTCATCAAGTCCGGCGGCGAGTGGATCAGTTCGATCGACCTCGAAAACACCGCCGCAGGCTGCCCCGGCGTGAAGGTCGCCGCCGTCGCCGGGGTGCCGCATCCCAAGTGGGAGGAACGCCCGATCCTGCTGGTCGAGGCGCACGAAGGCGTCGCGCTGTCCGAGGCGCAAGTGCTCGATCACCTCGCCGCACGGGTGGCGAAATGGTGGATGCCCGACCGCGTGATCTTCGCAAGCGTGCCGCTGACCGCTACGGGCAAGATCGACAAGAAGGTGATCCGCGACACCTATCGCGATATCCTTGCCAGCTGAGAAGGACCGCGATTGCCGACCGAAACGAAACCACGCCGCACTCAGGCCGAACGCAGCGAAGCGATGCGCGCCCGGCTTGCCGCCGCCGCGTACGAGACGATCGCGCAAGGCGGCTTCAATGCCCTGCGCATGCGCAACGTGGCGCAGGCGGCGGGCGTCTCGCAAGGGGCGCTGATGCACCACTTCCCGGACAAGAACGCGCTGGTCCTCGCCGCCGTGGAGCAGGCGCTGGCGCTGGCCGAGCAGGACAGCGGCGTGGGCGACCTCGCGCCAGATGCATCGCCCGAAGCGGTCCTGCGCGCGCTGCTTGACGACCTGCACGGGTTCTTCTTCAGCGACCGCTTCTGGGTGGCCATCGGCATGACCATGGAAGCAGCCAAGGACGCGGAATTCTACCCCGTCCTGCGCGGCAGCGTCAGCGGGCTGCGCACGCCGGTCTATGAAGGCTGGAAAAACCGCCTCGCCGCCGCAGGCTGGAGCGAGGAGGAAGCGCAAGGGGCGGTGCGCTCGGCGGCGGCGATGATCTCGGGCTTCTCGATCCGCCGATTCTGGGCGGAACCCGATGCGCTGGAGGAAACCCTGACGCAGCAATGGATCGCCGAACGACTGGCGCGGCGCTGATCAGCCCTTCGCGCGAGGCGCGCGGGGCAGCTTCTTCACCTTGATCCCGGCGCCGTCGCGGGTGCGTTCGCCGATCATGCGCAGGAACGCGCGCTGGCGCAGGATGCCGAAAAAATCGAGCATCGAGGGCAGCGCCACTTCCAGCATCGCCGCCGCCTCATCCTCGCCCATCTGGCCTTCGACCTGTTCGAGGAACAACTTCGCCTCGTTCGCCGCGACGAATTCGGACGCCTTGACGTAGTAGTCGAGGATGTCGGGCGGGAAGCCGTGCTCCTCGTCGAAGCCGACGCTGCGCATGCGGCTCCAGATGTTGAGCAGCTCGGCATCGGTGATGCTGATCATCGGGCCGTCCTCGCCCTCGGCCAGTTCGATGATCTCCAGCTTCGCCAGCGCGCGGGCATCGCCCGGAGCCTTGGGGTTCTGTTCCGCGAGCGCCGCCAGCGACAGGTAGCCCTTGCGCACGCCGACGCGGCCGGACACCAGTTCCTCCAGATGGCCGAGCGCATTGGCACCGATCTGCCTCGTCCCGTTCTGCCCGCTGAGCGCCGCCTTGATCTGCGGCAGGGTCATGCGCGAATCCTGCTGCAGCTTGCGCACCGCGAGAATCGCGCGGACGTGCTCCTCGCCGTAATCGGCCACGTTGCGCGCCGGACGGTGCGGATCGGGGAGCAGTCCGGCACGGAACAGCACGCGGATGGTTTCGCGGTTCACACCGGTACGGGCTTCCAGATCACGCATTTTCATGGGCCTTCCATACGCATTCCAAGCGGGAATGTCTTGGCCGACCGAGATGCAATTTCACGGATTGCCATAACGCATTTTTTGCGTATATATATAACGCAATTATTGAGCATTCCTGTGGAGAGGAACATGGACTACTCGCGCTACTATCTGGGCGTGCTTTTGCAGGTGGCGGTGATCGCCAGCTTCATCGTCGGCGGGCCGTGGGTCTGGGTCGGCATCGCCAGCCTGCCCGCGTTCGGCCTTGTCGACAGCGTGCTGCCCAACGACTTTCGCGCCCGCCGCATCCGGCATGAAGGGCTGGTCGAGATCCCCGTGTGGCTCTGCGCGCTGCTGGGTCCGGTGATCTACCTTGCCGCCGCTTACTGGGCCGCACGCAATCCCGGCGCGAACGGGTGGGAATATGCAGGCGTCATCGCCTCGTGCGCGTGGCTGAGCGTGATCCCGCTGGTTCCCGCCACGCACGAACTCTACCACCAGCGCGGCAAGCTGCGCCGCCTTGTCGGCCGGTACTGCCAGGTCTGCTACCTCGACGCGACGCGCGAGATCGCGCACGTGGTGGGCCACCACATCCACGTCGCCACCACGCTGGACGGCGACACCGCGCCGCGCGGCACCAGCCTCTACGCCTTCACCCCGCGCGCGGTGGTGGAGAGCACGAAGGAAGCCTGGCGCTCGGAAAGCGACAATCTGGAGAAGATGGGCAAGGGCCGCTGGTCGATCGGCCACCGGGTATACCGCGCGGCGCTGGTGCTGCTGGCGTTCCACGCGATCCTGTTCGCGATCGGCGGCTGGCGCGCGAATGCCGTGGCGCTGGCCGGGATGATCGGCGCGCGCTTCTGGATCGAGAGCTTCAACTACTTCCAGCACTACGGTCTTATCCGGGTTCCCGGCACGCAGATCGACCGACGCCATGTGTGGAACCATCTGAAGCCGATCTCGCGCGTGATGGGCTTCGAGATCACCAACCACGCCGATCACCACACCAACAGCTTCGCGGCGTTCTACGAACTGGTGCCCGATCGGCAGTGGATCCCGATGCCGAGCGTGTTCGTGTGCTTCTTCTCGGCGCTGATCCCGCCCTTGTGGCACCACAAGGTCATCATGCCCGCGCTGCGCCGCTGGGACAACGAGATGGCCTCTCCCGCCGAGCGCGAACTGGCACGCGAACAGAACCGTCGTGCCGGATGGCCCGACTGGTTCGAGGACAAGCCCGTGGCCGAAGGACAGATGGCGGCGGCGTAAGGCCCCCTTCGTCATTGCGAGCGCAGCGAAGCAATTCAGGGCCGCGTAAACCGCCCTGGATTGCTTCGCTGCGCTCGCAATGACGAGGGAGGTGGCCTTTGAGTGGCAGCCTCGCCGCTCCGGATCAGGCCTGCAATCGCTGCCCGATCCGGTCCATGGCTCCCGATGGAAGCCCCGCCATCGCCTCAAGGTAGGCTGCGGGGCTTGCGCTGATCTCGCCGATCTTGGCGAGGCCGGCTTCCAGATACTCCGGCCGCACCGACATGGCTTCTTCCAGCACCCATTGCGAACCGCGAGCACGATCCTTGCCGAGCAGCGCGTCGAGCCCGGACTCGATGCGCTCCGGTCCCATGGCGTTGGTCAGCAGGTAGTCGTGGAACACGTCGTCGCGGTGGACACCGAGCGCGATTTGCACCAGCGCGACCGCCAGCCCGGTGCGGTCCTTTCCGGCGAAACAGTGGATCAGGGTGGCGCCGTCGTCCTGGTCCAGCGCGGTCACCAGATGGCCCATGGATTCGCGAAAGCGCGGACTGTCGGGCAGGATGCGGTAGATCCGCGTCATGTGCGCGACCACTTCCTCGATCGTCGTCATCTTCAGGAATGCGGCGACGGCGTGGGGGATCGTCTCGTCATGGGCGGTCGCCCGGCGGATCGCGCCGGCATAGCCGTCGAAGGCCCCGCCCCTTTCGAGCGTGCACTCCGAACCGGCGCGCAAGTCGATGATCGTTGCCACGCCGAGCGCGGACAGGATGCCCTCGAACCCCGCCCCCGCCGCTTCGAGCTGGCCCGAACGCAGCAGGCGCCCGGGCTTGAGCCGGGCGCCAGAGGCGGTGGCATAACCGCCGAAGTCACGCAGGTTGTGGACGGGCGAGCCCGCCGGAAACGCGCCCTGAAGAACCGGGGGGGTGCCGGTGGCCGGCTGGCTGTTCGATGTCATCACGCAAGAATCCCGTTGCTGGATTTCGAGGGGCCTTCTGGCAGCTTCGGCGCCTCGGGGTCAACGAAATGGTACATGGATTTACGATTCCCTGTCAGTGCCGCCCCTTCTCCAGCAGTGCGGTCAGGTGGCTCAGCACCACATGGGCGGAGGTCGCCAGCCAACTGAGCAGCGCGTCCTGATGGTTGTTGCCGTCGCGCGCTGCGGTAAGGCAGCTGGAGAGATCGATCACCGCGCATTTCCACGCGGCGAGCACGTCGTAGAAGAACAGCGCGGCCGGATCGACGGTGCGGCCCGAGGCCTTCTCGTAGGAGGACAGGAATTCGTCGCGCCGGAACAGGCCCGATATCATCGTCTCGCCATCGGCGCCGCGGTTGGCGAAGATCGGCTGGAGGTTCCACGCCAGATCCTCGTGGAAGTCGCCGACGTGCGCCAATTCCCAGTCGAGGATCGCGGTGACTGCGCCGCCCGCAGGGTCGAACAGGTAATTGCCGGTGCGGTAGTCTCCGTGGACCAGCACCGGGTCGGTGCAGGCGGGCAGGTTCTCGCGCAGCCAGCATTCGGCCAGCGCCATGATCGGGAAGGCATCGACGACGTCGTCGGCCCAGACCTTGGCCCACCAGTTGACCTGCCGAAGCGCCATTTCGTGCGGGGCACCGCCTGGCATCGCGAAGTCCGGCAGGGCGGCGGCGCGATAGTCGAAGCCGTGGATGCACACGAGGTTGTCGATGAAGGCGGGTGCCAGCAGCGCGATCCAGTGCGCGTCGAAGTCGGTGCGCAGACCCGAAACCGACGCGGCGGCCTGCGGTGGCTTGGCGACGCCGGGCACGAACGTCGTGACCAGCGCGGGCAGGCCGAAGGTGGCGCCGTCGATATCGGCATGGCGCACCTCGGGCACCGGCACGACGCCATGCATCGCACGCAGCACCTGATCCTCGCGGCGGCGGCATGTCTCGATGAGGCCCTCCAGCGGGTCCATGCGCAGGACGAGGCGCTCGCCGCCGTGGTCGAACACGAACTGCTCCTTGGAAGCCCCGCCCGCCATGCGCCGCAGGCCCGAGATGCTGCCGGGGCCATACAGGCTTTCGAGCGAGGCGGTGACTTGCGCGATGCTGCGCGGGATATAGGGACCGGTGAGGCGGCGGGCCTTCTTCTCCTCGAGGATGGCGAAGATGCGAGGTTCGATGGCCACGCAGGTATCGGTGGTTTCGGCGGTCAGGATCACCGGGCGGTCTCCATGGTCAGGTCCGCGATGCTGTGCAGTTCGGCGGGGTTGAGATCGAAACCGCTGGCGGCGAACCACGAACGATCGCGCAGCGACTGCCGCGTGCTGAAGGCGAGGACGCCGCGGTGCAGCGCCTCGCGGAAGGCGGGTTCGCCATCGCGCGCGGCGGCGCGCACGAGGCTGTCGGTCGCGCGCATCAACGCCTTGTAGTGCGCTTCCGCCGGACCATCCGCCACGCGCGCCTCGGCCAGCTCGGCAGCGGCGGCGCGGGTGGCCGGGCCGCCGGAGGGGGCAAGGCCCTCCAGCGTCGCCTCGATATCGGCAAGGCAGGTGCGCGCATAGCTTTCCGCCTTGTTCCACTGGATCGCCAGCAGCCGCAGATGCCCGACGATCAGCGCCGCCTGCTCTGCGGCAAGGCTGTTGAGCGGATCGATCGCCGGGCGCACCACGTCCTCCATGGCGCGCACCATCGAGGCGATCCTGAGGTCGATGTCAGGCGTCATGCCAGATCGCTGCGCAGGCGGTTGAGCGGGAAGCCCTCCAGATACGTGCCCACGCCGATCGCGCCGTCGCTGCGGTGCCAGCGCGCCATCGTGATCGGCGAGAGGTTGTTGCCGTAAGGCACCCAGGGGTGATGGACCAGCACCGAGCCGGAGACGGTATGCTCGCGGTCGTCGCGATCGACGATGGTCATTTCCATCGTCGTGGGGAACAGCCCCGGGCGGTGCGTGCGGACCGAGCCCGCCTTGGCCCCGCGCACTTCGCCGCCCACCAGCGCATAGCCGTGCTTGAAGACGTGCTGCTGCCCCACCGGCGCGGTGCGATCGACCGAGAAGATGCCGTGGAGCGCCAGCCCATCGTCGAAATGGGCATTGGCCCACAGGATCGGATGGAAGCCGTTCTCGGGACGCGGCCCCCAGCTGTGGTCCATGGTCGAGACGCAGTCGATCGCATGGGTCCGCCCGCCCAGCGAGAGCGAGCCCTTCATCCGCACCGTCATGTCGAAGTGCGCCGAATAGGCCGTCCCGAAGCCCGAGTTCGCCACCGCCGCCGCCGCGTCCGCGACGGCCATCGGGTCCATTGCGGGGTCATGGATGTCGTAAGGCTCCATCAGCGCACTGGCTTCGATGTGCAGCTTCACGCCGCCCGCATCGTAGTCGAGCACGTAGTCGCGGATCGAGGTGGCCTTGAACGACAGGCCGGTTTCCAGCCGGAAATCCTCGGCCCTGTCCACCAGCGGGTTGTGGTTGATGAGGTCGATGTAGACCGCATCGTCAGCGCTGAACCCTGCGCGGTCGATGATCTCGATGTCGCTCACCGTCGCGCCCACTCCGGCGCGGTGGACGATGTAGATGAAGCCGAAGATGTTGGCTTCGGGAATGTAGAAGTTGAAGTATCCGGTCTCGGCCCAGTCGGCGCGGCTGACGTCGGGAAGGTGCAGGCGGGTGTCCGCATCGGTAATCATGCGTTGCTCTCCTTAAAAACGGTAGCTGAAGGTGGCGCCGTAGGTCGCGGGGCGGCCGGTGTAGCGGACGTAGACGTCCTGGGTCTGGAACGCGCTGGTCCAGTAGTACTTGTTGAAGACGTTGCGGCCCCAGACCGAGAAGCGCCAGCTGTCGTCCGGCGCATGAACACCGGCGCGCAGGTCGACCAGCGTATAGGCCCGGATCGCCAGCTGCGGGATGTCGCCGATGCTCGCGGTGGTGCGGCTGTTGTAGTTCGCCGAGGCCCCGACGAAGCCCTGCATCGATGGCGTGAGCGGGAAATCATACCCCGCATCCGCCACCACCGACCACTTGGGCGAGAACGGGAAGCGCGCGCCCGAAAAGTCCGCCAGCTCGCCCGACTGGTTGAAGCCGGTGAACCGCGTGATCTCGGTATCGAGATAGGTACCCGCCACGTTCAGGTGCAGGCCGTCCGCCGGCTGGATCACCACTTCGAGTTCGGCGCCCTTCACCCGCGACTTGGGCACCTGCACCAGCGCATCGAGCGGCCCGAAGATCTGGTCGAGAATACGCCCGCGCAGCTGCTTGTCCTTGTAATCATAGTAGAACACCGCGCCGTTCAGCTGCACCGCATGGTCGAACAGCGGCTGCTTGAAGCCCACTTCGTATGCGGTGATCGATTCCTGCGCGACCGGCGCCAGTTCCTTGGCGGTGGCGGGCGCGACGGTGGGGAAGCTGCCCGCCTTGTAGCCCCGGCTGACGGTGGCATAGATCAGCCCGCGATTGCCGGTCTTGTAATTGACGCCCGCCCGCCACGACAGGTTGTCCTCGTTCAGCTTGGCCTTGAGCGGGGTGATGAGCGGAAAGCCCTCGGCGGTCAGCGAATAGCACTGCCCCTCGGCGATCGGCACCACCGGCTGGCCCGGGCGGATCAGCGTCTGCAGGAATTCGAAGATCGGCGCGAAGCTCTCGTTGCCGCCCGGCCCCGGCCCGACGAGCGCGCAGCTGGCGTTGTCGCGGCGGCTGTCGGTATAGCGCAGGCCCGCCTGCACCGTCAGGTTCGGGATCACCTCGTACTCGACATTGGCGAAAAGCGCCGCCGTCTTGATGAGGGAATCGTTGACCGGAGAGACGTTGCCGCCTTCCATCGGCCCGACGTAGTGCGTCGTCGCATCGGTGGCGTAATAGGTCGCGTGATCGCGCGTCTTGTCGCGCTGGTAATTGGCGCCGACGATCCAGCGCAGCCCCGCACTCGTGCCGGTCAGGCGCAGTTCCTGCGACAGCGAGGTGACCTTGCCGTCGGTCAGGATGTCGGCGATCTGCAGCGGTGTGGCGTCGTAGTCCTGGAAGGACTCGGTCCGATAGTGATTGTAGGCCGAGATCGAGGTGAGCGTGACCGTATCGCTCAGGTCGTAATCGACGCGCAGGCTCGCCTGCACGAAGCGGTCGTCGTGCTTGAGCGGGAACAGGTCGGTGGTCCAGTCGGCCGAGCGCGAGGTCAGCGGCTGCGGCGGCAGGGCGCGGATCGGCGCCTCGTTGGGATTGCCGGGCGCGCTGATGAAAGTCTCGGTGCGCTGCGGCGCCTGCGAGTCCGACTTGTCGAGCCAGCCGTTGACGTTGAGCGCCACCTTCAGCGTATCGGTCGGCTGCCAGTCGAGCAGCAGGCGGGCCTGCGTCTCGCGCCGGTTGCCCAGTTCATCACCGGTGCTGCTGCTCTTCTGCCACGGCCCGCTGCGGATGGCGCGGGCCGAGAAGCGCGCCAGCAGGTTGGGCGTGATCGGCCCGCTGACGAAGCCCTGCGCATCGATCGTGTCGAAGCGCGAATAGCTGAGATCGGCGCCCGCCTGGAAATCCTGCGTCGGCTTGGCGGCCACGAAGTTGATCGCGCCGCCGGTGGTGTTCTGGCCGAACAGCGTGCCCTGCGGGCCCTTGAGCACCTCGACCCGCGCCACGTCGAGCGCGGCGGCCTTGGTCATGGCGCTGAACGGCAGCGGCACTTCGTCGGTATAGACCGCCACGGTCGGCGGCGTGGCGAGCGAGAACTCGACGAAGCCGATGCCGCGCAAGGTGTAGATCGGGGTGTTGAACGGCGACGGCTGCGCGGTCAGGCCCGGCACGATCTTGGCGAGGTCGGCGGTGCTGGAAATCCCCGCCTGAAGAAGCTGCTCGCCCGAGGCCGCGGTGATAGACAGCGGCACTTCGTTGATCGACTGCGAGCGCTTCTGCGCCGTCACGATGATCTCGGCGATGCCGGAAGACGTCGGCGGCGCGGTTTCCGTGGCCTGCGGCTCGGCAGCCTGAGATCCGGCTGTTTGCGCCCAGCCCGGCATCGGCGCAAGGGCGCTGGACGCAAGAAGAAGCCGGGCGAAACGCCCGTTGCACGCGAATGCTCTGTTCATGATGTTCTCCCAATACTTTGTTCTGGTTTTATTTTTACTTGGTCTTCAAAAGCATCTTCGGGGGGAGGATTAGGCGGTGAGCGCGGGGCCGCTGCGGTCGGCGCTCGGTTCGAACCAGTCGGGCCAGCCGGCGCGGCGGTTCTGTTCGCGGGCCAGTTCGCGTTCTTCGGGGCTGGCCAGTTCGTTGTCCCAGCGGCGCAGCGCGGGCTTGATGATGAGATTGTGCCACAGGGGCGGGATCAGGGCCGAGAAGAAGCACACGAACACGCTCGGCATGCGGATCCACTGACGGTCCGGCACCAGTTCGTGATAGGCGGCGAAGCTGTTGGTGTGGTGATCGGCATGGTTGGTGATCTCGAAGCCGATCAGGCGCGAGAGCGGGCGCAAGTGGTTCCACACATGGCGCCGCGCGATCGGGCCTTCCTCCAGCCGGACGAGGCCGTAGTGCTGGAAGTAGTTGAAGCTCTCGATCCAGAAGCGCGCGACAATCATGCCCGCCAGCGCCACCGCATTGGCGCGCCACCCGCCGACCGCGAAGAGGATCGCCTGGAAGATCGCCTGCGCCAGCAGCGCCTTGTAGAGCCGGTGGCCGATCGACCAGCGCCCCTTGCCCTGTGCGGCAAGGCCGTCGCTCTCGGTCGTCAGCGCCTCGATCGTGCTGGAAAGCACGGCGCGCACGGTGAAGCCGTAAAGCGATGTGCCGCGCGGCGCGGTATCGCCGTCCTTCACGGTCGCGACATGGATATGGTGCCCCACGACATGCGCGATCTCGCGCGTGCAGTCGAGGTAGCAGACTTGCGCATAGCGGCCGACGAAACGTCGCAGCTTGCCGCGCTGGTGGTAAAGCTCGTGGCTGGACGGCACCAGCGGCACCACCGAAAGCCAGCCGAGTGAAAGAATGACACCGATGTACTGACCCGCGGTGGCATCGGGTGCGCGGACCACCCAGAAGGCGGCGGCTACGTAGAGCCCCGGAGCCAGGAATGTCGCCAGCCACACCGGCAGATCGGCGGCGAAACCGCGCTTCATCCGGCGCGCGGAAAGATCGTCCGGCAGAATGCTGTCTAATAGAGCAAGGGCCGGCAGGGACGCAATGCCCGTCCAGACCCAATATCCTCCCAACGCGAATCCGACATATGTACATAGCTGGACGAGCGCCGCTACATAGTAGCGAATACTGGACATGTTCCTCTCCTACATTTCATAGGATTTATTTTTATATTTTGTGTCTGGTATTTCTTACGCGGAGCATGCCGGGTTTCGGCACGGGGACATTTCCCCTGTGGGCCATCGGCGTCGCTGTAGTGGAATGTATTACATTACAGATGATGACCGTCAACTGATTTATCAATATTGCGTAAAATTTATACGCAGTCCAGACTGCGCCGCGCGGCGCCTTGCGGGATCGATTCCCCGGCAAGGCGCAGGGCCGATACGTCCCACAGGGACGACAAGGGAGAGAACTGCATGATACTCAAAGGAAAGACCGCCATCGTCACGGGCGGCGCGACCGGCATCGGCCGCGCCATCGTCGAGCGATTCCTGGCCGAAGGCGCGCAAGTCGCGATCGCCGACATCAAGGGCGCCGAGGACGCCGCCGCCGCGCTGGGCGCCAATGCCTTTGGCGTCGCCACCGACGTCGCCGACAAGGCCAGCACCGAATCGATGGCACGGGCGGTGACCGACCGGTTCGGCGGCATCGACATTCTCGTCAACAATGCAGGCATCTTCACCGGCCTCAATTACACCCCGATGGAAGCGATCGAGGTCGACGCCTGGCGCCGCATCATGGACGTCAACGTCATGGGCCCCTGGCTCTGCGCCCGCGCGGTGCTGCCCGCGATGCGTGCCGCCGGCGGCGGCAGGATCATCAACATCGCCTCGGTCATCGCCAACCTCGGCATCCCCTTCATGCTGCACTATGTCGCATCCAAGGGTGCGCTTGGCGCGATGACGCGCGCGATGGCGCGCGAACTCGGCGCGACGCAGAGCGGGATCCTGGTGAACTCGATCTCGCCGGGCTACACCCACTCGGACAACGCAGTCGCCAACGCCGACCAGCACGCCGCCTTCGAAGGCACCGCCGCCTCGATGCGCACGATCGCCCGGCCGCAGCAACCGGGCGACATCGCCGGCGCCGCGCTGTGGCTTTCCGGTCCGGACGGCGGCTATATCAACGGCCAGAACATCGCCGTCGACGGCGGCATCTTCATGACCCAGTGACGCAGTGCCTCCCCGCGCGTTACGCACGCACGGGGAGGCACTTCAGATATGGCTATGGCACCCTTGTGGTACCTCTAGGTGCCGTTGAGTGCATCCCGGTTCCGGGTCAGGTAAGAGCGGCTCAGCACGTCCTGCTGCACCCCGAAACCCAGCATTCCCGCGCAGTTCCAGCGCATGAAGCTCTGCGCATAGACCATCGAGGGGAACGGTGCCCAGACGCACCCGTTGATCGCCGCCGCCGTCAGTTCATGCCGCCGCCCCAGCGCATCCTCCACTTGCAGGTGGTTGGACATCGGCAGCCCGGCGTGGCGCTCCACCGCCCCTTGCGCGGAGACAAGACCGCTGACCACGCCGTCCTCCAGCACATAGCCGCTGATGAGCGGGCCGAAGCCCGACCGCGCCGCCGGATCGAGGCCGAGGAAGGCGTGAACCGTCAGCTTTTCCGCGAAAGAGCCGTGAATCCAGGTGGCATTGCCGTTGTCCCGCTCCTTGCGCGGGCCCCAGCTGCGGTCCAGCGTATCGACGCAATCGACCGCATACTCGCGCCCGCGCAGCCGCAGGCGTCCGGTGATCCGGCCGGTGATCTCGTAGTGCCCGGAGAACGCCGCCCCTCCCCAGCCCGCGCCGATGCGGCCCGCCGCCGTCGGGTCTATCGCCGGGTCGTTCATGTCGAAAGGCGCCATAAGTGCCTGAAAATCAAGTTCGAATGCGGTATCGTCGATACCCTCGTAGCGTATCCGGTAATGCGAAAGCGGATCGACCGCCTCCACCGCCAGCCCATTGGGAAAGGCATACCGGAGCAGCGAGGTCGGGCACGGCAGATGCTGCTGGTTGTCGACATAGGCCTGCGCCTCCCACGCCGGGGCGATGCGGTCCTGCACCAGCACATCGACCATCGCCACGCCCAGCTTCGGCCGTGACAGCACGTAGATGCTCCCGGAAATGCAGGCTTCAGGCACCGAAAACGGGAAGAAGTTGGTCTCGCACCAGTCGTAGGATGCATCGGCGCCGAACTGGAATTCGGCGTGTTCCCTGGCAATCATTCGCCATCCCTTCAATCAGTTGCCCGCGACCATGGCCTCCACGGTCGGCAGCGAATCCGCATCGTGGTCGAAGCCCGCATCCTGAAACCAGCTACGCGCCCGCCGCGCCTGCCGGATGGAAAAGGCCAGCACCGCCGCGTCTATGGCGCGCCGCACGGCGGGTTCGCCGTCCTGCGCCATCGCGCGCACCAGCCCCTCCAGCGCCCGGCCGACGCGATGGAAGGCAAGGCGCGGGTCGGCGGGATCGTCCACTTGCGCGCAGGCCTCGGCCAGTTCGCGCCGCGCCATGACTGCCGCAGGCCCGCCCTCGACCGGCGGCAGCGCGGCGACGACGCCCAGCAGGTCTGTCAGGCACAGCGCGTGATAGGCGCCGATCAGCGGCATGTGCCGCTCCAGCATGCGCAGCTGCGCGAGCACCACGCCGCACTGCTCGACGGCCAGCAGATTGCCGGAATCGACTGCCGGAACAACGACATGCTCCAGCGTCTGCACGACACTAGCGAGACGGATGATCGGGTCCGGTGTCATGCCATTTCTCCCGAAAGCAGTTCGCACAGGGTGTCCGACATCCCGGCCGTGCACGATGCGAGGAAAGCCAGCAGCGCGTTCTGGTGGTTGGTCCCATCGCGCGCCGCGATGATCGACGAGCAGTGGTTCATGGCGATCAGCTTGTAGCTCGTCAGGACGCGATACCAGTGGAGCGTCGCCGGATTCACCGTGCGCCCGGTCAGCGCCTCGTAGCGCGAAATCAGGTGCTCGGTGGTGAACATCGAGCCGACATGGAACACGCCGTCGGCATCGCGGTGGCCGAACAGCGGCTCGAAACTATAGGCGAGATCCTCATGGAAATCGCCGATATGCGTGAGTTCCCAGTCCAGCAGCGCAGTGATTTCCTGCCGCTCCTCGTCGAACAGGAAGTTGCCGACGCGGTAGTCACCGTGGAGCAGGACCGGCTGCTCGCAGACGGGCAGATGGTCGTAGAGCCAGGTCTCGGCCAGCGTCAGCAGCGGGAGGGAATCGGTTTCCTCCAGCGCCCGCACGCGGGTCCAGTAATTGACCTGCCAGAGCGCCGCGTCGGTGGTTTCGGGCCGAGGAACGGCGAAATCGTCGAGCCCCGCCGCGCGATAATCCACCGCGTGAATGGCGGCGAGATAGCCGATGAACTGCGAGGTCAGCGCAGCCCCGAGGCTTTCCCCGAACCGCGCCTTCAGCCCCGATGGCCCCGCGCCGCTGTCGCTGGGCTTGGTCACGCCGCCGACGAAGCCGGTGACCATCAGCGGCTGGCCCATCGTCTCGCCGTCGCCGTCCTCGGTCAGGACGGGCGGCACAGGCACCACGCCCGCGACCGCGCGCAGGACTTGCGCCTCGCGGCGGCGGCAGGTCTCGATGATGCCCTCGCGCGGGTCCATGCGCAGCACGCAGCGGGCGAAGGCGGGGTCGATCTCGCCCTCGACATCGAAGACGAACTGCTCCTTGGAGGCCCCTCCCCCCATGCGGCGCACGCCCCGTGCCTGCGCGGCGATACCTTCGCGGGCGAACAGGACCGAGAGCCCTTTCGCGATATCGGGCGCGGTTCGGGGAATATAAGGCCCCAACTTGCGACGTTCCTGCTTCGCCAGCAGGATTTCGAGGAGCCGGGGCTCGATCGCATCGCGGTCGATCGCGGCCACCGGTTCTTGCGCTAAGCGCTGTGCCTGGGTCTTCATGACTCCCTCCCTTTTTCTATTTTCCGGTGAACACGGGCTGCCGTTTCTGAGCGAAGGCGGTGATGCCTTCGCGCGCGTCGGCAGTGGCGGCGGCTCGAGCCATGGCCTGTGCTTCGGCCTCCATCTGCGCCTCCGCCGGGACTTCGCCCGAGAGGCGCAGCAGGCGGCGGATTTCGCCGATGGCGCGGGTCGGTCCGGCGGCGATCCGGTGGGCGAGTTCTTGCGCCCGCGCCGCCAGCGCCTCGTCGCCTTCCAGCACTTCGTCGACCAGCCCGGCCTCAGCGGCGGCGGCCGCATCCCAGGTCTCGTTGAGGATCAGGAACCGGCGCGTATGGCTGCGCCCCATGCGGTGCACGAGCGAGAGCGAAGCACCGCCGTCGCAGGCCAGCCCGATCCCGGAATAGGCCGAGACAAACCGCGCCCGGTCGCTCGCCAGCACGAAGTCCGCCCCCGCCGCCAGCGCCACCATGCCGCCCGCGCAGACGCCGTGGACCGCCACCACGATCGGCGCGTCGAGCCGCTGCAGCCGCAGAATTCCGGTATGGAAATCGCCGGTCCACTGCTTCATCAGGCGCGGCAGTTCGTCCAGCCTTGGCAGGAAACCCGCGATGTCGCCACCATAGCCGAAGGCCCTGCCTTCCGCGCGGATCAGCACGGCGCGAACGTTGCAGCGTTCCGACAGGTCGACCGCCACGTCATAAAGGTCGCGGCAGAACGTGCCGTTGATGGGATTGCCGGTCTCGGCCTTGGTGAACGTCAGCGCGGCGATGCCGCCCTGCACGTCGAGGCGCATCGTCTCGTAGCTCATGCCTCGACACTCGCGAGCGGCGCCAGCCTGTCGTCGAAGGCGTTCAGGTCCGGCACGGCGAGCACCGGACGGCGATCAATCTGTGCCACGACGCCGCGCAGATCGTCCAGCAGGGCCGCCCGCGCCGGCTCGCCGATATAAGGCACGTTGTAACCGACGAAGGGCTCCAGCACGCTGGTGCCGACATAGCCGAGCGTGCCCTGGAAGAAATGCCGCATCATGCCCGTGACCAGTTCGCCGTGCACGCCTTGCGCGCCGAACATGTTCTCGCGCCCGCCCAGGCTCATGGCCGCGAAACTGCGCTTTCCGGCCAGTCCGCCGCGTCCGTAGAGGCGCTTTCCGCCATAGCAGACGCCCGACAGCATCACCCGGTCGAACCAGCCCTTCAGGATCGCGGGTGCGCCGAACCAGTAGATCGGGAAGGTGAACACCAGCAGGTCGGCGGCCAGAACCGGCTCGATCTCCTCCAGGATATCGGGCGCCAGCGTGCCGCTTTCGTAGCCGTGGCGCTGCTCCAGCGCATAGACCAAGCGCTCATCGTCGCGGCGGCTGCCGAAGTCGGCGGGCGAGGCGACCGGGTTGAAGCGCTTGGCGTAGAGGTCGGAAATCGTGACTTCGTGACCGTCCGCCTCAAGCTGCGAAGCGATGACGGTCTTCATGGCGGTGACGAAGGAATCGCCCTCAGAATGGGCGTGAACGAGATGGGCTTTCATCGCGGCGTCTCTCCGGCGCTGTAGAGGATGGTTTCGGGCAGGGGCAGGCTCGCCGGGTCGCGGTCGAAGCCGGTGTCGGCCACCCAGGCGCGTTCGAGCAGCGTCTGTCTGCGGGTGTGTTCCAGCACCACCGGCCCGATCGCGCGCAAGGTGGCAGCGTCTTCTCCGACCTGCTGCACGGCGGTCTCGATCGCACCGCGCAAGGCCCTGACCGCCTGCTCCAGAGCGGTGCGGTCAGGCACCACCGGCGGGGCGATCGCGCGGACGTCCTCGATGGCCTGCGCGAGTTCGCCGCGCGCGGGGTGCGCATCGGGCAGGCATGCGGCCACTTCGCTGCCGAAGGCACTGAAGGCATGCGCGTCGTGCACGTGGAATGCGTATTCCTGGGGGATCTGCTTGCGCACCAGCGCCAGCGATCGGACGATCAGCGCCAGTTGCTCACGCGCGAAATCGGCGTCGGGCGGCAGGACCGGCGCGACGATATCCTCCAGCGCCTTCTGCACGGCAGCGAGGCGCAAGGGTGTGTCAGGAACCATTCTCGGCCCTTTCCAGATGCTGCAGAAGCGTATCGACGCAGACATGGCCGAAGCCCGCCAGCCATGTCAGCAGGATGTCCTGATGGCTCTTGCCGCCGATCACACAGCGGATGCCGGTTGCGAGGACGATTATCGCCGATTTCCAGGTGTTCATGACGCTGTAGTACGCGATCTTGCGCGGATCGACCGGGAAGCCGGTGGTGCGTGCGTAGCGGTCGAGGAACTCGGCCTGCTCGATCAGGCCGCAGACGATGAAGCGCCCTTGCGCATCGCGATAGCCGTAACCTTCCTGCAGCGTCCAGGCGAGGTCTTCGTGGTAATCGCCGAGGTGGGCCAGTTCCCAGTCGAGAACCGCCGTCACTTGCGCGGTGTCGGGATCGAACAGGAAGTTGCCTGCGCGAAAGTCATGGTGGACCACCACCACCCGCTCGATCGGCGGCGCATTGGCACGCAGCCACTGCGCGGTATAGCGGATGATGGGCATCGGCTCGTACGAGTCTTCCTCCCAGATCCGCTCCCACCAGTTGATGACCTGATGGACCCCGGCGGTACTGCCTGCTTCCGGCCGATCGAAGGCGTCGAGATCGGCCGACTGCCAGTCGAATTGATGTATCCGCGCCAGCAGGTCGACGAACTGTCCACCCAGCGCATCCTGCAGTTCGGGAGAGAACCCGGTGCCCAGCCCGGTGACGTTGCCGCCCGAGCCCGGCGCCTTGGTCACGCCCTCAACAAACCGGGAGATCATCGCCGGACGGTCGAACCATTGCCCTTCGGCATCCACCCAGGGCGCATCGGGCACCGGCACCGTACCGGCCATCGCCCGCATCATCTGGAATTCGCGCAGGCGGTGCGTCTCGACGACGGATTCGGGCGGTTCGCGCCGAAGGACATGGCGCGCCTCGGTTCCGTCCGGTTGTGCCAGCGTGAAACTGAACTGCTCCTTCGATGCTCCACCGCCCAGCGGCGCGACTTGGGAGACCCGGGCGCCCGGCATGGCGTGCGCGAAGAAGCGCTCCAGCCTTGTTGCGATCTCGCTGACCGGACTAGGCACGTAAGCTGGGCCGGAACGCGCCTGCAGCTTTCGGGTAAGCGCTTCGTCGATCGTGCGTTCCGTCGGATAGCGAAGGCGCAGCGCCTCTATCCACTCGCGCGTGGGATGCTGCTTGCTATCCATCGCCGCGCCCGATCAGTGTCTCGATGGAGGGCAGGTCGGCGGTGTTCACGTCGAAGCCGCAGGCCGCGAACCAAGACCGGTCCCGGGCGGCCTGACGGTTTGCGTGCAGCAGGACTTCACGGTGGAGCGCGCGGCGAAAGTCCGCGTCGCCGTCCCGATCGACAGCGCGAACCAGCCCTTCCAGCGCTTCGGACAAGGCACGATAAGCGACTTCGCCGCGCACCGGAGGCGTTCCGGCGAGGGCCGCCAGTCCTGCCGCTGCGGCAAGGGTTTCAGGCCCTCCCGCCGCATCGATCCTGCCGGAGACCTCGATCAGATCCTGCACGCACAGGCGGGCGTAATCTTCCAGCTTGTCCCACTGCGCCTCCAGCATGCCGATATGCGCGAGCATGAGCCCGGCCTGCTCCTGCGCCAGCGGATTGCCGGGGTCGATCGCGGGCATGATGACCGTCGCCAGCGCCCGGCGCATGCTGGACAGGCGGACTTCGAAACCGGGGTTCATGCCGCCTTCTCCTCAAGCATCAGACGCGTGATCTCGTCGAGCAAAGGGTGCGTGACCATCGACAGCCAGGTCAGCAGGATGTCCTGGTGGTTATGCCGGTTGGCCGCCGCCGTCAGGCCGCTGCTCGCCATCGCCACCACGCTCCACGACAGCAGGATGCGGTAGAAGCGCAGAGTGTCGCGATCGACGATGCGTCCCGTCTCGCGCTCGTAGCCGCCGATGAAATCCTCGACGGTCATGAGGTTGGAGCACAAGTAGCGCCCCTGTTCGTCGCGCGCGCCGAAGATTTCGACCAGCGACCATGCCAGATCCTCGTGATAGTCGCCGACATGGGCGAGTTCCCAGTCAAGGATCGCGGTGATTTCGCCGCTGTCGCCGTCGAACAGATAATTACCGGTACGGAAGTCCCCATGGACGAGAACCAGCTCCCGTGCAGCGGGCAGATTGCTGCGCAGCCAGGATTCGACGACCGCAAAGCCCGGGATCGGCGCATAGGCACCCTCCCGCCAAACCCGCGCCCACAAGTTGACACGCTGGCGCGCGGCCTGGAACGGGTCCGCATCGGGAATGGCGAAGTGCTGCAATGCTGCCACCCGGAAGTCGAAGCGATGGATGGCCGCCATCAGCCGGAGGAACTGCGGTCCGAGCCGCTCGCGCCATTGCGGCGTGAAGCCGGTGCCAAGGCCCGATACGCCTGCGCCCGCCTGCGGCGGCTTGGTGCTGCCACGCTCGAACGAGGTTATCATCCCGGAAGCGCCGAGCCATGTCCCCTCATGATCCAGAAAGCGGGGACGGGGCACCGGAACCACGCCCTGCATGGCTTCCAGGATCTCGAACTCGCGCCGTCGGCTCGTTTCCAGCACGCCGTCAGTCGGGTCCATCCTGACCACGAGCTGTTCGCTGCCCTCAAGGCAAGGCGCGTCCAGCGTGAAAAGGAACTGCTCCTTGGACGCGCCCCCCGCCAGCCTGCGCAGGCCGCTTACCTTCGCAGCCGGATGGAGGTTCTGCGCGAACAGGCGCGTGAGCCGCTCGGTGATGTCGTCGATCGCGACAGGATGATAATCGGATGACGCCAGCTTCGCCGCCCGACCATCCAGCATATGCGCGAGCGTGGGGTCCTGGTCGGCCGGGTCGGCGGCGCGGTTCCGCGCACGATCCGGGCACAGTTGTACGACGCGGGAATCCCCGCCGAACCTTTCGGTCATACATTCTCCCATGTATCTCTATCTGTTATTATCCGGTGCCAGGCACCGGCAGATCACGGTCAAGACTTGAGGAAAGAGAAGTCCCTGATATTCGGCCGGACTTGCCGGACTATCGCAGCTATCGTCCTGCGATCTTCGTCGGACACGATGCCATAGACGATCAATGCGGCATCGTGCGTCATGCGGGCCACGAATTCGGCATCGTCCAAATCTTCCTGGACCCACAGGTCGATCACGCCGGAACTGTGCGTCAGCAATGCCAGTGCGACATCGTCACGCGAAAACGATCCATCGCTCGGATGGTCGGACAAGTAACCGCGCTCGACCAGTCCCGCGAGACTGCGACGCCAGAAGTCCAGCGCGCGGTCGAGGTAGACCGGCCGCGCACCCATGTCGCGCTCGCCCAGCTGGAACTTGTAGAGCGGGCGATAGAGACCCGGCCGCTCCACGAAGAGTTCCGCAGCGAACGTCATGGTGTGTATGGCGTAGAGGACCGGGTCCTTCTCCGAAACATCCGCCTCGCGGCCGCTGATGATCGCATCCAGGCACCGGTTCAGAAGGCTGTAGAGTACCGTCCCTTTCGATCCGAACAGGTTGTAGAACGTCGTCGGGCTGATCCCGACATGCTTGGCCAGCTGGTGCATCGTGAAGTCGGTGCTGGATGTCGAAAGGATCAGCGCCTCGACGCTGTCGAGGATAAGGTCCTTGCGCTGGTCTTTCGGCAGCTTTCTCAACATTTCGGAATCCCGGCAGCACCTTCGGAATGCAGGCAATGTGTGAAGGTTAGCGCCAGAACACGACTTCGCAATCGTAACTCCTGCCACGGCCAATCAAACAGTAATTCGCTTTTCGACAGCGGAGCGAACATTTGCGAACGCTTCCGCTTCCTCAATCACCAAGTTCGGGTCCTTTTCGACCCTGTGCCTCGAAGTGTAATACGTTACAAAAACTCGGTCAATATGTTTATTATTATCTGCTTTCGAAATGCCGGAGATTTCTCGCAGGGGTTCCGAAAAAATCTCCGGCCCGCAGGCTTCACGCCATGACGTATATGGACTTGGTGTTCTGATAGGCCGCGATCGCCTCAGGCCCGAACTCCCGGCCGAGGCCGCTGGCCTTGATGCCGCCGAACGGCGCGCCGAGCGACGGCATATAGCCGTTCACGCCCACTGTTCCGCTGGCTACCTTGCGAGCGATCTGCGTGGCATGATCGCCATCCGCGCTCCAGACCGAACCGCCGAGGCCGAACGCGCTGTCATTGGCGATGCGAATGGCTTCTTCCTCGCCGTCGTAGGGGATCACCGAAAGCACCGGGCCGAAGATTTCCTCCTGCGCGATGCGGGCTCCATTGTCGACGTCGGCGAAGATGGTCGGCTCCACGAACCAGCCCTGATTGGTCGACTGCGGACGACCGCCACCCGCGACGAGGCGCGCTTCCTGCTTGCCGATGCCGATGTAGCTTTCCACCCGGTCGCGGTGTGCGGCCGATGCCATCGGCCCCACCTGCGTCGCAGGATCGAGCGCATCACCCACCACCAGTCCGTTCGCGAACTCGGCCAGCGCCCCGACCACTTCGTCATAGCGGCGACGCGGCGCCAGCACGCGGGTACCGTTGTAGCATGCCTGGCCGTTGTTGAGCATGCTGGCCATCGGCACGCCCTGCAGGAACGCGCCGACATCGACGTCGTCCAGCAGGATCGCGGCGGACTTGCCGCCCAGTTCCAGCGTGACCGGGCGCAGCAGTTCGCCGCAGGTGCGCGCGATCGCCCGCCCTGCCCCGGTCGAGCCGGTGAAGGCGACCTTGCCGATGCCGGGGTGCGAGACGAGGTAGGCGCCGACATCACGGTCGGCCGCGACCCAGTTGAGCACGCCTGCAGGCACACCCGCTTCCAGCGCTGCTTCGGCGAGCAGGTAGCTGTCGAGGATCGTGCCGGGTGAAGGCTTGATGACGACGGTGCAGCCCGCCGCCATGGCCGGAGCGATCTTGTTGAGCGCCAGCGTCACCGGGAAGTTCCAGGGCACGATCGCGGCGACCACGCCGATGGCGGAACGCTCCACCAGCGTCTCCTTGCCCATCTGCGAGGGCCGCACGTCGGGCGCGCCGAGCCCTTCGGCAAGCTGCGCGTAATACTGCACGACGCCTGCGCCGAACTGCCCTTCCAGCAGCGTGCTGAGACCGATCGGCATGCCGTTCTGCGCACTGACGGTGCGGGCGATCTCATCTCCCCGCGCCGCGACGGCGGCAACGAAGCGCTGCATGACCGCCGCCCGTTCGGCGGGGCTGGCGTCCGCCCAACCCGAAGTCTCGAAAGCCTTGCGTGCTGCAGCCACCGCCGCATCAACGTCGGCCTCGACCGCTTCGGGCGCGCTGCCGTATTCCTCTCCGGTTGAGGCGTTCACCAGCGTGAAGCGGCGGTCACTGGCGGGGGAAACCCACTGGTTGCCGATGAAGAAGGCGTCCTTGGATATCGTCATCGTGGTCATCCTCTTGTGGTATGGGGGTGTCAGGCGCGCGCACCGGCGGCCGAGCTGGCATCGGTGAACTTGTCGTAGTGGATGGCCTCCAGCGCGACGCCCTGCCCCGTCAGTTCGGCGACGGCGGCATCGATCATCGGCGGCGGGCCGCACATATAGGCCTGCAGATCCTGCGATCCGCCAAGTTCGGCGATGGCGTCGGCGATCTCCCGCGTGACCAGACCGTGACGAACGCCGTCGACCTGCTCTTCGGACAGGGCCGGCCGAAACAGGAACTTGCCCTCCCAGCGCGCCGCGATCGCGGCAATGTCTTCAAGGCAGTAGAGATCGCGCTCTCCGCGCCCGCCGAACAACAGCACGACGTCGCGCGCCACGTTGCGGGCAGCCGCATCTTCCAGCAGGCTCATCAGCGGCGACAGACCGCTGCCGCCGCCGACCAGCAGGATGGGCCCCTCACCCGGCCGCAGCCAGAACCCGCCGTGCGCGCCCTCGATGGCGAATTCGGTGTCCGCCAGTTCGCCTGCAAACAGCGCCTCGGTGAAAGCGCCGCCCGGCACGCGGCGGACGAATGCGGACACCGTCCGGCTACCTTCCGGCGCAGGGGCATGGCAGAACGAATAGGACCTGTGCCCCGGCCCCGAAGGCCACCGCACGTTCATGTACTGCCCGGCCTTGAAGCGCAGCGGCGCATCGACCTGCCAGGTCACCTTGCGGATGTCGTGCGTCAGATCCTGCACCGAAACAATTCGGCCGCCGACCGTCACCGGCGCCTCCTCCGCATCCGGCAGATCGACCTCGATGCGCAGATCCGATTCGGGGATCGCCTGGCAAGCCAGGATATAGCCGGCTTGCAGTTCCTCGCGGCTCAGCGTGTAGCCGAAGGGCGTTATCGCATCGACCTTCCCCGACAGCAGCCGCGACCGGCAACTGCCGCAAGTGCCGACCGTGCAGTCGTGCGGATAGGCCAGCCCGTTT
Source organism: Novosphingobium resinovorum (assembly GCF_001742225.1). NCBI lineage: Bacteria > Pseudomonadati > Pseudomonadota > Alphaproteobacteria > Sphingomonadales > Sphingomonadaceae > Novosphingobium > Novosphingobium resinovorum. The sequence continues at coordinate 156,831 of NZ_CP017076.1, read as the reverse complement.
TCGAGCGCCTGTTCCAGCACCGTCTTGTTCCGACCGACCGAGAAGGTCGCCCCCGAAGGGACAAGCTCCACCTGCGGCTCGGGCTTCTTGCCGAATAGCTTCTTGAACATGGTCCTATCCCAAATCGGCCGATTCTCGGTGGTCCGGCTTACGATCCAACTATCAGCGGATGCTGCAAAGCACAAACTCGTAAATCTGTTGACATTCGATTCGAGCTACATAATTTACGTATCAAGGTCACGCAAAAAACGTAAAAGTGATCTGGGAATGGGAGAACAGCATGAAAGCGATTCGCTGCGTGAGCATCTGCGCGCTCGCCGTCGGACTCACCTCGCCTGCCTTCGCACAGGAAAGCCAGGATACTGCCAGCCAGGGCGGCCTGCACGAGATCATCGTCACCGCCACCAAACGCTCCGAGAAGCTGCAGGATGTGCCGGTCGCGGTTTCGGCGATCTCGTCTGAAACGCTGCAGTCCAAGGGTGTGTTCGAGACCTCCGACCTCAATGCCTCGATGCCGAACCTGCAGGTGTCCTCGCCCTATGGTTCGCAGCAGCCGAACTTCTCCCTGCGCGGCGTCGGCGTCGGCACCGAATTCAACGCGAACGCCGCCTCGCCCGTCGGCGTCTATGTCGACGAGGTCTATCAGGCGTTCCGGTCCAGCCATGGCCAGCAACTCTACGATCTCGAGCAGATCGAGGTCGTGCGCGGCCCGCAGGGCACGCTTTACGGCCGCAACACCACCGGCGGCGCGATCAATTTCATAACCCGCAAGCCCAAGCTCTCCGGCACCAACGGCTATGCCACCATCGGCTACGGCAACTACAACCGGATCAACGGCGAGGCCGCGATCGAAGTCACGCCGGTGGAGGACAAGGTCGGCATCCGCATCGCCGGAACTTACGTCGATTCCGACCCCTACTTGCGCAACCGCCTGGCGCCCGGCCTGAACACTTCGGCAGCGGGCGGCGCATCGGGGCTGAACCAGGTGAATGACCGCTCGCCGGGCGGCACCAAGAGCTACGGCATCCGCGGCACGCTGCGGGTGAAGCCGACCGATACGCTCGATATCACGCTCAAGGGTTACTACGCCAAGGCCGTCGGCGGCACCGAGCCGCCGCTGCCGACCGGGCAGTCGAAGACCAGCGACGTCATCGATTATACCTCGCCCAATTTCCTGCTCGGCGGCCTGTTCGGATCGCTCGCCCCGGCGGGCCTGCTGCCGGCTTCGTACAGCCAGTCGGGCGAAGGACTCGGCCTCAAGGAAATCCAGGCCGACACCATCGGCAAGGCGCTGACCCGCTCGGAAGGCGTCGTCCTCACCGTCAAGGCGGAACTGGGCGATTCTCTCGATCTGGTTTCGGTCAGCGGTTACGATTCCGGGCGTTACCTGCAGTCGATCACCGACTGCGACGGCACGCCGCTGCGCATGTGCGCGATCGGCTATCAGTCCAACTTCAACGCCTTCAACCAGGATCTGCGCTTCGTGCTCGACCGGCAGGCGTTCAAGCTGATCCTGGGCGGCGGATATGGCCGCGACTCGATCACGGCGGACAACCGGCCGGACTTCTTCAACTTCCTGAGCGACGTGCGCGCGGCGGTCGGCCTGCCAGACACGTATTTCAACCCAGGCGGCGCCTTCAACGGCACGGCGCTTTCGGCTGGCTCCCTGCCCACCGGCATCCGCGCGACGAACCATTCCAAGCAGAAGCGCACCAGTTGGGCCCTCTACGGCGAGGGCAGCTACGAGATCACGCCGACCCTGAAGCTGACGGCGGGCCTGCGTTACACGATCGACAAGACACGCTTCATGGACGGCATCACGACCTATTACGACGATGCCGGCAATGCGCGGATGATCACCGTGTCGGACTTCAACGATCCGGCGCTGGGCAACACCTACTTCATCGAGCCGGTGCGCGACGAAGCCGGCAACATCGTCATCCCGTCCTACCGCGACCTCGGCGTGCCGATGCCCGGCGGGCTTGAGCGCAGCGGCAAATCCAAGAAGTTCACCGGCCGGGCGATCCTCGACTGGAAGCCGATCGACGACGTGATGCTTTATGCCAGCTTCAGCCGCGGCTACCGGGCGGGTACCTTCAACGGCCTCGCCTACGGCAGCGCCAATCAGGTCTACTTCGTGCGGCCCGAGCAGGTGAATGCCTACGAGATCGGCTTCAAGTCGCGCTTCCTCAACAACCGGGTGCAGGTCAACGGCGCGTTCTTCTACTACGATTACAAGGGGCAGCAGGGTCAGGTGGTGGATAATACCGCCACCGCCAACCTCATTGCGCTCGACGGCACCCTCAAGGGCTTCGAGGCGGACATCCAGTTCGCCGCCACCGACCGCCTGACGCTGACCGCGTCCGTCGGCATCCTCGACAGCAAGTACAAGGGCTACGATCAGGCCGCCTGCGCCGCCAAGGATTTGTCCGGGCAATTTCCCGCGCAGGACGGCTCGTGCGTCCAGACCTCGGGCGGCAATGTCAGCGTCGGGGGCAATCCCTTCCCTTATGCCGCCAAGTCCTCGCTCAACTTCGGGTTCGACTGGGACGCGGTGGAGCTGGGCGGCGGCACCATCAAGCTGCACGGCGATGCCTCTTACACCGGCCGGTATTACTTCGACTCGTTCAAGGACTATAGCCGCGGCCCGCTCCCGAGCGTCGCCAGCGGCAAGTTCGGCGAGGGCAACGGCGACTACTGGCTGCTGAACGGGCGCATCTCCTACGATACGCCGCGCTACACGATCTCGGTCTGGGGCAAGAACCTGACCAACAAGGTCTATTACCCTTACGGCATCTCGCTCGAAAACCTGTTCGGCAACGGCTACCGCGTGCGCGGCCTGCCACGCACGTACGGCATCGAGGCGACGATGCGCTTCTGACGGTGACCGGGGCGGGGCCGATGGTCCTGCCCCTTTTTCATGACCTTACGACAACAAGAAAACTGGGAGAGTGCCGTGGAGACCCCCTACAAGTACGTCCGGATATGCGCATGGGGAGGCCCGATCCTCCTGATCGTCACCATCATCTTCTGGGGCATTCTGGGGCGCAACATTCCGCCCTACTCCGCCGGGCTTTCCGCCGCCGAGTTCAAGGCGCAGTTCGCCCCGGTGGCGGACCAGATCCGCGTCGGCATGACCGTGACGATCGCCTGCTCCGTCCTCTACTTCGTGTGGGGACTGGCGATCACCAAGGTCATGGAGAAAGTCGAGCGGCACAACAACGTGCTCTCCACCCTGCAGTTGTGGGGCGCCGGGTTCACGACCCTGATCTTCGTCATTCCCTGCGGCATCTGGCTGACCGCCACCTTCCGCGCCGACACGCTGGAGCCCGGCACGCTGCAGATCCTGTTCGATCTGGGCTGGATGATCTTCGACCTCGCCTATTCACTCACCACCCTGCAGATGGTGGCGCTGGGCGTGTGCTTCCTTTCGGACCGGCGCCAGGTGCCGCTGTTCCCGGCCTGGGTCAGCTGGTTCAGCATCTGGGTGGGCGTGATGTTCGTGATCGAGGCGCTCAATCCGTTCTTCAAAACCGGCCCGTTCTCGCGCAGCGGCACCGTCAATTACTGGCTCGAGTTCTCAATCTTCTTCCTCTTCATGGCGATCATATCGGTCTATCTGTTCAAGGCGATCGACCGTCTGGTCCGAGAAGAAGCGCCCTGACCGTGCATGGCCAGCCAGGCGCGGGCAACCTGCGCGAACGCGACCGGACGCTGCCCGGCGATCCGGGCGTGTTCTTCTTCATCACGGCAGACATGGCGATGTTCGCGGTGTTCTTCCTGCTGTTCATGGTTGGGCAGTTCCAGGACCCGGAAGGCTATCGCGCCTCACGCGCGGCGCTCGACCCGGTGCTGGGGCTGACGAACACGCTGATCCTCGTCTTCAGCGGCTGGTGGATGGTCCGCGCCGTCGAGGCCGGGCGCGAGGGCGACTGGCGGCACGCCCGCACGCGGGTGCTGGCGGCGATGCTGTTCGGCTCCGCTTTCGCCCTGACCAAGGGCTACGAATACTACGCCAAGGTCTCTGCCGGCATCACGCTGACCTCCAGCGAGTTCTTCGGCTATTACTTCGCCTTCACCGGCATCCACTTCCTGCACTTCGTGCTCGGGATCGGCGTGCTCGCGGTCACCGCAGGCAAGCTCACCAAGCCCGAGGGCACGAAAACGCTGGTCTGGCTGGAGAGCGCCGCCGCCTACTGGCACATGGTCGACCTGCTGTGGATGGTGCTGTTTCCCATGCTCTACCTTGCGGGAGGCACGTCATGAGCGCCCGCTTCGGCAGTACCGCCACCCTGCTCGCTCTCGCCGCGCTGTCTGTGGGCAGCTTCCTGCTCGTCGAAACGGAAGCTGCTTCCCTTGTTGTTGGCCTGGCCGCCGTCGCGATCGCGCTGGTCAAGGCGTCGTTGATCCTGAACCGCTTCATGCATCTGGAATGGCGCCACCGGCCTTTCGCGCTGCTGCTGGCCGCCTGGCTCGGGATCGTCGGCGCCATCCTCGGCGGAGGACTATGCGCTTTGCCCTGGAAGGCTCCGACTCACATTCCTGTCGCCGTGAATGACAGGGCACTTCCCTTCGAGATGATAAAGTGATTAACTGGTTTGGAGGCGGTTCTTGGAATCGCTCGGCCGTATCGCCATCCGCGCCGTCCTCCGGCGCAGTACAGTGGTAGCGGACGCAGACAATGGCGCCGGCAACAAGCCGGCGCTGATATGAGAATGACGGAGAGTTTGTCCTCGATGACTGATCAAACCATGCGCATAGAGCGCGACGGTGCCCTCGCCCGTCTCGTCTTTTCCCAGGCAGAGCGTGGAAACCCCATCAACGCCGAATTCTGCGGGGCATTCCTCGATGCCGCAAACACGATCTCGGAAGACCCGTCGATCCGGGCCGTGCTGATCGTCGCCGAGGGCAAGAACTTCAGCTTCGGCGGCGATATCGCCACGTTCACCGGTGAGCTCGACCGCCTGCCGATGATGATAAAGCGATGGACCGCCGCGCTGCACGTCGGCATCGCCCGCTTCGCACGCATGGACGCGCCGGTCGTCGTCGCCGTGCAGGGCATGTCGGCGGGGGGCATGAACGGGCTTGTCGCGGGGGCGGATTACGTCGTCGGCTCGGCCACTTCGCGCTATCTCGCCGCTTATGCGGGGATCGCCTTCTGCGCGGATGCCGGAACCTCGATCATGCTGTCGCGCCGTATGGGCATCGCCCGCGCCAAGCGCTTCCTGCTGATGAACGAGCTGCTCGATGCCGATGCAGCATTCAGCGCCGGGCTGGTGGACGAAGTCGCGGCGCCTGAGGATTACCTCGCCCGCGCCGAAGCCGTCGCGCGCCAATTGGCCGAGGGTCCGACCCGCGCCTTCGGGGAAATCCGCCGCCTGTTCCTGAGCGTGGAGGACCAGCCTCTCGAAACACAGCTCGAACTGGAGGCGCTGGCCCTCGCCCGCTGCGCCGGGACCGCCGACGCCCGCGAAGGCATCACCGCCTTCGCCGAAAAACGCAAACCCGTCTTCAAGGGGGAGTGACGCCATGTGGCTATATCCCGAAGTCCGCACGATGGGCGAATTCATCGAGTATCACGCCCGCCACACGCCCGATCGCCGCGCGCTGGTCTATGGGCAGCGCAACATCTCGTTCGCCGAATACGACCGGGCCGCGAACCGTATCGCCAATGCCCTCGTCGCCCGCAGGATCGGTCCGGGCGACCGGATCGGTTTCCTCGGCCTCAATTCGCCCGACTTCTATTTCTCGCTGATCGCGAGCGCCAAGACGCGCGGCGCTTTCACCGTGTTCAACTGGCGCCTTGCCGCAGGCGAACTGGCGCAGTTGATTGCGGACAGCCGCGCTAGCGTGGTGCTGGTCGAGCGCTCGATGGAAACCCTGTGGAACGAGGCCATAGCCATCGCCGGGCATGCTCCGGCGGCGATATGGTTCGACGAGGCCGACAGCATCGAAGCCCAGTGCGCCCACTACCCCGACACCCGCCCCGACCTGTTCATCAGCGAGGAGGACATCGCCGTCCAGCTCTACACCTCCGGAACGACGGGAGTACCCAAAGGCGTGATGCTCAGCCACGGCGGCTTCAACCGCATGCGCCTGTGCGAGCATCTCGAACCCGCCTATGAGTGGGTGGACGGCGACATCTTCATCAATCCTCTGCCGAATTTCCACCTGCTTTCGATCGGCATCGCTTTCCAGTGCCTTTACAACGGCGTCGCCATTTCGGTGGTGCGGCAGTTCGATCCCGGGCTCGTCTGCGAAGCCATCCAGCGCGACCGTCCCACGTTGGTGACGCTGACACCGACGATGCTGCAGATGCTGCTCGATCATCCGCGCGCCGCCGACACCGATTTCACCTCGATCCGGCTGACGCTCTATGCCGGATCGCCGATCTCGCTCGGCCTCATCAAGCGCGCGATCGTGCGGATGCCGGGCAAGTTCATGCAGTTCTACGGCGCCACAGAGGCGGGCGGTGCCTTCTCCATCCTGCGCCCGGACGAGCATGACCTCGACAACGAGGCCAAGCTGCAGAGCTGCGGACGGCCGCTGCCGCTGATCGAGTTCCGCATCGTCGATGCGCAGGGCAACGAGCTGGGCATCGACGAGCCCGGCGAGCTGCTGATCCGTACACCGTCGATCACCACCGGCTACTGGAACCAGCCCGAGGCGACCGCCAAGGTGCTCAGGCACGGCTGGTATCACACTGGCGACGTCGCGCGCCGGGATGCGGAAGGCCTCTACTACATCGTAGATCGCCTCAAGGACATGATCGTGTCGGGCGGCGAGAACATCTACTGCGCCGAAGTGGAGAACGTGCTCTCCACCCATCCGGAAATCGCGACCGTCGCGGTGATCGGCGTGCCCGATGCGCGCTGGGGGGAAGCGGTCATGGCATGCATCATCCGTCATCCCGGCGGCACCGTCACCGAACCCGAAGTCATCGCCCATGCCCGCACGGCCCTTGCCGGGTATAAGGTGCCCAAGCGCGTCGTCTTCATGGAAAGCTTCCCGCTGATCCCCAGCGGCAAGATCTCGAAGAAGGATCTGCGCGCGCCCTATTGGGAAGCGCACGGAAGGAGCGTGGCATGACCGGCATGCACCCGCACCTCTTTGCGCCGGTCCTGATCGGGACGCTAGACCTGCCCAACCGTGTCATCATGGCCCCGCTGACCCGCGCCCGCTCGGGCCCGGACCAGGTGCCCACCGCGCTGATGGCGCAGTACTACGCCCAGCGCGCCGACTGCGGGCTGATCGTGTCGGAGGCCACCGCCGTCGATCCGCTCGGCATGGGCTGGTATGGCGCGCCGGGCCTCTACAACCCGGAGATGGTCGCGGGATGGCGTGTGGTCACCGACGCCGTCCATGCCGCCGGTGGGCGGATGTTCGCCCAGTTGTGGCATATGGGCCGTCTCGTCCTGCCTGACTATCTCGGCGGAGACTTGCCGATCGGTCCTTCGGCAATCGCCGGAGAAGGCGAAACGATGGCTCCGCCGCCGCCCGACTACACCGGCGGCTTCCTGCCGATGAAGCCCTACGTCGTCCCGCGCGAAATGGACCAGGCCGATATCGACCGCGTCGTCGCGAGTTACGGAGCGGCGGCGCGCAATGCGGTTGCCGCAGGGTTCGACGGCGTCGAGATTCACGGCGCCAACGGCTACATCATCGACCAGTTCCTCCAGTCGAAGACCAACTTGCGCAGCGACGGCTATGGCGGCGAAGTCTCCAACCGGGCGCGCCTGCTGCGGGAGATCATCGAGGTCGTGGCGGCACAGGTCAATCCGGGCCGCATCGGCCTGCGGATCAGCCCCACCAGCGAACGCAAGGGCATGGGTGATGAAGACCCCGGCGCCCTCGCCGAAACGATCGGGCAGATCGCCGGTGAGTTCGGCATCGCCTATGTCCATCTGATCGAGCCGATCGCGGCGGGATTCATGGAAAAGCCCCGGCATCCGGTCATGGACCGGCTGCGCGCGTCCTATGCCGGAGCGGTGATCCAGAACGGCAGCTTCGACGCGGCGACCGCTGATGCGTTCATCGCCGCAGGGCAGGCCGATGCGGTATCGTTCGGACGCCCCTACATCGCCAATCCCGATCTGGTGGAGCGCATGCGCGAAGACCGGCCATTGGCCGCAGCGAACTTCGACTACGCCTATGTCGGCGGAGGATGCGGCTATACCGACTATCCCCGGTATGCCGGGTAATGATCGCGACCCTGCCGGAATTATCCGGCGGGTCGGATCAGCCGTGTAACCGCCTCGATCAGCGCCTTGCGTGTCGAGGCGCGGTCATACCCGAAGGCCGTGTTGAGCACCGCGCGGCCTTTCATCCACATCGCGAAGGCCGACGCCTGCTGCCGCCGCAGCGAGACGAGGCCGGCCCAGATTCCGCGCCCGGCCTGATAGCTGGCGGTGCCGTCCAGTATCCGCAAGTGCTCGACGAGGGGAAGCAGTTCCGGCTCCCGCCCTGACAGCAGCGCGACTTCGCCAATCGTTCTCGCGAAGGATACGTAGAACCCATTGTCACCGCTGCCGTCGGCCGGCGAGATCGCGTTCGCCATGCCTTCGGCCCAGTCCTCCAGCGTAAGCGGCTTGTCCTTCGCGCTGTACGGATTCAGCGGATCGGCCACCTTGTGGATCATGGCGCGCCACATCGCCTGATTGCGAAAGTTCGACATGCCTCCAAAATGATAGGCGATGATCGAGGGAGACACGCCAAGGTTGCCGGCGATCCGCCGCTGGTTCACCTTTTCGATCCCGTGTTCGAACAGGTCACGCGCCGCCTCTGTCAGCAGCCGTTCGCGCAGGTCGTCCGGATTGGGCGGCGCGCGCATAGCGAAACTTTCGAGCCTGGGCTCCAGCAAAGCGCTTATGCTGTGCTCTTCATCCCACGATAGATCGAACATTGCCGCCAGGAGTGCACGCAAGGTCTCGCGCTGCAGGATGGGATATTCGGCGAAGGAATCGAGACCTTGCGCCCAGACTTCCTCCATGCACAGGTAAGTGACCAGCGCTTCGGCAAAGCTACGGTCCCGCCCCTGCCCCTCCAGAATATCGCCCCACGCCCGGACTCGCATGTCGTGCCAGGCTTCGACGTGACGCAGGTTGCCGGCCACCGCTTGCGGATGGAACAGCACTTCCGACCAGAAGCGGGCATTGTCGCTCCCATGCCGTAGCCGGATATAGTTCGCGGTCCACTCGACAAAGTTCAGGTAGCCGAGCGGTCTGCCGGCGATATTTGCGATCAGGCTTTCGTGAAACGCGCTATCTTCGAGAAGTGCCTGCTGCAGCGCCGCGCGAAGGAGGCCTGACTTGTCGCCGAAATGATGGACGATCGCGGCGGTCGTGACTCCGGCGTTCGCGGCTATGGCGCGCATCGGCATGTTGCGGATGCCTTGCCGCGCGATCCCCTCGACAGCTTTCCCGACAAGCAGAGATTTCAACGGATAGCCGTCCTGTCCGGACGGTGCCGCTTCCTGGAGAGCCTGTACCGACATGACGGCACCTTACAGGCCCACAGGTTGAGCGCAATGACCTTGCGTGACACCGAACATAACGAATGAACAGCCATTACCCATCACATGATTTATATATATTATTATATATCAATATTTTAATTCGACGTCGAAGTTAGTTTTGGCGCGATGACAAAACAGGATGGCAAATACCTCTTGTTCGCTTTGATTAATCAGGTTACCAATTTTCAAACAGCCGAATGAGTCGGCGAACGAATGGAGAGGAAGGACGCGGGCGCCGGGGCACAACCGCCGATCGAGCGCGCTGATGCGAACTTTCCAAGCATCTTCAGGCATGGCCGTCCCGCAGATTGCGACCGGCAAGACATCCTCACGACTGCAGGAGACAGCGTCCGATGAACGTCATCACCTCGATCCCGAAATTTGCCGACAGGCACGCCTACAAGCACGATCTTGCCCCGGACGGCCGCGAGGCTCTCGCGCACATGCTTATCATTCCCGAGCACGGAATAGCCGGCTTCATCTATCCCAGCCTGCGCGGCGGCGGCACGGCGAAAGTGCGCACCACGCTTTTCGGCCCAGGCCTTGGCGAAGAAATCCACGAGGAGATCGAAGGCGAGGCCCCCGACCTCGATTTCGACGACTGGCGCTTCGGACCGCTGGAAATGGCCATCGTCGAACCTCACCACAAAGTCGAACTGCGCTGGAAGGGAGAGCGCATCCAGTTCGACGGCACGTACGAGGGAGCCTATCCCGTCTACGCCTTCAGCTCGCACCCGGACGGCCTGCCGCCTTACTACGGTGACGACCGCACCGAGCAGCACGGCAGGGTCACCGGCCAGTTGACCGTCGACGGTAAGACCTTCGAGGTCAACGGCTGGCTCGTGCGCGATCATTCATGGGGGCCGCGCGTCTGGGGGCTCAACCAGCATTACAAGTGGTTCCACGCAGTCACTGCCGAAGCGTCGATCCATTACTTCGAAATGCAGTCGTTCGGCCGGCGCCACCTGCAAGGCTATCTCGTCAAGGACGGCAGGATGACCCACCTCGTCGATGCCGAGTACGACTACACGTTCGACGAGAACATGATGCAGCAGACTTTCGATTCCACCGTATTCGACGACGAGGGCCGCACGGCGCGCGTGGAATGCAAGGCATTCGCCAACATCCGGCTCGACTTCGATCCGATAACCTATCTTTGCGAGGCACCCGTCACCGTGACCATCGATGGAGTCCCCGGCGCCGGGTGGTGCGAGTTCTGTTGGAACAAGGACTACTACAACTTCGCCCGGCAACATGTGGCAAAGTACGGCCAGTAGACAGCCGAGCCGACCATGACTGCCCTGACGATGAGGTTATCCCGATGGCTACGGTCCATTCGACCAGTACATCCGCCTTCGCATCCACGCCGGATCGGTCCGATCTGGAGCCCGGCATCCGGGCCGTGCTCGATCGGCGGGCACTGCGCAAGGCGGCCAGCGACGTCTATCGCGTCGCGTCGATCGCAGAAGTTGAGGAACGCCTGTCCCGGTTCCTGGCAAGCGTCGCTCCGGGCCTGATCGCCAGCGGCGTGCGCCGGCTCGGCGGCGGCGCGTCCAAGGAACAGTTCTACTTTGAAATCGGCGGCGGCGCTGCTCCAGCGCAGGCCTACGTGCTACGCATGGAGCCGATCCAGTCGATCTCGGAATCGGATCGGGGCCGCGAGGCCGACCTGCTCAACGCGGTGCGGGGCATAATTCCCGCGCCAGAACCGGCATGGCTCGACGCGGAAGGGACATTCTTCGGCCAGCCCGCAGCCATCATGCATTTCGTCGCCGGTGTGACCAAACCGAGCGACAACGGCAATACGGTGACCGGTCTGGGCACTTATCTGGGGCCGGATCTTCGCGGCAGAATCGCACCGCAATTCATCCGCAATCTCGCCGCCATCCACGCGCTGGACCTTGCCGATCCGAATCTTGCCAGCTTCCAGCGACCGGACGCCGATCCCTGGCAGGCGGCGCGCTGGCAGGTGAACTGGTGGGCTCGCCTGCACCACGAAGACGTGATCCAGGCCCATCCGGTGCTCACACTCGCGGAAGAGTGGATGTATGCCAACCTGCCCGCCGCGACCGATCTGGTGATGGTCCACGGCGACTATCGCACCGGAAACTACCTGTTCGACGAGGACAGCGGCGAGATCACCGCCATGCTCGATTGGGAACTGGCCCATATCGGCGACCCGCACGAGGATCTCGCGTGGACGCTCCAGCGGATATTCGGTTCGTCCGAGAACGGCGTGCACCTTGCCAGCGCGATGCTGACGCGCGAGGACTTCATTGCCGCATATATCGCGCAGACAGGACGATCGGTGAATCCGCGTTCGCTGCATTTCTACGAGATACTCTCCGCCTACAAATGCGTGGTGATGACGCTGGCGACCGGCATGAAGACCGCGCGCGACCGCCACAATCATCAGGACGTCCTGCTCACCTGGCTGGCACCCGCGGGATACATCTTCGTGTCCGAACTCTGCCGCCTTCTGGATGAGGCAACCGCACCATGAATCCATCGATCGAAGATCGCCTCGGCAGCATGATCCGGGCCATGGAAGAAGTCGTTCTCCCCGAACTGCGGGGACGCAAGGGGCTCGCGGAGGAGCAGGCATCGCTGGTACTGAGGCATCTCCACCAGTTGCGCGCGCAGGCAGGCCTGAACACGCGCTACGAAGACGCCGAGTTCCGCGCACTCGCAACGTTGGCCGCAGAACTGGTCGCAGCAGCGAACGGCGGCCCGGTGACGACATCCGCAGCGCATGAATTGCGGTCGGCGGCCATGCCCGCAACCGACGATGACGCCCTGCAGGCAGCGACCGTACGGACGAGCGCCGCCATAGCCGCGCTGATCGCCGCTGCGCACGTCGATGGAGATACCCGGTTCCGCACTGCCGTCTACCGGCAGGTGCTAGGCCACGGGGCCGCGACCGCCCTGCGCGACCGGAGCTGGTTCGCGATTACCAGGTTCGAAGGCCCGGACACGGAACTGCCGTCGATGACGGCTGCGCTCACGTAGTTTCGGCTTTTCGGGCCGCGAACACCGGGCTCACAAGTTACGACGGAGGGGACTGTCAAGGATGAATTCCCGCCCCGTTCGCTCTCGATCTCGAAGGCGCTTTCAGGGTGAGCCAGCTCATCCGTCTGAAACCGCGCACTTACGGGATAGAGGCGAAGATGCAATTCCAGGCACGGAGAGATCGCATGCACCCTGTATTCGTCACCCTCGAACTCCATTTCGCACCGGGCACGATGGAGACGTTCCTGACGCAACTGCCCGGCATTCTCGAAGAGACGCGCAGGACCGACGGCTTCGTCGCCATCAGTGCCCATCGCCATCATGAGGACGCCGACAGACTCATCCTTTCCGAGCAATGGCACAGTGCGCTGGCCTATCAGACCTACCTGCAGTCCCGCATCGTCTCAGGGCTGTTCACGGACTTGTCCAAGCTGCTCGTTGCGGAACCGCGCATCGACATCTGGCAGCCCGCTCATCTCACCGTAACGGCACCAGTCGACTGACAAAGAAGGCGCGGGAGGCAAACTCTCCCGCGCCCTTTTCATGTCAGCCTGCGTCTGCCAGCCAGCGGCGCGCCTCGGCGTATTCGTCCACCAGCGTACCGATCCATTCCCCCGCAGGCCCCGCGACCTTGACCGCGCCGATGCCCTGCCCGGCGCTCCAGATTTCCTTCCACGCCTTGGCGTTGTCGCCGCCGCCGTCGATGTTGATCGCCTTGCCCGCCGCGCGCACGAGGTTGTCCGGATCCAGCCCGTTCTCGACGATCGAGGGGCGCAGGAACGTCGCCTTCACGCCGGTGAACGAGTCGCTGACGAGGATGTCGTCGGCCGCGCAGTCGACGATCATCTGCTTGAAACCGGCCTGCGTGTTGGCCTCTTCCGACGCAAGGAAAGCCGAGCCGACATAAGCGAGGTCGGCCCCCATCGCCTCGGCCGCCAGCACCGAGCGGCCGTTGGCGATGCAGCCCGAGAGGATCAGCAGCCCGTCCCACCACTCGCGGATTTCCTGCACCAGCGCGAAAGGCGAGATATTGCCGGTGTGCCCACCTGCACCGGCACCGACAGCTATGATCCCGTCCACGCCCATCTGTGCTGCCTTCTGCGCGTGGCGGTTGCGCACGACGTCCTGGAACACCAGCGCGCCGTTGTCCTGAAGCCGCCGCACGAGGTCGGGGTTGGCCGCCAGCGCCAGCACCACGATCGGCACCTTGTGGCGCAGCACCACCTCCAGATCCGGCTCCAGCCGCGAATTCGAGGCATGGGCGACGAGGTTGATCGCATAAGGCGCGTCGCCCACTTCGGCCTTGATCCGGCCGATGTCGGCATCGAGCGCCTCGGTCGTGCGCGGGTTCAATGCGGGCATCGAGCCGATGATCCCGGCCTTGCACTGCGCGATCACGAGGTCCGCGGTGGAGGCGATGAACATCGGCCCCGCCATCACCGGAATGCGCAGTCTGCCCTTGAGGGCGGCGATCTCTTCCCTGTTCATCGTTCTATCGCTTCCATGTTATCGCGCCGTCATCCAGCACCTTGCGATCCCCCACCAACGCGCGGAACCGCGCCGAGGCATCGCCGTCCTTCCATATCTCGAATGTGACTTCGTCCCCGGGCATGACAACGCCCGAGAACTTGCAGGCCAGCGCCCCCACCGCCCCCGGATCGCGCCCCAACGCGCGCGAGACCGCCACGCCGGCGACGGCATAGCTCGCCAGCCCATGCAGGATCGGGCGCGGGAAACCGGCCTTCGCCGCGAAGCCCGGATCGAGATGCAGCGGGTTCCAGTCCCCCGACAGGCGATAGATCAGCGCCGCGCGCGGCGAGATTCCGTAGTGCCCGACCGCATCGGGAGCGCCGACCGGCTCGAACTTCGCCTCGCGCGGGGCTTCGGGGCCGCCGAAACCGCCGTCGCCACGCAGCAGCAGGGTCTGGCGCAGGCGGCAATGGACGGCGTCGGTATCGGCATTGCTGATCTCGCGCTCCAGCACCAGCACCGCGCCGCGCCCCTCACCCCGGTCGGTCAGCGAGACCACGCTCGCCGTCCCTGTCACCGTGGCGCGGGGGGGCAGCGGCTCGAAGAACTCGGCTGCCTGCGCGGAATGCACCAGCTTGCCGAAATCGACCCCGAGCGCCGGCTCGCGAATCCACATGCCGGGCGAACACAGCGTCACACCATAAGTCGGCAGAACCCGCAGCGATCGTTCATCGAGAAACGCGAGGTCGCCCGCGTCGCACGGATCGTGCCCCAGCCCGACGCCCAGCGCATAAAGGATCGCGTCACGCTCGGCATAGGACTGCGTGCGCACGCCGAAGCCGTAGTCCCGGATCGCGTCGGGCCGGATCATGGTCACACCGGGTCCCAGGTGAACACGTCGCCCGAACGGTGAAGCGGGTAGAAGTCATTGGCGAACTGCGGGAACACGCGCTCGGTGATCGTCTCGGGCGTCCAGCCCTCGGCGGTGTGGGCGGTGCGGATCGGGCGCGACTGCGAGAACAGGTAGATCTCGTTGTTGCGCACGCCGAAGACCTGTCCCGTCACGTCCTTGCCGCCATCGCTGCACAGCGCTGCACAGAACGGCCCGATCTTGTCGGCGTCCAGCTTCTTGAGGCCCTCGACGCGCTTCTGCTGCTCGGGTGTGTCGGTCGGAATCGAGCTGACCATGCGCGTCCACGCCCAGGGCGCGACGGCGTTGGAGCGCACGCCGAAGCGCTGCATGTCGATCGCGATGCACTTGGACATGCCGACGATGCCCAGCTTGGCCGCCGCATAGTTCGCCTGCCCGAAGTTGCCGACGAGCCCGGTCGAGGAGGTCATGTGCACGAAAGCGCCCGAGCCCTGATCCTTGAAGAACGGCGCGGCGGCGCGGCTGGTGTGGAAACTGCCCATGAGGTGCACGTCGATCACCGCGCGGAAGTCCTCCGGCTCCATCTTGTGGAAGATCACGTCGCGCAAGTTGCCCGCGTTGTTCACCACCGCGTCGATCCGGCCGAAGCTGTCGATCGCGGCCTGGACCATCGCCTGCGCCCCGTCCCATTCGGCGACGCTGTCGTGGTTGGCGACCGCCTGCCCGCCCAGCGCACGGATTTCCTCGACCACCTGCTCGGCGGGCGAAGCGCTCTCCTCGCCCTCGCCGGTCAGCGCCACGCCAAGGTCGTTGACGACAACCGCAGCACCCGCCTTCGCCATGGCCAGCGCGATGCCGCGACCGACGCCGCGACCGGCGCCGGTGACGAGCACGGCCTTGCCTTCCATCATTCCCATTGTCGTATCCTCAGTAGCTCTTGGGAAGGTCGAGGACCTTCTCGGCGATGAAGCTCATGATGAGCTGCTCGGTGATCGGCGCGAGGCGCGTCAGCGCGGCCTCGCGGTACAGTCGCTCGACATGGTATTCCTTGGCATAGCCAAAGCCGCCATGCGTCGCGACCGATTGCCACGCCGCGTCATGACAGGCGCGGGCGGCAAGGAACTTGGCGGAATTGGCCTCGGCTCCGCAGGGCAGGCCGCTGTCGTAGAGGCGCGCGGCCTTCTCGACCATCAGCCAGGCGCTTTGCAGATACATCCACTTTTCCGCGAGCGGGTGCTGGATACCCTGGTTCTGGCCGATCGGCCGGTCGAAAACCACGCGCTCCTTGGCATAGTTCACGCCCCGGCGCAGTGCGTCGGAACCGATGCCGGTGGCGGCGGCGGCGATCAGGATGCGCTCGGGGTTTAGCGAGTGGAGGATATAGCCGAAGCCCTTGCCTTCCTCGCCGATGCGGTCCTCGTCGGGGATGAACAGATCCTCGATGAAGATCGCGTTCGAATCCACCGCCTTGCGGCCCATCTTGGGGATCAGGTGGACATCGATCTTGCTGCGGTCGAGGTCGGTGTAGAAGATGGTGATGCCGTCCGTCGGCTTGGTCACGTCCTCGAACTTGGTGGTGCGGGTCAGCAGCATGATCTTGTTCGCGACCTGCGCGGTCGAGGTCCAGACCTTCTGGCCGTTGACCCGGTAGCCGCCGGGCACCTTCTCGGCGAATGTCTTGATCCGCGTGGTATTGAGGCCGGCGTCTGGCTCGGTGAAGCCGAAGCACACCTGGTCCTCGCCCGAGACAAGGCGCGGCACCCAGCGGGCCTTCTGCTCCTCGGTGCCCTTGACCACGATCGGGTGCGGCCCGAACAGGTTGATATGGATCGTCGAGGACGCGGCGAACCCGCCGCCGCAAGAGGCGACCTCGCGGATCATCGTCATCGCCTCGGTCACGCCGAGGCCGGAGCCGCCGTATTCCTCGGGCATGGTGATGCCCAGCCAGCCGCTTTCGGCCATGGCGCGGTGGAATTCGCGCGGGAACTTGCCGTCGTCGTCGCGGGCAAGCCAGTATTCGTCGTCGAACGGCTTGCAGACCGCGCGCACGCCTTCGCGGATGGCTTCGAGATCTTCCTCGGTCGGAAGGGGACGGAGTGCACTCATGACGAAATCCTCGTTGAATGGGACTGGATGCGGCGCAGCAGGTCGGGCCCGCGCCACAGAAGCCAGGCGGCGTTGACCATGTTGCCGGTGCAGCAGGTGACGATGAACAGCACGACCACAAGCGTCAGGTTGCGCTCGTAGGCGTAGATGATGAGCGAGAAGAGCAGGAAGCCGGAATAGGCATCGGCCCAGACGTAGAGGCCCCAGACCACCGACCACACGTGGAGCTGGTCCGGGATGACCTCGCCGGTCGCGAAGGCATAGAGAAGGAACGCGGTCAGGCCGACCACGATCGCAAGGCTGGCGCCGCGCGCGAAACCGCTCATCCATCTTCTCCTGCTGCGGCCAGCGTCTTGTGCGCGGCCTTGAGGTGGGGAATGTCGAACATCTTTCCGTCGATGCCGATCGTACCGAGTTCGGGATTGGCGGCGAAGGCATCGACGATGCGGCGGGCATGGGCCACTTCCTCCTCAGACGGGCTGAAGCAGCGGTTGATCGTGTCGACCTGATCGGGGTGGATGGCGATGCGGCCGAGGAACCCGTCGCGCCGGGCCTTGCGGCAGTCCACTTCCAGCCCCTCGGGATCGCGGAAGTTGGCGTAGAGCGTGTCGATCGGCACGACCCCGGCCGAGGCCGAGGCGAACAGGCACTGCGCGCGGGCAACCTGATAGGGGAAGGTCCAGGAGCCGTCGGGCTCCTTGTTGTCCGTCGCGCCGATGGCGGCGCCAAGGTCTTCCGCCCCCCAGGTCAGGCCGACGAGGCGCGGGTGCGGCGGCGTGTAGGACTGCAGGTTGAACATCGCCAGCGGCGTCTCGGTGGAGACGACGGCGATCTTCACCGTGCCCACCGCCATGCCCGCCTCGGCCTCGAGCCGGTCCAGCTTGCGGGCGATTTCAGCGATGTCCTCGGCGCCATTGGCCTTGGGAACCAGCAGCCCCGCAAGGCCAGGGCGCACCACGGCGGCAAGGTCGTCGTCGATCAGCCCGCTGTCGAGCGGATTGGGCCGCACGAACAGCGCAGCGCCGACCTCGCCCGCGCGGTCGAGCCAGCCCGCGACGATGCCGCGCGCCTCGGGCTTCACCGCCGGAGCAACCGAGTCCTCGAGATCGAGGATCAGCACGTCCGCCGCTGTCTGCGAGGCTTTTGCGAACTTTTTCTCGCTGTCGCCCGGCACGAAGAGAAGCGAGCGCAGCCTCACGCCGGCTTCCTCAGCATCAGTGCATTGCGCTTGGTGCGGCAGACGATCTGGTCGTTCTGGTTGAGGCCGATGTGCTCGAACAGGACGATGCCCTGCGTCGGGCGAGACTTGCTGGCGCGCACCTCCAGCACATGCGTTTCCGAGCGGATGGTATCGCCGGAGAAGACCGGGTTCGGAAACACCGTATCGGTCATGCCGAGGTTGGCGACCGTGGTGCCCAGCGTCGTATCCTGCACCGACAGGCCGATCACCAGCCCCAGCGTGAAGATCGAGTTCATGAGCGGCCTGCCGAATTCGGTCTGCGCCGCATAGTCGTGATCGACATGAAGCTGGGCCGGATTGAAGGTCAGCGACGAGAACAGCATGTTCTCGTATTCCAGCACGGTCTTGCGGATCTCGTGCCGGATCACCTGCCCGACCTCGAACTCCTCGAACCAGAGGCCTGCCATCGTATCGTCTCCCTATTATCTTGTCAGTTCAGGCGGCCGAGGATCGCCACGGCGGCAACGCTGTTGAACGGTGCGCCGCCCAGATTGTGCGTCAGGCCGAAATCGACCTTGCCGCGCTGGCGATCGCCCGCCCGGCCCTGAAGCTGGTTGTAGACCTCGTAGGCCATGCGCAGGCCCGAGGCGCCGACCGGGTGGCCGAAGCACTTGAGCCCCCCGTCGAGCTGGCACGGAATCGCGCCGTCGCGGTCGTACCGGCCATCGAGGATGTCGGCAGGCGCGCGGCCCTCATCCGACAGGCCGAGGTCTTCCATGATGACCAGTTCGGTGATCGAGAAGCAGTCGTGCACCTCGGTCATGTCGATGCTCTGCTTCGGGTCTTGGATGCCCGCCTCGGCATAGGCCTTGCGCGACGCGACGCGGGTATTGGGCACATGCGCGCCGTCCCATTCGCCGTACTGCATCTCCCAGCCGTTGCTGGCGCTGAGCTGGATCGCCTTGATCGTGACGGGGTTGACCTTGCCCAGCCCGCGCGCGATGTCGGGCGTGGTAACGATGGCGCAGGCTGCACCATCCGACACGCCGCAGCAGTCGAACAGGCCGAGCGGATCGGCGATCATCGGCGCGTTCAGGATCTTGTCCATCTCCACCGCCTTGCGCATGTGCGCCTTGGGGCTGTGGACGCCGTTCTGGTGGCTCTTCCACGAGACATGCGCCATCGCCCGCTTGAGGTCGCCCGCGTCGATCCCGTGCCGCGCTGCATAAGCGCCCGCCAGCTGCGCGAACGTGCCCGGCGCGGAGCCGTAAGGCATCCACAAGTCGTTCTGCACGCCCTTGGTCTTGAGCGGCAACCCGCCGTAGCCGGTGTCCTTGAGCTTCTCCACGCCGATGGCCAGCGCGATGTCCACCGCGCCCGAAGCCACGGCATAAGCCGCGCCGCGCAGCGCCTCGGTCCCGGTGGCGCACATGTTCTCCACCCGCGTGACCGGCACCCGCTGCAGGCGCAGCGCATGGGCGGCGGGCAGCGCGGAATTGCCGACGTTGATGTCGTCGAGCGCATTGCCGACCCACGCCGCCTCGATCTGCTCGCGCGCGATACCGGCATCCGCCAGCGCCTCGCCGAACGCCTCGACCATCAGCCCGTCAGCGCCAAGCTCCCAGCGTTCGCCGAAACGGCTGCAACCCATGCCGACGATGGCGACCTTGTCCCTGAATCCGCTCGCCATCAGGCGTCTCCCAACGTCGGGCGCGCGCGCGGCGCCGCTTTCCAGAAATAGGTGCGGGTGCCCAGCTCGCGGTTCTGCGACTTGATGCGCAGCCGCATGCGGACGCGGTCCCCCACCGCAAAGCCCTGCTCGGGCCGGTCGACCATCTCCATCAGCACCCGCGCGCCGTTGTCGAACTGGACGAGACCAAAGTCGAACGGCGGATCAGGGGTGAAGTTCAGCCGGTCCGCCGTGATCGAGACGATCTTCGCCTCCAGATCGGCAAGGCGCACGTCCTCCAGAACTTCGGGCTCGGACAGAGCCGGGTTGACCGGATAGGCGCTCTTGGGGAACTGGACGTTGCCCCCACTGTCGCGCCCGCCGATGAAGCCGATGGTGTCGCGGCCGACGCGCTCCAGCACGGTGGCCTGCGATTTCTGCTGGAATTCCGCGCGCATCCCCCAGTCGAGCGACAGCGCACCCGAAAGATTGAGGAAGCGCGTGGGAGAAGTCAGGCGAAAGCCCTGCGTGAGAACCTCGGCGAACCCGGCCACGCCCTCGACTTCGCCGGTCACTTCGAAGACCAGAGCATCGACGCCGCTGCCAAACCCGACGACCAGCACGTAATCGCCCACTGCCGCCGCCGCCAACGCAAGGCCGAGGCCGTAGAGCGGCATCGCCGTGCCCAGATCGCCCGCCGCATCGGAAACCGATTGACAATGATTGGGCGCAGCGACCTTCAACTGCCGCGCCGCAGCGGCCCATGTCCCGCCGACCGGCTCGGCCACCGCGACATGCGTCAGATGGCCCGGCTCGATCCCCGCTTCCTCGCAGGCGTCGCGGATGGCGGGAACGATCAGTTCGGCCACCGCCACGTCGCGTACGAAGCGTTCCTCGTAGGCATAAGGCGTGGGGTGATCCTGCGAGGCATAGCGATCGACCAGATCGTGCGTCACGCTGGCGAAACCCGCCAGCCGCGCGCCGCCGCCCTCGCCGATGCGCACCGCGGCGGCGCCGTCGCCATAGGCGAGCTGCGCCGCGCTGCCCGCCTGCGTCAGCCGCTTTTCCGAGGCGACGACGATCTGGTCACCCGTACCCAGCAGCGCATCGAGCATGGCAGTCGTCGCTGCCCGCCGCGAATTGCCGAAGTCCACGGTGCGCACCGTGCGCGGCAGGGCCAGCGCATCGAGCGCGATCGCGCTTTGCGAACGCTCCGTGTAATAGGCCGAGGTCGAGGCGATCCGCAGACTTTCGGGCGCGGTCCGCACCAGACCCCGCGCCGCTTCTACAGCCATGGTCAGGCTGTCCTCGTCCCAGCCAGCCAGCGCGCGGAAACCGCCGCGCGGCATGCCGAGGCCACTCCAGGAATATTCGCGGGCGATCGCCTTGCGGTCGACGCGCAGCGCGGGCAAGTATGCGCCCATCGCGGTTATACCGATCTGCACCCTATCCTCCGCAAGATCATTTTTCGGCTCTGCCGCTGCTTTCGCAGCGGCCTATCGTCGCAGCCTTCTTGACAGCGACGAATCATTTTGTAAACAGGTTCACAATTAGTGGCAAGGGCGATTTGGCACCCGTCAGGGCAGCACCCGGCCAAGGGAGCAGGACTTGGACATCTTCAAACAGGACGTGCTGGCCGGAAAGGCCATTCTGGTGACCGGTGGCGGCAGCGGCCTTGGCCGGGAGATCGCCCGTAGCCTCAGCGCGCGCGGCGCCGTGGTGCATATCTGCGGCCGTCGCCAGGCGCTGCTAGACGAAACGGCGGCGCAGATTTCGGCGGCGACCGGCGGCGCGGTCCATGCTCACGCCTGCGACATCCGAGATGCCGATGCAGTGGACGCGATGATCGAGGCGATCTGGCAGACGGGTCCGCTTTCCGGCCTGTTCAACAACGCCGCCGCCAACTTCATCGCACCGACCAAGGACCTGAGCGCCCGCGGCTTCCGCGCGGTGACCTCGACGGTGATCGACGGCACGTTCTACACTACGCTGTCGTGCGGCAAGCGCTGGATTCGCGACGGGATCGCGGGCGCGGTCGTCTCCAACCTGACGACCTGGGTATGGACCGGATCGGCCTTCGTGGTGCCGTCCGCCATGGGCAAGACTGCGATCGACGCCATGACCAAGTCGCTGGCGGTGGAATGGGGCCCTTACGGCATCCGCCTCAACGCTGTGGCCCCCGGCCCCTTCCCTACCGAAGGCGCGTGGGAAAAGCTCAATCCGATCCCGGACACGCAAAGCTCGGCCACCAATTGCGAGACGGTGCCGCTGCGCCGCTTCGGCGATATGCCGGAACTGTGCAACCTGATTACCTTCCTGCTGTCGGACGGTTGCAATTACCTGACCGGGCAGACCATCGCGATCGACGGTGCGCAGCATCTGGCCGGTCCCGGCACCTTCGCCGATCTCACCAACCTGACCGGCGAGCAGTGGGATGCAGCGCGCGCCGCTATCGCGGGTTCGGTCGCCAAGGAAAAAGCCCAACGGGGGAGCAACTGAGCCATGATCGAAAGATCCCTCTTCCAGCCCGAACACGAAATGTGGCGCGACACCGTCCGCAAGTTCATCGAGAAGGAAATCGTCCCCTTCCACGACCAGTGGGAAAAGGACGGCATCGTCCCGCGCGACGTATGGCTCAAGGCCGGTGAGGCCGGGATGCTGTGCTGCACGGTTCCCGAGGAATACGGCGGCATCGGCGCGGACTATCTCTATGACGTCATCGTCTTCGAGGAACTGTGGCGCGCGGGCACGAGCGGCCCGGGCTTCCTGATCCACACCGACCTCGTCGCCTCCTACATCCTCGCCTTCGGGACCGAGGAGCAGAAGCGCCAGTGGCTGCCCAAGATGGTCAGCGGCGAGGCGATCGGCTCGCTCGGCATGACCGAGCCGCACGCGGGCAGCGATCTCAAGGCGATCCGCACCCGCGCCGAACGCGACGGCGACGACTTCGTGATCAACGGGCAGAAGGTGTTCATCTCGAACGGCCAGCTGTGCGACGTGATCGTGCTCGCCACCAAGACCGACAGCGCCGCCGGGGCCAAGGGCACCTCGCTGTTCCTCGTCGATGCCAGCCTGCCCGGTTTCAACCGGGGCCAGAACCTCGACAAGCTGGGCATGAAGGCGCAGGACACCTCGGAACTGTTCTTCGACAACCTGCGCGTGCCCGCCAGCGCAATGCTGGGCGAGGAAGGCCAGGGCTTCGCGCTGATGATGACGAAGCTGTCGCAGGAACGGCTCGCCCAGGCGATCCGCTCGGCGACCGTGACCGAAACCGTCATCGAATGGACGGTGGACTACACCGCCGAGCGCAAGGCCTTCGGCCAGACCATCGGCGATTTCCAGAACACCCAGTTCGTGCTGGCCGACCTCAAGGCGCGTGCGGTGATGGCGCGGGTCTTCACAGACAAGTGCATCGACCTGTTCATGAAGGGCGAGCTTGATCCGGTCGATGCCGCGATGGCCAAGATGACCACCTCGGAGCTGCACTGCGAAACGGTCGACAAGTGCCTGCAATTGTTCGGCGGCTGGGGCTACATGTGGGAGTACCCGATCTGCCGCGCCTATGCCGACGCGCGCATCGTCAAGATCGCCGGCGGCTCCATCGAGATCATGAAGACCATCATCGCGCGTGAGATGTTCAAGGGCAAGCTTGCGCGCAAAGGGTAATGGAAACACGCTTACCTCTTGATGCGCGCGCAATTGCGGATAGTGCGGAAGGTTCAACTTCCGGAGTTTCCAGCGTGCCCAAGAATTTGGATTCCAACCTGCGTTTCGGGTTCCTGATCCACGACGTGTCGCGCATGCGCCGCATCGTCGTGGACCGGGCGCTCAAGCCGCTCGGCATCACGCGATCGCAGTGGTGGGTGCTGGCTTTCCTGTCGCGCCGCGACGGGATGACCCAGACCGCGCTGGCCGCCGACCTCGATCTCACCAAGGTGGCGATCGGTGGGCTGGTCGATCGCATGGAAGGCGGCGGCTTCGTGGAACGCCGGGCGGATGAACGCGATGCCCGCGCCCGCCGCATATACCTGACCAAGGCC
Organism: Novosphingobium resinovorum; assembly: GCF_001742225.1. Lineage (NCBI taxonomy): Bacteria > Pseudomonadati > Pseudomonadota > Alphaproteobacteria > Sphingomonadales > Sphingomonadaceae > Novosphingobium > Novosphingobium resinovorum. Next base: position 132,972 of record NZ_CP017076.1, on the reverse strand, counting down.
GGCCAGAAGCTGGTCGCCACGATCAGGGAAGCGGTCGATGCGGTGGAAGCCGACATCATGAGCGTGGTGGAGGACGAAGAACTCGAGGGCGCCAGCGGCGTGCTCCTCAAGGTCAAGACGAGACTGATCGAACTCATCGGCAGCGATGCCGAAGGGGCCGGCGACATAGAAATGTAGCCGGTCATGAACAAACGGAGGTTGTTGTGAAAGGTTTGGAAGGCAAGGTCGCCATCGTCACCGGCGGCGGACAGGGCATCGGGCGCGCGCTCGTTCTCAGGCTCGCGGCGGAGGGGTGCAAGGTCGCCATCTTCGATCTCAGCCCCGAGGCGGGCGAAAAGACCGCAAAGCTCGCCGGAGACGCCGTGGTGCAGACCTGGCAGGTCGATGTGAGCGACTTCGAGGCCGTTCAGGCTGCCGTAGGTGCCGTTGAGGACACCCTTGGTCCCGTCTGGGCGCTGGTCAACAACGCCGGATGGGACAAGCCGATGCCCTTCCTCACGACCACCCCGGAGTTCTGGGACAAGGTCATCTCGATCAACCTCAAGGGCAATCTCAACACCCATTTCGCGGTCGCGGGCCGGATGGCGCAGCGCGGCGGCGGGCGGATCATCAACATCGCCTCGGACGCGGCGCGCGTCGGCACCAGCAACGAGGCGGTCTATTCGGCCTGCAAGGGCGGCCTCATCAGCTTCACCAAGTCGATCGCCCGCGAACTGGCGCGCAAGAACGTGCTCGCCAACTGCGTCTGCCCCGGCCCCACCAATACGCCGATGATGGCCTCGGTGCTGGGCGAAGGCGCCGACGCGGAGAAGTGGAAGGACGCGATGGTGCGCGGTATCCCCTTGAAGCGCATGGGAGAACCCGAGGACTACGCCGGCATCGTGGCGATGCTCGCGTCGGACGACGGCGCCTATATCACCGGGCAGGCCATTTCCGTCTCCGGCGGCATGAACATGGTCTGATCCGGCCATGTCGGATCAGGACACCACCCCGCCGCCGATCCCGGGAAACTGGGAAACCGGCATCGTTACCCGCACGGGAGCGTGGACGGTCGGCCAGATCTGGGTCGACTGGGCAGCGAAGCGCTACTGCCTGAAAGTCTCGGAAGATCACTGCAACGGCGTCGGCGGCATGCACGGCGGCGCCATGGCGACTTTCCTTGATGGGCAGGCCTTCGTCTACCAGGACCGCGAGGCCGCCGATCCCCATACGCCGACAATATCCTTGCAGGTCAATTACCTGGCTCCGCCCGTCGCAGGCGACTGGCTGGTTGCGGACGTCGTGCTGGTGAAGACCACGCGCACGATGATCTTCACCCAGGCGATCGCCACCGTCGGAGAGCGGGTGATGGCCAGCTCCCACGCGATCTACAAGAACAACGCAGGAAAGGACTCGCTATGAGCGAAGCACCCCAGTTCAAGCACGTGATCTACGAAGTGAAGGGCCGCGCGGCCTGGATCACGATCAACCGCCCCAAGCTCTACAACGCCTTCAATGCCCAGACGATCGAGGAACTGATCGCCTCGTTCAAGCTGGCCGCCGACGATCGCGGCGTCAGCTCGGTCGTGCTCACCGGCGCGGGCGACAAGGCCTTCTGCACCGGCGGCGACCAGTCGGCCCACGAAGGCCAGTACGACGGGCGCGGCATCGTCGGCCTGCCGATCGACGAACTGCAGTCGATCATCCGCGACATTCCCAAGCCCGTGATTGCCCGTATCAACGGCTTCGCGATCGGCGGCGGCAATGTCTTCGCGACGCTGTGCGACCTTTCGATCATGTCGGAATCGGCGAAGCTCGGTCAGGTCGGCCCCAAGGTCGGCTCGGTCGATGCAGGCTGGGGCACGGCGCTCCTCGCCCGCCACGTCGGCGACAAGAAGGCGCGCGAGATCTGGTTCCTCAACCTCCAGTATACGGCGGCAGAAGCGCTCGAGATGGGGCTCGTCAACAAGATCGTCCCGCACGACCAGCTTGATGCGGCGGTGACCGAGTGGACCGACATCCTCGCCCAGCGCTCGCCCACCGCGCTGGCGCTCGCCAAGCGCAGCTTCAATGCCGACAGCGACAACATCCGCGGCATCTCGATGCTGGCGCTCAATGCGGTGAAGCTGTTCTACGACACCGACGAGTCCAAGGAAGGCGTCCGCGCCTTCACCGAGAAGCGCGCGCCCGACTTCCACAAGTACGTGAAGTGACGGAATAGCAGATAGCAAATCAGCAGGTCCGGCCCGTGGCACCACGACGCATCACCGAAGACGATCTGGCCGCAGTCCTGCCGCCCGGTGGGCTGACGCTGGTTTCGTCGTGCAGCGCGGAATCGGATCTGCTGGCCGATATGGTCGCCGGGGGGGGAGATACCCTGGCGGCCATGCGGTTCTCCGGCATCTTCGTGCCCGGCCTCAACCGCCGGACATGGTCGGGAAGCAGCCGGAGCCGGGTGCTGACGTTCTTCCAGACGCCGCAGCTCAGGGCAGAACCCGAGCGGGTCGATTTCAGGCCGCTGTGCTACGGGCAGATATCCGCGCTCTATGCGGCCGAGCCGCCAAGCGCAGCGCTGTTCATGTGCAGCCCGCCCGATGAAAACGGAATGTGCTCGTTCGGGCCGGAAACAGCATTCATTCCCGATTTCTGGCGATGCGCCGGAACGCGGATCGCGCATATCAACCCCGCCATGCCGCGCACGGCAGGCGATCCGGGTATTCCCTTCGGCGAACTGACCGCTTTCATCGAGCAGGATCAGGTATTGAAAGGCACGCCCGCCGATCTTCCGGACCCTGTTTCGCGCGCGATCGCGGAACATGCGGCCCGATTCATAGAAGACGGCGCCACGCTGCAGACCGGCCTCGGCAAAGTGCCCGACGCCGTCCTCGATGCATTGCATGACCGCCGCGACCTGCGCCTTCATACCGGCCTCGTCGGCGACGGCGGGCTGCGGCTGGTGCGGTCGGGGGCCATGGCCCCGGGTTCGAGCGCCCTCGTCGGCGTCGCGATCGGATCGCCCGAACTCTACGCAGGGTTGGATGATCCCCATTTCCAGTTCCGACCGGCCTCGGTAACGCATGATCTGCGCATCGCGGGAGCCGCCGAACACTTCGTCACGGTGAATTCCGCGCTGGAAGTCGACCTGTTCGGACAAGTCTATTCCGAGGTCGGCCCCAAGGGCGCCATGTCGGGACCGGGAGGCGCCAGCGACTTTGCCGCCGCCGCCCGCCTGTCGCCGCGCGGGCTGCGCCTGATCTGCCTTCCCGCCGACGCGGCGAAAGGCACGCTGTCGCGCATCATCGACCCTGCCTCTGCACGCGGCCCGGCATCGCTGAGCCGGCTCGATACCGATGTGGTCGTCACCGAACATGGTGCCGCCGACCTGCGGGGCAAGAGCCATGATGACCGCGCCGAAGCCCTTATACGTATAGCCGCCCCCCAATTCCGCGATGTCCTGGCAGAAAGCTGGCGTGCGGTTTCGGATCGGCTCTGAGAACACAAGAGAGGATTATATGGCCAAGACCATCATCAGCTGCGCCGTGACGGGCTCGATCCACACCCCGTCGATGTCGCCGCATCTGCCGGTGACGGCCGACGAGATCGCGCAGAGTGCGCTTGAGGCGGCAGAGGCCGGCGCGGCGATCGTCCACCTGCACGCGCGCGATCCGCAGACCGGCAAGCCGGTGCACGAACCCGAAGACTTCGCGCCGTTCCTCAAGGTCATCAAACAGGCGAGCGACGTGGTAGTGAATATCACCACCGGCGCCTCGCCCTATATGCCGGTAGAATATCGCGTGAAGCCTGCGGAAACATGGAAGCCGGAAGTCGCCAGCCTCAACATGGGCAGCATGAATTTCGGCCTGTTCCCGATGCTGAAGAAGGATCGGGAATGGAAGCACGCCTGGGAGCCCGAAATGCTGGAGGCCAGCCACGACCTCGTCTTCCGCAACAGCTTCAAGGATATCCGCTATGCCCTTGAAACACTGAACAAGACCGGCACCCGCTACGAGTTCGAGTGCTACGATACCGCGCACCTCTACAACCTGCACTACTTCTGGAAGGAGGGCCTGGTCGAAGGTCCGCTGTTCATCCAGACCTGCTTCGGCCTGCTCGGCGGCATCGGCGCCCACCCGGAGGACGTGATGCACATGAAGCGCACCGCCGACCGCCTGTTCGGCGATCAGTACCGCTGGTCGGTGCTGGCGGCAGGCGCGAACCAGATGCCGGTGGCGGCGATGGCTGCCAGCATGGGGGGCCACGTGCGCGTGGGGCTGGAGGACTCGCTGTGGATCGGCAAGGGCCAGCTTGCGACCAGCAACGCGCAGCAGGTGACGAAAGTGCGCCAGATCATCGAGGGCCTCGGCGGCGAGATCGCCACGCCTGCCGAAGCCCGCGAAATCCTCAGCCTCAAGGGCGGGGACAAGGTCGCCTTCTGACCCTGCTTCTCGCAATGCCGCAAGCCGGCGCAGGAGAATTCATGACATTGCCCCTCCCCGATCTCACCCAGTTCCGTGTCGAGCGACAGGACAACGGCCTGATCCATCTCGTCTTCGACTGCCCCGACAGATCGATGAACGTCTTTTCCAACAAGGCGATCCATGAACTGGGCGCCTTCGCCGAATGGCTGCACCGCGCCGATGACGTTCGCGGCGTGGTCGTCCGTTCCGGCAAGGCCAACGGCTTCTGCGCGGGCGCGGACCTGACGGAACTGGGCGTCGCCTACGAGATGATCGTCGCCGCCCCCAAGGCCGACCGTTTCGATATCGCCTTCGACCACTTCTTCCCGCTCAGCCATGCAATCCGCCGTCTGGAAACCGCAGGAAAGCCGATTGCCGCCGCCGTGGCGGGTGTCGCACTCGGCGGCGGATGCGAGTTGGCGCTCGGCGCCCACTACCGTGTCCTGACCCGTTCCCGCCGTGTTATGCTGGGCCTGCCTGAATATGCCGTGGGGCTACTTCCCGGCGCCGGCGGAACCCAGCGCATGCCCCGCCTCGTCGGCGTCGAGGCCGGGCTGGAAGTCCTGCTTCTCGGCCGTACCTACCAGGGCGAAGATGCCGTGGCTGCCGGCCTTGCCGACGAGGTCGTGGATGAAGGCGACGAGATCGCTGCCGCCGAACGCTGGCTGCTGTCCGAGGCGGCCCACTGCGTGCAGCCCTGGGACCGCACTGACAGTGCTCCTTTGTCGCATGTCGAAATTTCCGGCGCTATCGAGCGCCATCGCGAACGCGAACTGGCAAGGATGCTCGGCCACGAACCAGCCCCTCTCGCCATTCTCGACTGCGTCGAGTTCGGCATCATCCAGCCGATCGATGGCGCCATCCGCGCGGAAATGTCAGTATTCGCCACGTTGATCCAGCGCCCCGAACCCCGCAATATGATCCGCACGATGTTCCTCGGCAAGCAGGCCTATGACAAGGCGGCAAAGGACGGCTCCCTGCCGGACAGCATCGAAGCCGCGCGGGAGGCGATCTCCACGAAGGTATCGCAGGCGTCTTCGCAATGCCCCGAATTGGCCAGCGCCCTGTTCGGAGCCCCTACCGCCGGATCTGCACCGGTCCAGCGGAGGGTCGGCACGGACTTCTGGCTTCGCGGTCGTCCGGCGGCGATGGCAGCCCTTAAGGAACTGTCGCGGGACTGCAGCGGCATAGTCGCCGACATGGACGACATCACCCGACTGCAACTCGATCACGCACTTGCTCGCACGCTTGTTGTGCCTGCCTATATCGGCGGCCTCGCTGGCATGACGGAACTGATCTAGAATATCCTCTTGCGGGAGAGTTCAGAACTCTCCCGCAAGAATTGTCTCAGGCAATGAGTAGCATAGGCGCCTCGATCGCCTCACGGAACGCGGCCATGAATTGCGCGGCCAAGGCGCCGTCGATCGCGCGATGGTCGAAGCTGCCAGTCGCGGCCATGATCGTGGCCAGCGCGATATCGCCGTCGATTTTCCACGGCTGTTCCACCCCTGCACCGATACCCAGGATCATGGCTTGCGGCGGATTGATGACCGGCACCATCTCATCAATGCCGAACATCCCCAGATTCGAGATGGTCGCGGTCCCGCCCTCGTAGTCGCCGGGCGTCAGGCGGCCTTCCCTCGCCTTCGCAGCCAGCGACCGGCTCGCTTCGGAAGCAGCGCCAAGGGAAAGAGCGGCCACATCCCGAATGACCGGCGTGACGAGGCCGCCTTCGATGGCCACCGCCATGGCAATATCAACGCGTTCGAAGCGATGAATCCGGTCCCCGGCGAACTGCACATTGGCTTCTGGAACCTGCTCCAATGCCCAGCTTATCGCCTTGATACAAAAGTCATTTACCGAAACCCGGGCACCGCGATGCGAGACGGCACCGTTCAATTCCCGGCGCAGTTCGAGCAATCCATCAAGACGGCAACGGGCGGTGAGATAGAAGTGCGGGACGGTCTGCTTGCTCTCGGTCAGGCGCCGGGCGATGGTCCTGCGCATGGTGGACAGGCTCTCGCTGCGCATCGGTATTCCCTGAGGCGCGGGCAGCGGCCGATCTTCCGCCGGGATCAGGGCAACCGATGCCGCCGTCGCAAGTCCCAGATCCGCCGCCATTATCCTGCCGCGCGGCCCCGAGCCCGCGATCGTGTCCAGCCCGATGCCGCGTGCCGTGGCAAGGCGCCGGGCGAGCGATGTCGAACTGACATCCGGGGCTGAAACGGGCAATGTCTGAACCGGCTCGGCGTAGGTTTCGGCAGCAGCGAGAGGGACAGGATCGGTGTCCTCACCGGCACTCAACAGTGCCACAACGGCACCTACTGGTACATCAACGCTACCTGCAGGCACCACCAGACGCGCTATGCGGCCATCTTCGGCGGCTTCCATTTCCATGGTCGCCTTGTCGGTTTCGATCTCGGCGATCAGGTCGCCCGCCTTGACGGTATCGCCGGCGCCGACCAGCCAGCGGGCGAGCGTGCCCTTCTCCATCGTCGGGGACAGCGCCGGCATTTTGAGTTCAATGGCCATTTCAGTTTCTCCGGAAACAGTTGCGTCGCTGCATTGACGGTGGCGTCGGCATCGAAGCGCAACTGGCCCGATGCCCGCCAATCTTCCGCCCAGGGCCGCGCGCGTCTCGGTGATCGCAGCGGCCTTCATTGTCATCCCGATTGCTGCGAAAAGGAGCGCTTCAGAACCCCACCTTGTCCCCGCCCTTGAGGCTGAGGATTTCGCGGGCTTCGGCAGGCGTGGCGATCTCGCCGCCGAGGCCCTCGATGATCTGGCGCACTTTCGTCACCTGCTGCGCGTTGCTGGTCGCAAGCTGGCCCTTGCCGATCCACAGCGAGTCCTCCAGCCCCACGCGCACGTGGCCCCCCATGCTGGCAGCCATCGCCGCCACCGGCATCTGGTTCGCGCCTGCCGCCAGCACCGACCAGCGGTACTGATCGCCGAACAGGCGGTCGGCGGTGCGCTTCATGTGCATCACGTCCTCCGGGTGGGCGCCGATGCCGCCGAGCAGGCCGAAGCAGGTCTGGATGAACAGCGGACCTTCGACCAGGCCCTCCTTCCAGAAGTAGTGCAGGTTGTAGAGGTGCGCGGTATCGTAGCACTCGAACTCGTAGCGGGTGCCGGTCTTGTTCAGTGTTTCAAGGGCATAGCGGATATCCTTGAAGCTGTTGCGGAAGACGAGGTCGTGGCTGGCCTCCAGCATTTCGGGCTCCCAGGCGTGCTTCCATTCCCGATCCTTCTTCAGCATCGGGAACAGGCCGAAATTCATGCTGCCCATGTTGAGGCTGGCGACTTCCGGCTTCCATGTTTCCGCAGGCTTCACGCGATATTCTACCGGCATATAGGGCGAGGCGCCGGTGGTGATATTCACCACCACGTCGCTCGCCTGTTTGATGACCTTGAGGAACGGCGCGAAGTCTTCGGGTTCGTGCACCGGCTTGCCGGTCTGCGGATCGCGCGCGTGCAGGTGGACGATCGCCGCGCCGGCCTCTGCCGCCTCAAGCGCACTCTGCGCGATCTCGTCGGCCGTCACCGGCAGATGCGGCGACATCGACGGGGTGTGGATCGAGCCCGTCACGGCGCAGCTGATGATGGTCTTGGACTTCGGCATCTCGCCCTCCGTTTTTCGCTGCCGGTCTCTGCCGAGGCATGCGTTGTGAATGTCGATGTGATTTAAACTGTCCAAACGGTCAATATGATTCTTGCCGCGGAGCACGGCCGGACACAGAGATCGCAGGCAAAGTCGTCAAAATCGGCGAATCCAGCTCACGCCTTTACTCCCCATCACGAATTATCTGACCATATGACTAATAGCCAGCCCAGCAAAAACGGCACGGGAATGCCGGAAGGCAGGCACCAACCGCATCGGTCATGCTCACCATAACTCCGATATTTATCTATGAATTACAGTATATAAATCGATCATCACGCCCAACTTCAAAGCCTTTGGCAACCTGTAGATCAGCAGCAGATCACAAGTTCGAATAATGGCTTGACGCGCCAAATGCGCTCATTAGAATTCCAATTGGTCAGGTTAAGCAAATGCAACCGGCGAGCGCAAAGCGCCGCACCATGGGGAGGATAATCGATGAAAATGCATGCACGCGCTGTGCTTTTTGCAGGCGGATCGCTGCTGTCACTGGGCCTTTCGGCGACATATGCGAACGCGCAGACCGCAGAAACAGCGCCCCAAACCACATCGCCGCCCTCGTCCGCCAGCACGAACGAGATCGTCGTCACCGCCAACAAGCGCGAACAGAACCTCAGCGAAGTCGGCTCGTCCGTCAGCGCGGTCAGCGGCGAGGCGCTGAAGGTCCAGAACATCTCCAACATCGCGGACCTGGCGAAAGTGACGCCGGGCCTCACTTTCGCGCCGACGCCGAACGCCACGCCGGTCTACACGATCCGCGGCGTCGGCTTCTACGACAGTTCGCTGGCGTCCTACCCCGACGTCGCCGTCTACATGGACCAGTTCCCGCTGGCGCTGCCGGTGATGTCCGCACAGACCGGTTTCGACCTCCAGCGCGTCGAAGTGCTGAAGGGTCCGCAGGGCACCCTGTTCGGGAACAACGCCACCGGCGGCGCGATCAACTTCGTCGCCAACACGCCCACACCGACGCTGGAGGGCGGCGCCACCTTCAGCTACGGCCGCTTCAACACGATCGAAGCCAACGGCTTCATCAGCGGCCCGATCACCGATACCCTGGGCGGACGCATCGCGGTGAAGGCGGTCAACGGCGATCCCTGGCAGAAGAGCTATACCCGCGACGATCGCAACGGCCGCGCCGATACGATCGCCGGGCGCATGATCCTCGAATTCGAGCCGAGCAGCGACTTCAAGGCCTCGCTCAACCTCAACGGCTGGCGCGACCAGAGTGAGCCGCAGGCCCCGCAGCGCATCGCCTTCGTGCCGCAGAACGACGTGTCCGGCGCCCCCGCCATCGCGCCGTTCACGTATGCCGACGGCCCCGTGCCCTATCCGCAGGCGACCTACCCCAACGCACCGCACAATGCCCGCGCCGCCGACTGGTCCACCGACTATCGCCCGCGGCAGGACAACCGCATGCTGCAGGGCCTGTTCCGCATGGACTACGACTTCAGCGGCATCACCGTCACCTCGCTGACCGGCTATACCGACCTCAAGTTCGACAACACCACCGAAGGCGGCGGCACCGCGCTGCGCGACCTCGACTTGCGCAGCGACAGCGGCCACATCAAGAGCTTCACGCAGGAAGTGCGCATCGCCAACGATTCCCACAACGCGCTGCGCTGGGTGGTAGGCGCGAACTACGAGCGCACCAAGGTCAACGAAGTCACCTGGCTGACCTACACCGACACCAGCTCCACTTACGTCAACGGCATCGTCGGCAGCACGTATGAAACCCGCCAGAAGATGACGAACTACGCCGCCTTCGGAAACCTGGAGTTCGACGTCAACGACCAGATCACGCTCAAGGCCGGCATCCGCCAGACCCGTGCCAAGCGCGATGCCTATGCCTTCAACGGCGATCTGCCGCAGTTCCCGATCCTGCCGACCGACACCACTTTCGGCGGCACCCCGGGGGTCACGCTGACCGACTTCTTCAACGCGGTATACGGCTCGCTCGGCCCGCTCTACGGCGGCCCGGGCTACCAGATCCCGACGATCGCACCGGGCGGCTCGATCATCCTCGACACGCGCGGGCTGGTGCTGGGCGATCCTTCGGCGAACGATCCGGTCGATCCCGATACTTTCCTCACCGCCACCACCGTCAATACCCGAATCCGCGAGAACAGCACCTCGTGGATGGTCGGTGCGGACTTCAAGCCGGTGGACGGCCTGCTGCTCTACGCCAACGTGTCGAAGGGCTACAAGGCGGGCAGCTTCCCGCACTTGTCGGGCGCGATCTTCGATGCCTATGCGCCGGTGAAGCAGGAATCGATCATGGCCTACGAGGCGGGCTTCAAGGCCCAGCTGATGGACCGCCTGCTCACCATCAACGGCGCCGCGTTCTACTACGACTACAAGAACAAGCAGACCCGCGCGAAATTCGTCGATCCGATCTTCGGCGCGCTCGACAAGCTCCTGAACGTGCCCAAGTCCACCATCAAGGGCGCCGAACTGGAAGTCACCGCGCGCCCGATGCAGGGCCTGTCGCTCAGCGCCTCGGTGACGTACCTCGACGCCAAGGTGGACAAGTACCTCGGCGCCGTGGGCCAGACCGCGGTGAGCGGCGTGCTGGTACCGGTGAACGCCTCGTTCAAGGGCGTGGACCTGCCTTTCTCGCCCAAGTGGCAGTACTCGCTGCGCGCGGACTACACGTTCCCGGTCAGTTCGGCGCTGGACGGCTTCGTGGGCGCGGGCCTCAACGGGCAGAGCAGTTCGGTATCGGCGCTGGTCGTGCCGGGTTCGGCCACCTTCGGGGCGACTTCCGACCTCTACGACATCAAGTCCTATACGCTGGTCAACGCCAACCTCGGCATCCGTTCCTCGGACGGCAAGTGGACGGCGTCGGCCTGGGGCAAGAACATCTTCAACACCTATTACTGGAGCAACGCCACGCAGGCCTACGACACCTTCGTGCGCTACACCGGCCGTCCGGCGGAATACGGCATCACGGTCGGCATGAACTTCTGACGAAGCAACCTACCCTCCTGAAAAGGCCCGGAAACCGCGAGGTTTCCGGGCCACTTTTTTTGCCATCGTGACGGATGAAGATCAGATGCTGGTGTGCCCGCCATCGATCGCGAACGAGGCGCCGGTGGCAAACGAGGCTTCGTCCGACAGCAGCCAGCGCACCGCGCCCGCGATCTCGGAAGGCTGGCCGAAGCGGTTCATCGGATGGACAGCGGCCAGCGCCTTTTCCAGCCCGGCATCCACTTCCATCGCGCCCTTCAGCATCGGCGTGAGCGTACCGCCCGGCAGCACGGCATTGATGCGGATGCCCTTCGTCGCATAGTCGATCGCGCCGCCGCGCGTCAGGCCCATCGCCCCGGCCTTGCTGGCGCAATACTCGCTGCCGTTCGGGAAACCGACCATGGCGGACGTGGAGACGATGTTGACGATCGCCCCGCCCTTGTCGAGCATCGCGCGGATCTCGTGCTTGTTGCACAGGAACAGCCCGCGCAGGTTCACCGCATGGCAGCGGTCCCATTCGTCCAGTTCGACTTCGTGCAGCAGCTTGCCGCGCTGGGGGACTCCGGCGGCGTTGCAGGCGCCATCGAGGCGGCCGTAGGCGCCCACCGCCCCCTCGATCATCGCGATGACCGAGCTTTCATCCGCCACGTCCGCCGCGATGCCCTGCGCGGTGCCGCCCGCCTGCCCGATCGCTGCCGCGACGGCCTGCGTCTTCCCGCCATCGAGGTCCGCCACGGTGACCCGGCAGCCCGCCTCGCCCAGCGCGAGCGCCACCGCTTCGCCGATCCCGCTGCCACCGCCGGTGACGACGATCGACTTGTCCTGAAGACCTTTCATTCGTTCGTTCTCCCATCTTCGCATCCTTCCCCACTCGATGCGGGTGGGCGTGCAATGTTTTTATTGACCATAAGGTAAGTTTAGTCCAGCCTCCTCAAAACGAACGGGGAAACGAGGATGGCGCCGAAAACGGCGAGCCGGGGCATGATTGCGCTGGGCATGGCAGTGGCTATCGCAGGTCTGGCATTGCTGGCGGGTGGGCTATGGCTCGCCGCGCTGGGAGGCTCGATCTATTACCTGATGGCCGGGGCGGCTCTGCTTGGATCGGGTACGCTGATCGCCCTCGGGCGGGGCACCGGCGCTAAAGGCTATGCGCTGTTCCTCACGGTCACGATCGCATGGGCGGTGGCGGAAAGCGGGTTCGCGCCATGGCCGCTGATGGCGTGGCTGCTGGCCCCGGCGCTGCTCGGACTGCTTTTCGTCATTCCCGGTGCGCGCGCCTCGCTCGGCCAGGGCGCCAGCCTCGCGGCGGGTGTCGGGGCGCTGGCGCTGCTGCTGGTCGTCGGCGCGCACCTCGCCCGCGACAGCCACGACATTCGCACGGCCGAAGCGATCGCCGCCTCGGCGCCGATCCCCGCAGACGCAGCGGGGGACGAATGGACATCGTGGGGCGGGGACAAGGGCGGAAGCCGCTTTTCCCGGCTGGCGCAGATCACGCCCGCCAATGTCGGCAAGCTCGAAGCCGCGTGGACCTTCCATACCCGCATTCCGTCCGACCCCGCCACCGGCTACCTCTCCGCCACGCCGCTGATGGTCGGCGGGCGGATGTTCCTGTGCGGGCAGGACAATTCGGTCTTCGCGCTCGATCCCGACAGCGGCCGCGAACTCTGGCGCTTCGATCCCCGCGTATCCGCCAAGGGCTCCTCGGCCGTGCGGACCTGTCGCGGCGTGGCCTTCGCGCGGACCGAAGGCGCCGGCCGCTGCGCCGCGCGGATCGTCACCGCCACCTTCGACGGCCGCCTGATCGCGCTCGATGCCACCGACGGCAAGCGCTGCGAGGGCTTCGGCACGAACGGCGCGGTCAACCTGTTCGACGGCATGGGAATGGTGCAGCCCGGCTTCTACTATTCCAGCGCCCCGCCCGCCATCGCCCGCGACCGCATCGTCGTCGCCGGATGGGTGGCGGACAACCAGAGCAATGACGAACCCTCCGGCGTCATCCGCACTTACGATGTACACACCGGCGCGCTTGTCTGGGCCTGGGACGCGGGCAATCCGCTGAACGTCCACGGGCCCCGACCGGGCGAGCACTACTCGCGCTCTACGCCCAACACCTGGGCGCCGATGAGCGTGGACGATACCCTCGGCCTGATCTACGCCCCGACCGGCAATCCCACGCCCGACCATTACGGCGCGCTGCGAAGCGCCGCGAGCGAGAAGTACGGCTCCTCGGTCGTCGCGCTGGACATCGCCACCGGGGCCGTGCGCTGGTCGTTCCAGACCGCGCATCACGACTTGTGGGACTATGACGTTCCCGCGCAGCCCAGCCTCTTCGCAGCTGGCAACACCCCCGCCATCGCGATCCCCACCAAGCGCGGCGAGACGTTCGTGCTCGACCGGCGCACCGGCAAACCGCTGCTGCCGGTCACGGAACGTGCCGTCCCCAGCCGGGGGGCGGTGGAGAAAGTCGCCGCGACGCAGCCCTTCTCCGCCTTTCACTCCATGGCCGGCCCGGACCTTGCCGAGCGCGACATGTGGGGCCTCACCCCGTTCGACCAGCTCTGGTGCCGCGTGCGCTACCGGCAACTGCGCTACGACGGCAAGGCCACCCCGCCCGGCACCGACGAGGCGCTGATCTATCCCAGCATCGGCGGCGGCATGAACTTCGGCGGCGTGGCGATCGATCCCGTCCGGCGCATCGCCGTGGCTAACGCGCTCTATTACGGCACGATCATCCAACTGGTGCCGCGCGCCGAGACCGACCGCCTGATCGCAGGCGCGGCCGCAGGAAGCCATGCCGTCACCAACTTCGGCCTGCCATTGCCGCAGGCGGGCACCCCGTTCGGTGTTCGCCTCAAGCCCCTCGCGTCGCCGCTGGGCGTGCCGTGCAATGCCCCGCCGTTCGGCCGGATCGCCGCGATCCATCTCGACACCGGCAAGGTCGCATGGGAGCGCCCGTTCGGCACCGCGCGCGATGCCGGGCCGCTGGGTCTGGCGCTCGGCCTGCCGATCCCGATGGGCGCGCCCAACTTCGGCGGATCGCTGACCACCGCGAGCGGCCTCACCTTCATCGGCGCCGCGCGCGAGCAGACCCTGCGCGCCTTCGACACCGCGACGGGTAAGGAACTGTGGTCCGCCCGCCTGCCCGCCAGCGCGCAGACGATGCCGATGACCTACCGCAGCCCGCGCACCGGCTGCCAGTACGTCGCCACCGCCGCGGGCGGTCACAACATGCTGCAATCACCGCTTTCCGACAGCGTCGTGGCCTTCCGGCTGCCGGGCTGCTCCGCAAGCAAATCCAAGGGAGATGGGAAATGAATCGACTTCAGGACAAGGTCGCCGTGGTATCGGGCGGCGCATCGGGCATCGGCGCGGCGGTCGTGCGGCTGTTCGTCGAGGAAGGCGCCCGGGTGCTCGCCTGCGACATCCAGCCCCCGCTCGACGCCGCCTTGCGCACCCTGCTGGACGAGGCGCCCGAGAAGGTCCGCTTCACCACTTGCGACGCCTCGAAGGAGAGCGACGTCGCCGCCGCCGTGGCCTTGGCAACCGAAACCTGGGGCCGCCTCGACGCTGCCGTCGCCTGCGCGGGGGTTCCCGGACAAGGCAGCGACATCGACCTTGCGGTGGACGAATGGGACCGCATCATGGCGATCAACGCGCGCGGCGTATTTTTGCTGACCAAGCATTCCCTGCCGCCGATGATCGCGGGCGGCGGCGGTTCGATCACCAACATTTCCTCGGCCTACGGCGTCGTTGGCGCACCCGGTTTCGCGGCCTACTGCGCCTCCAAGGGGGCTGTGCGCACCTTCACCAAGTCCACCGCCGTCGAGCATGCGCACCAGCGCATCCGCGCCAACTCGATCCATCCCGGCGTGATCGAGACGCCGATGCTGCAGGGCATCTTCGACCGCAGCGACGATCCCGAAGCAACGCGCGCCGCCTTCTCCGCGCAGCAGCCCAACGGCTTCAACGGCGCGCCCGAGGACATCGCCTGGGGCTGCGTCTACCTTGCTTCGGACGAGGCGCGCTTCGTCAACGGGGTCGAGCTGCCGATCGATGGCGGCCTCTTGGCGGGATAGGAAGAATGGCTGAAAACGCACGCATAGCCGCCGATCTCATGGCGACGTTCGGCGCCGACATGGAGCCATGGTGGGCCATCGCCGACGAGGATCTCGTCCTCGAATTCCCCTTCGCCGGCTCGATCGGCATGCCGCAGCGGGTCACCGGCAAGGAAGCCTCCCGCACTTATCTGGAGAAGGTCGTCTCGGGGCTGGAGGGCCTGCGCTTCACCGGAATCACCGCAAGGGAGACCGGAAATCCGGGCGAAGTAGTGGTCGAATACGTCGGCACCTGCCCGGCACCCAATGGCACCTACGACCAGCAATACATAACCATAATGCGCTTCAAGGAGGGCAGACTGATCCTCTTCCGCGAATACTGGGACACCACCGAGGTCACCCGCGCCTTCGGCGACCTCGCCGCCGCATTCTGACAGGAGTTCTACCCATGACGACCAACAAGGACCGCGCCCTCGAAGCCTGCCGCCTCCTCTCCGAACGCGACCTCGACACGATGTTCGCCGCCTTCGCCGAGGACGGCACATGGACGATGCCCTACCTGCCCGATCGCTTCGCCTTCGCCGGCGAGCGCGACAAGACGGCGATGCGCGAACTGCTTGACGGGTTCCTCGGCGGGTTCGAGCATTTCGAATTCCATGTCGAGCAGGCGGTGGCGGACGGCGATACCGTGGCGATCCTCGGCAAGTCCTATGGCATCGGCCCGCGCTCGGCGATCTACCGCAACACCTACCACTTGTTCTTCACCTACCGCGACGGGGTGCTGCTGAAGGTGCGCGAACTGTTCGATCCTTATCAGGTGGAGGCTTACGTGGCGCAAGTCGAGGCGCAGGCCGCCTGAACTTAATATTGACTATTTGGTCAGTTGTAGCATTCTACGAAAAATGCGGCGGAGCGCCCCCGGCGCTTGAGCCAGGCAATGGAGAGGTCACGCGAAATGAAGCGAATCGAAGTCCCGGTCCTGATCGTCGGCGGCGCGGGCTGCGGGCTGGCCAGCGCGAACTTCCTCGGGCGGCTGGGCATCGAGTGCCTGGTGATAGAGCGCTATCCGGCCACCTCGCCCGCGCCAAAGGCGCATTACCTGAACCAGCGCACGATGGAGATCATGCGTGAAGAGGGGCTGGCCGATCACATCTACCGCAGCAGCACCCCGGCCGAGAACATGGCGCGCGTGGGCTGGTACACCAGCCTCGGCGGCGACGGCCCGCTCGACCGCAAGCGCATCGGCATCATCGACGCTTTCGGCGGCCACTCGCTGAAGGACGCCTACGGCGCCGACAGCCCGGTGCGCGCCGCCAACTTCGCGCAGATGTACATCGAACCGCTGCTGCTGGAGCACCTCGCCACTTACCCCACCTCGCGCATCACCTTCCATCAGGAACTCAAGAGCTTCACGCAGGACGATGACGGCGTCACCGCGCAAGTAGAGGATCGCAATTCCGGCGAAGTCTACGAAGTGCGCGCGCAGTACATGATCGCGGCGGACGGCGGGCGTCTGGTAGGACCATCGCTCGGCATCGCGATGGACGGCATCGACCGGCTGATCGACATGGTGACGGTGTGGTTCGCCGCCGACCTCTCCGAGTACATCGAGGACGAGTCGGTGATGATCCGCTGGTTCACCAACCCCGAAAAGGGCGGATCATGGGGCAGCGGCGTGATGGTGGCGCTCGGCCCCGATACGTTCGGCGCGAAAAGCAAGGAATGGCTGATGCACTTCGCCTTCCAGCCCGGAGAGGCGGGCAAGCTCGACGCCGAAACCGCGATCCCGCAGATCCGAGAACTGCTGCGCCTGCCCGATCTCGATCCCAGGATCATCCGCATGAACGACTGGCAGGTGCAGGGCGTACTGGCGCGCGAATACCGCAAGGGCCGCGTGTTCCTGGCCGGAGATGCCGCGCATCGCCATCCGCCGACTACCGGCCTTGGCCTCAACAGTGCGATCCAGGACGCGCACAATCTGGCGTGGAAGCTCGCCGCCGTGATCCGGGGCGACGCGGGCGACGCGCTGCTGGACAGCTACGAGGCGGAGCGCCGCCCGGTGGCCGCCAACAACGTGGCCTGGGCGATGATGACCTTCCAGAACCACCTGACCATCGATTCCGCGATCGGACTGATGCCGGGCGTGCCGGTGGAGTTCAACATCGGCGCCTATCACAAGCTGTTCTCCGATACGCCCGAAGGCGCGGCGCGGCGGCAGATGGTGGCCGAAGTTATCGGCACCCAGCGCGCCGAATTCCAGGCCCACGACATCGAGATCGGCTTCCGCTACGACACCGGCGCCATCGTCCCCGACGGCACCGAGCCACCGCCGCGCGGGTTGCTGGGCGATACGCATGTACCCACCATGCGCCCCGGCCACCGCATGGCCCACGTCTGGCTTAACGCGAAGAACACCGGGGAAGACAAGCGCGTCTCCACCCTCGACCTGACCCGGCTCGACCGCTTCACGGTGTTCGTGGACGGGCCTGCCGGTGACTGGACCGCCGCCGTCGATGCCGCCCGCGCGGCCAGCGGGCTGACGATCGATCTCGTCGCTGTCGGCAAGGACGAAGACTTCACGCCGGTCGACGATCGCTGGGCCAATATCTCCGGCCTGCAACGCGGCGGGGCGATCATCGTGCGGCCCGACCAGCACGTCGCCTGGCGCGGGGCCGTGCCGGTTGCCGATGCCGGGGCCACGCTGCGCGAGGTGATCTCCACCGTGCTCGGCCGGCGCGTCGATCAGCCGGTGGCGGCATGACCGCAGACCGCTCGCTGCCGCCGGGGTTCGAGGCGCTCGAACCCCACGTCGGCTACTGGGCGGCGGCCAGCGCGCAGCAGCGGCGCGCCGCGCGCGAGGCCGCCTCGATGGAGGAGATCGAGGCGTTCTACACCGCCATGCTGGCGCTCGCGCCCGAGGCGATCCGCTCGCTGGAAGGGCGCGACATGCGCGATCTCGAAGGCGCGCCGCTGCGGCTGATGCAGCTTCTGCTGGCGCTGGCGCACGTGTCGATGGCGACGGAGCTGCACCGCCAGCCGCGCGCGCCCTTCACGCCCTATCCGCACGAGGTCCGTCTGGTGGAGGGGCCGCGCATTCTCGGGTGAGACAACAGGAAAAAGCCGAAAACGGCGAAGGAGAGGAACCATGAACGATCAGGTCGCCGATTTCCGCGCGGACCGCACCAACCTGACCGCGCTGGCCGGGCTGGACACCGCGCCGGTCAGCCTCGAACCCTACCGCTCGCAGGACTGGTTCGATGCCGAAGTGCGGCAGGTGTTCAAGCGCGCATGGCTGTGCCTCGGCCGCGAGGAGCGGATCGCCGCGCCCGGCGACTACTTCGTCCAGACGCTCGAATTCGCA
Organism: Novosphingobium resinovorum; assembly: GCF_001742225.1. Classification (NCBI taxonomy): domain Bacteria; kingdom Pseudomonadati; phylum Pseudomonadota; class Alphaproteobacteria; order Sphingomonadales; family Sphingomonadaceae; genus Novosphingobium; species Novosphingobium resinovorum. The sequence continues at coordinate 114,492 of NZ_CP017076.1, read as the reverse complement.
CGCGCCGAAGTGCTCGCCACCCGCACGAAGGACGGGCGCGTCCGCGCCTTCCACAATGTCTGCTCGCACCGCTCCAACAAGGTCGTGCTGGAGCGCGAGGGCAATGCCTCGCGCTTCATGTGCCGCTACCACAACTGGACCTACCGCAACGACGGCGAGCTTGTCGGCGTGCCGGACCAGAAGAACTTCTTCGATTTCGATCGCAAGTCCTGTGGCCTCACCCCCGTGGCCTGCGACATCTGGGAAGGGTGGATCTTCATCAACCTCCAGCGCGAGCCGGAAGTGCCGCTGGCCGAATTCCTCGGCGCATTCGGGGAAATCTACCGGGGCATCCCCTACCCCAATGCCGACCGCTCGATCCTGTTCGAGTCCCGGCTGAAGGCGAACTGGAAGGTCATCGCCGACGCCTTCGCCGAGACCTACCACATCCCGGCGATCCATCCCGAGACGATCGGCGCCACGTTCGCCAGTAACGAGAACCCTTTCGCCCGGCCGATCAGCGCGCAGACCTGGGGGCCGCACCGCTCGGTATCGACTTACGGCAACCCCGAATACGCGCCGCCGCCCGGATCGCAGGTGGAGCGCCTGTTCTACAGCAACATCGCTACCGGCAACGTGCTTTCGGCCGCCAGCCTCGACGATACCGAAGTGTTCCGGCGGCATCCGGCGATCAACCCGACCAAGTCGGCGAGCTGGGCGGTGGACGTGACCTGGCTGTTTCCGAATTTCCAGATCGACGTCTCCCCCGGCGGGTTCTGGACGCATCACTTCTGGCCGGTCAGCCAGGACGAGACGCGCTGGGAGGCCCGCTTCTACATCCCCGATGCGCCCGACGTGTGGAGCCGCCTGCAGCAGGAGCACTACATCGCGCGGCTGGGCGAGATCCTGCTCGAAGACGTCGGCAATACCGAGCGCACGCAGGAAGGCATCGCTTCGGGCGCGAAGGATACGATGCCGCTGCAGGACGGCGAAGTGATGATCCGCCACTCGCTGCACAACCTGCACAAATGGATCGCGGCCGGGACCGTGGCCGAAGCACTCGCCTGAACAGGAGACGATACCGATGAGCGAATTCGACAAGGCCCTGAGCGACCGCAACGTCGCCAATGCGCAGAAGCTGATGGCGCTGTTCGGGCATGACATGGATGCCTTCTGGGCGATGGTCTCGCCCAACCTGCATATGGAGCTGCCCTTCGCCGGGACGGTGCGCCTGCCCACCGAGCTGCATGGCGAGGATGCGCTGGGCATGTTCCGCACGGCGGCCGAAGTCTTCGACGTGAAGTTCAATTCGGTGGAAGTGACCCCGCTCGCCGATCCGAACCGCGTGCTGGTGGAGTATCGCGGCTACGGCGAGCCGGGCGGCACGGTCTACGACCAGCGCTATGTCGGCGTGCACGAATACCGCGACGATACGCTGGTGTTCTACCGCGAATACTTCGACACGGGCGTGGTGATGAACGCGCTGGGCGCCTACCTTCCGGCCTGATCCGACATTGTGCGCGCAGCGCTCGCCTGTCCTCAACCCCGCTCAGGCTGAGCTTGTCGAAGCCCCGGCGGCGTGGCGCGCGGGCTTCGACAAGCTCAGCCTGAGCGGGTGGGGTTAGAACCGGTCAGGCAGGACAAGGGCCAGCGCCCCCATCCCGCAAGAAAGATCAGTACACGCCCGCCGCACGCACATGTTCGAGGTAGGAGATCGGCCAGCCCATCTCCATCCAGCCGCCGCCGGGATTGCCGTCGATGGTCAGCCGCGCCGCGCCTTCGTTCAGCACGAAGTTCGGCGCGGCCGGGAGCGGGAAGACCCCGAAGACATCCCCCTCCACCCGCGTGGCGCGGCCCAGTTCGTCGACGATGTCGCACTGGAACGCGGTCTGGTCGAGGCGGCTGTCGCCCTGCCAGTCGACGTCGAGAGTGGCGATCTCCGCCATGACCGCGTCCTTGTAGACGTAGCCGCGCACCTGACGGCGACCGAGGGCGTAGAACTCCCAGAAGTGCACCGAAAAGGCGTCGCCCGACTGGCCCTGAAACCAGCGGTAATAATGCAGCGCATCCCAGTCGCGCCGCCCCCAGCTGTGGTCGCGGTGGCCACTGCCGGTAAAGTCGATGGTCCGTGTCCCGATGCGCAACGTGCCGGAGACGCGGCCGCTCTGCTCGATGCGGTCGTCGGCGGCGTAGGAGGGGCAGCCGTCCTTGTGCGTTGAGTAGGCATAAGGCGGATGGAACGCCTCGTACGTGAAGGCGATCTCCGCCTCCTCGCTGCGCCACGATATTTCCGCGCGGTTGAAGCTGAGGTCCTGGCGCATGGTGAAGTCGTCGATCCGCCAGTCGTCGAAGCCCATGGTATCGGGCACCTTGCGGTCGGGCAGGCGCACCGCGATCGGCGCACGGCCGAGGCCCCTGCCCCAGATGCCCATGGCCGCGCCCGCCATGCCGTCCTTGTCCACCCAGGTATAAGTGAACAAGGCGATCTCGTGCTCGGGCAGGACGACACAATAGGGGATGGATTCGCGCATCAACGGCAAGTCAGGCAGCGCGTGCCGACCATCATGCACGGGGTCGATGGCCATTGCCGGCCGGGCGAGTGCTGCGGGATCGAATGCCATCAGTCTTCTCCGTTACCCGCCCAGGGGAAGCGGAAACCGCATTCGCCAAGGCCATACCCCTTGGTGCCGTCGGCAAGGGTATATTCCATCATGTGCTCGGTCAGCGCGAAAGTATCGAGCGGGAAGGTCCAGCAGTAGAGCCGCCGCGCGGTGAAGGCGTGAACATCTCCGTCCGCATCGGTGACGCGCCAATCCATGCCCTTCAGCGTCATGCCGTCGGCTTCGTAGATGTTGCGATCCTCGATCGCGGTCACGCCGATCCACTTGCCGCCCTTGCCCACCATCTTGATGTAGGCGTCGTCGCCGTTGGTGGAGATGCCGTGTGTCGAGACGATCGACAGACCGTTATCGAAGATCGGCCAGGCAAGGCGGTAATGGCGCAGGAAGTCCCAGTTGCGCGGGCCCACGGCGATATCGCGGAAGCCCTTGCCGTCGATCGCGATCGTCTCGCCGTCTGCCAGCGTGATCGTGCCGGTGACGCGGCAGGTGCCCTCCATGTGGATATGGGCGATCTCCTTGGCGAAAGCGTCCTCCGCCCCGGCATCGCTGAGGTGGATCGCATCCTGCATCGGCAGGATCGCGTCCCAGGTCAGATCGACCTTGAAGTCCCGTTCATCGAAAGTGATGTGCGCCTTCGACAGCGGCTCGATCGAGCGCAGCCGCATCCCGGCGACTTCCAGCCCGTCTCCCAGCCCCAGCCGGGTGGCGGCGTAGGGCAAGTTCATGTTGGTGCGGTTGAACAGCGGCTTGCCGTCCCGGAAGAACACGAACCAGCTGTTCGTCTCGCCCAGATTCTCGAGGATGCCGACGCGGATGAAGCAGCCGATGCGCTGCGCCGGATCGTAGAAGTTGAAGTAGACGCTCTGGTTCCAGCGCGGGTGATCGTTGGCCTGCCAGTAGTCCTCGGGACTCTTCTCGACGGTCAATTGTCCTCTCCTCTTGTCGTTGTACCCGGTTTTGGGGCGGTTGATCCGGCTGCACCGGATCAACCGCCCCAAGGTTTTTGGTTTGCCGCATTTTCCGAGTCATCAGGTGATCCCACCTGATTAGAAAATGCTCTAGCGACCGCAGACGCGCCGCAGCAATCCCGCGCAGTCGTCCGGCAAGGCATCGCCGCGCCAGGCGACGTGCTGGTCGGGCCGCACCAGGATCAGGCCGCGTTCGTAGATCGCGCGCAGGTCCGGGCGATCGAGCCGCAGCACGTCGAGCGGAACACCCTGTGCCTTCGCCGCATCCTCCAGCGGCGCGGTGTCCGCATCGCCGAGCACGACGAGTGTGAAGAACAGCCCGAGCCGGTCGAACAGCGCCGTCCCGTCCTCAAGGAACACATGCGGCAGGCGTGCGCCGGGCCAGGTGCTCGGCACATAGGTCAGCGGGTCTATCGCCGGGGCCTCCCCCTCGCCCGCCACGACCGGCGACTGGTCGTAACGATAGCCGTACTCCACGCCCCAGCTCTCGTTCTCGGCATTGCCGAGCGCGGCGATCTTCGCGGCGACATCGGCGCGGCGGGCGTCGGCTTCGGGGCCTTCACCCTCGAGGTCGCCCGCCTCCATGTAGATCATCGTGATCTGCTGGCGCACGCCCATGTGCCGGCGCGAGGCTTCGAGATGCCACCACGCGGTCGGCCGCCGCTCCGCATCGTAGGCATCGAGCAGCCCGTCGCCGCCCCAGCCCTGCAGGTTCGCGGCCAGCACCCACGACAGCGCGGCGGCGTCGGCGATGCCCGAATTCATGCCGTAGCCGCCGGTCGGGATGAACTGGTGCGCGCTATCGCCCGCCAGCAGCGTGCTGGCGTCCCGGTACTTCTCGGCGACCACGAAATGCGCATGCCACGGATTGGCCTGCAGTATCTCGTAATCGAACGCCTTGCCGACCCAGGCTTCGAGCACGCCCTCGGCGGTCATCTCGTCCGGGTTCATGCCGGGCAGCAGCCATGCCTGCAGCGTGTAGATGTCGTGGTCGTTCTGGGCGATGATCGTGCCGAGCCCGGACTGCAGATGATAGATCGGCCCCCAGCGCTGCAGCAGTTCGCGGTCGTCGGTGCGGAAGTGGACCATGTAGGCCCCGGCGACGTTCTCCTCGCCCTCCAGCGCAATGCCGAGACCCCGGCGCACGCGGCTGCCCCCGCCGTCGCAGCCCGCAAGGAAGCGGCACTTCACGGTGCTAGTTTCGCCGCTCTGCGAATCGACGATCTCGGCGGTGACGCCATCGGCGCCATTCTCGACGATCCGCTCGAAGCGGGTGCCGAAGCGCACGTCGATCAGCGGATTGGCGTCGATCGCCCGTTTCAGCACCGGCTCGATCTGGATCTGGCTGACCCGCAAGGGCGCCTGCGCGCCGTGGCTGCCGTCGTTCTCCTCGCGGATGATGCGGGTCTTCTCGTCGGCGGAGGGGTAGGGAAACCGGTACAGGTCGTGTCCGACCATCGAGGTGATCCACAGGATGTCGAAGCCGTTCGCACGCGGCACGCCCGCGTCGCGCAGCGCCTCGTCCAGGCCGAGACGGTGGAACAGCTCCATGCTGCGGCCATTGGTCAGGTCCATCTTGGGATGGCGCGTGGTCGCCGGGTTCCGCTCCAGCAGCAGGGAGCGAATGCCGTAGCGGGCAAGGTTCAGGGCCAGCGTCATGCCGACCGGCCCGCCTCCGGCGATCAGCACCGGCACTTCGATCTGCGTCATTCCATCTCCCCTCTTATGCCTTGCCCAACCGCGAGTAACGAAATTGAACCATATGGTCAACTTGTGCGCAATGCGCAAATGGACGTCAAGCCGGGTCAGGCTATGATTTTAGCAATAATCGCACTGAAACCGAGCGCATGATCCCGAAGTCGCGATTGAATGCTTGACATTGGCTGACCGTCTGGTCTGTTTATGGAAAGTGCAGCGACTGACTGCACCAAGGGATGAAGGACAAGACGATGCCCACCGGCCGACTTTCCGGAAAAATCGCGCTCATAACTGGCGCAGGCAGCGGAATCGGCGCGGCGCACGCCCGCCTGTTCGCCAGCGAAGGTGCGCAAGTCGTCGCAACCGACATCCGCCTCGACGCTGCCCGCTCCGTGGTGACGCAGATCGTCGAATCCGGCGGCGCGGCCATCGCCATCGAGCATGACGTCGCCAGCGAAAGCTCCTGGCAGACTGCCATCGACGCGGCGCTGGCCGCTTATGGGGGACTGACCACGCTGGTCAACAACGCGGGCCTCAACCACATGTTCGGGGTGGAGGACGAGACGCTGGAGGGCTGGAACCGCATCGTCTCGATCGACCAGACCGGCACGTTCCTGGGCATGCGCGCGGCGATGCCGCATCTGCGGGCGAGCGGCAACGGCGCGATCGTCAACATCTCCTCGGTACTGGCGATGATGTCGACGGTGACGTGCTTCTCGTTCCACGGCGCCAAGGCGGCGATCCGGGGCATGAGCAAGGCCGCCGCGCAGGAATATGCAGGCCGCGGCGTGCGGGAGAACTCGATCTACCCCGGCATGATCGACACGCCGCAACTCGCGACGATGCTGCCCGAGGAGCGCGAGATGATCCGCACCTCGATCCCGATGAAGCGCATCGGCAACCCGGACGAGATCGCCCGTAGTTCGCTGTTCCTGTGCTCCGACGACGCATCCTACGTCACCGGCGCGGAACTGATCGTCGACGGCGGGCTGTTCCCGGGATGAGAGCGCGACCCATGACTTTGCAGAGCGGCACGGCCGCCAAGGGAGAATACGGATGCTGAACGGCAAGGCCATCCTCATCACCGGCGCGGCATCGGGCATAGGCCGCCGCTGCGCCGAAGTCTTCGCGGCGAACGGCGCGCGCGTGCTTGTCACCGACCTCAGCGCCGAAGCGGGCGCCGAGGTCGTCGAAGGCATCCGCAACGCGGGCGGCGAGGCCGCGTTCCAGCCCTGCAACGTCACCGACGAGGCCAGCGTGGCGGCCGCCGTGGACAAGGCGGTTTCGCTTTACGGCCGGCTCGACGGGGCGATGAACAACGCCGGGATCGAAATGCGCAACAAGCCGGTCCACGAACTGACCGCAGAAGATATCGCGGCGGTGCTGGGCGTCGATCTGGTCGGCGTGTTCTACTGCCTCAAGCACCAGTTCCGGGTGATGAAGGACAGCGGCGGCGGGGCGATCGTCAACACCGCATCCTCCTCGGGCATTCGCGGGCAGATCAACGCTTCCGACTATGTGGCGGCCAAGCACGGCGTCGTCGGGCTGACCAAGGCGGTCGCCTGCGACGGCGGGCCGCTCGGCATCCGGGTGAACGCGCTGTGCCCCGGCCTCATCATGACGCCGATGGCCAAGGACCGGCTGATGCAGGATCCGGTGTTCTCCGAGGCGCTCGAAGGACTGCGCCAGCGCCACGTCATCGGCCGCTTCGGCGAGATGGACGAGATCGCCAATGCAGCGATGTTCCTGCTGTCCGACATGTCCTCGTTCATGACCGGATCGCCGATGATCGTCGACGGCGGCTACGCCATCTGAGGGAGACTGACATGATTAAGATGGTCGTTGAAGTCTGGAAGAAGCCGGAAATGACAGACGAGCAGTTCGCCCGCCGCTGGCTGGTGGAACACGGCGCGCTGGTGCGTGCCAATGCGAAGGCGATGGGCTTCGTGCGCTATGTGCAGAGCCACAAGCGCGTCTCGCCCGAGATCGACGCCTTTGCGCAAGGGCGCGGCTGGAAGCGCCCGCCCGACGGCCTCACCGAAGTATGGTGGGAAAGCGAGGAAGCCATGCAGGCCGCGCTTTCCTCGCCCGAGGGCATCGAGGCCAGCGGGGTGCTGCAGGCGGACGAGGAACAGTTCATCGACGCCCCCCGCATCAGCGCTTTCCTCGCGGACGAGGAAACCATCTTCGACTACACTGTCGCATAGGGAGAGATTCGGCGATGACCGAAAACCGACGCTACGTCATCACGCCGGGACAGGGCATCGCCGGACTGCGGCAGGAGCGCGCGCCCATGCCGCGCCCCGGTCGCGGGCAGGTGCTGCTGCGCATGCGTGCCTTCTCGCTCAATTTCCGCGATCTGCTGATGATCGACGGGCATTATCCGGGCGGTGCGCCCGACGCGATCGTGCCGCTTTCCGATGGCGCGGGCGAGGTCGTCGAACTGGGTGAAGGCTGCTCGCGCTTCGCGGTGGGGGACCGGGTCTGCCCGATCTTCATGCAGAGCTGGATTGGCGGCGACATGACCGACGCGGACGGTGCGTCCGCGCTGGGCGGTGCGATCGACGGTGTGCTCGCCGAATATGTCGTGGTCGGTGAGGCCGGCCTGGTGGCGGTCCCCGGCTACATGGACTTCGCGCAGGCGGCCACGCTGCCTTGCGCCGCCGTCACCACCTGGAACGCGCTCTACGGCCGCGAGCCGATCACGCCCGGCTCTACGGTGATGGCGCTTGGCACGGGCGGTGTCGCGATCTGGACGCTGCAACTGGCCAAGGCCGCCGGGGCGCGCGTCGTCATCACCTCGTCCAGCGACGCCAAGCTGGAACGGGCCACGGCGATGGGCGCGGACCATGTCGTCAACTACGCCGCGACGCCCGAATGGGGCGCCGCCGCCCGCGCCTTCACGGGCGGACGCGGGATCGACAAGATCGTCGACAGCGCCGGGCCGGGCACGATGCCGCAATCGCTCGCGGCGCTGCGGCGCGGAGGAGAGATCGCCATGGTCGGCGTCATCGCCCCCGGTACGATCGACCCGCTGGCGATCCTCGTCGGCGGGGCGCTGGTGCGCGGCGTCATGGTCGGTTCGCGCCGCCATTTCGAAGACCTCGGCCGCGCGCTGGAAGCGCACCGGATCGAACCGCTGATCGACCGCAGCTTCACCTTCGACGAGGCGGCAGAGGCTTACGAACACCTGCGCGCGGCGCAGCACATGGGCAAAGTCGTCATCGAGATGACCTGACCCCGCCAGGATACAAGAAACGACTGGGAAGGAAGTGGCTCAACCAATGCACGGCACTCTCGACATACGTCAGCGCCCCGAGGACCATTTCCTCGACGCCATCCGGGACCGGTTTCCGGTCGAGGCCGAGATCGACCGCACGCTGTCACGCAAGATGCGCCTGCGGGCGAGCGGCGACGTCTACGCCGCCCACTCGCTGGACAGCCTGATCGAAGGCACCGCCAGCCTCATCCGCGCCAACGTGGGCGACGATTTCACGATCTCCGACGCGCGCTGGCTGACCGGCGGGGCGTCGAAGATCCAGGTCGCCTTCGAACTCGAATGGCAGGACGGATCGGCGCGTCGCAAGGCGCCGATGGTCCTGCGCATGGAACCGAACGAGTCCGTGGTCGAGACCAGCCGCAAGCGCGAGTTCGAGCTGCTCCAGGCGCTCGACGGCCTGGTGCCGGTGCCGCCCTGCTTCTGGGTCGATCCGGATGGCGAACACCTGCCGCACCCCGCGCTGATCTACGGCTTCGCGCAAGGCGTGACCAAGCCTTCCGATCTGCCCTCGCAGCAGGTGACCGGCATCGGCCTCAACTATGGCCCTAAGCTGCGTGCGCCGATCACCGCGCAGTTCATCGAGCACATGGCGCGCTTTCACCGCATGGGCGCGGAACTCGCGCCCCGCCTGCCCAGCTTCGACGGCGTGGAGGTCGGCTCCAACGCCAGCGTCATCCGCCTCGTCAACTGGTGGCGGCGGGTGTGGGAGGAAGACCGCGCGCACGACGAACCGCTGATGACGGTCGCCTACGACTGGCTCATCGCCAATGCGCCACCGATCGACCACGTCTCGCTGGTCCATGGCGACTGCCGCGCCGGCAACTTTCTGTTCACCGAGCACGACGCACGGATCACCGCCTGGCTCGACTGGGAACTGGCGCTGCTGGGCGACCGCCATCAGGACCTCGCATGGTCGATGATGGACCCGTACAGCCATTCGAACGAGGAAGGCACCGCCCAGCTCATCAACGGCATGCTGCCTTACGACGACTACATCGCCGCCTACGAGAAGGCGTCGGGCCTGACGGTCGATCCGGCGCGGCTGGCCTATTACCGGGTGCTGTGCAGCTACCTGTCGGTCTCGATCTGCCTCGGCACCGGATACCGCGTGGCGAAAGGCGCCAAGACGCACCAGGACATCGTCGTCTCGTGGCTGGCGATGATCAGCTACCCGATCATGGAACAATTGCGCGGCACGCTGAAGGAGGTGCTCTGATGGTCCCCGATTCCGATCTCCAGTTGCAGGTCGTCATCAAGGCGCTGCGCGAAGCCGTCGGCCCTGCGATCCGGGCGGACGAGAAGGTGGCGCAGGAGCAGTTGCACTTGTCGCTCGCCACGCTCGGCGTGCTACGCAGCCAGTTGCCGATGACGCGCCGTTTCATCCGCGCGCTGTCGAGCGATGCGCTGGACCTCGCCGGAAAGCTGGGCGCCCTTACGTCCAGTCAGGCCCTGTCGGCTCCCCGGCAGGCACTGGAAGCGGCGCTTGCCGATCCGTCACGGGAAAACCACGAGATCGAAGCCGCCCGCAGCGCCCTGATGGACAGCACCTGCGCGCTCATCGAAACCCTCGGCCCCGATCTCGCGGATCAGGCCCGCAGGGTGGTGATCGACGCGAGCGCCCTGCCGATCGAACGCCAGCGTGCGTGGTTCATCGGCTCGGGCTTCGAATCCGCGCCCGACAAGGTCCGCCCGATCGAGACGATGCTGGAGGCGTAGAGCACGATGACATTGGGTTAAACCACCCTTCGTCATTGCGAGCATGGCGAAGCAATCCAGGGCGGTTTCGTACTGCCCTGGATTGCTTCGCTATTCTCGCAATGACGATTCAATAAGAAGTCATGACCTCAAGCCAGTATCCGGCCGAGCGTCTGCACGGTGGTGCCGACGCTCCAGCCGCCATCGACGAACCAGTTCTGCCCGGTGACATAGCCGGCATCGTCGCTGGCGAGAAAATGCACGGCGGCGGCGATATCCTCCGGCTGCCCTTCGCGGCCCAGCGGCGCCAGCACTTCCAGCGCCCGGCTGAGTGCATCACCGTTGATGGCGATGGACAGCGGCGTGGCGACACCGCCGGGGCTGACCGCGTTGACCCGGATGCCCAGCGGCCCGAACTCCAGCGCAGCGGTCTGCGTGGCGGAGATGATCGCCGCCTTGCTCATCCCGTACTCGCCCCAACCCGGGGTTCCCCGCGCGCCGGACAGCGAGGCGACGTTGACGATCGCGCCGCCCCGCTCCATCCGCCGCGCCGCCTCGCGCATGCCGACGAGCACGCTGAGCGCATTGATCCGGTAATAGCGCGCGGCGCGCTCCGCATCGGCTTCGGCCATGTCGTGAACACCGGCCGAGGCGGCGTTGTTGACCAGCACGTCGAGCCTTCCGTGGCGCTCCATCGCCTCGTCCAGCAGAGCGGCGAACTGGTCCGCGTCCGATACGTCGGTATGGCGGAACGTGCAGCCCCACTGCGCCGCGCTTTCTGCGCAATCGGTGATATCGCCGATCAGCACTTGCGCGCCGGCCTTGCGCAGGCGCTGCGCCGTGGCGGCGCCGATGCCTGAAGCAGCGCCGGTGATGACGATCGATTTTCCGGTGAGGTCAAACATGGTCGCGTCCTTTGCCTGCGGCACGGGCGGCAATGTCGAGCGCCGCGATGTAGCCGAACGTCATCGCCGGCCCCAAGCTGGCCCCGCCGCCGGGGTACTTGCCGCGCATGATCGAGTTGTTGTCCAGACCCGCCGCATAGAGTCCCGCGATCGGCGCTCCATCGGCGCCAAGCACGCGCGCATGCTCGTCGGTATCGAGGCCCTGTATCGAACCCAGATCGCTGGGGCGCACCTCGATCGCGTAGAACGGCGCCTTGGTCAGAGGCCGCAGCGACGGGTTGGGCCCATGTCCCGCATCGCCCATGTACGTGTCATAGGCATTGGTGCCGCGTCCGAAGTCGGGATCCCGCCCGTCCGCCGCATGCCGGTTGAAGCGTTCCACGGTATCCGACAGCGCCAGCGGATCGAGCCCAAGCTCGCGCCCGAGTTCGGAAATGCTCGCCGCCTTGCGGGCATAGCCGGAGGCGACCCACTTGTCCGGGCGGAACGGCGCGGGCTTGATCGCACCCAGACCATAGCGCGCTACCGCCTCGGCATCGGCGATCTGCCAGATGCGCGTCACGCCCCTCTCCAGCGAGACTTCGCCGAAGTTCTGGTAGTGGAAACTCTCGTCGACGAAGCGCTTGCCGTCGCGCGCATCGACCATGATCTGTCCCGGGCAGTGGCGATCGAAGAACAGCGAGGGGAAAAGGCCCACACTGCCATCTTCGCGCTGATAGCGCGAAGCCGGCACCCAGATGCCGTTCGCCGCATTGTCCGGGTTCAGCCGCCCGCCCAGCTTCTCGGCCATGCGGATGCCGTCGCCCCGGCTGCCTTCGGGCTGGAGCGACCAGCCGGCCGCCGACTGGTGCAACCACTTCTGCCGCATCGCCTCGTCCTGCCCGAAGCCACCGGATGCAAGGACGACGCCTTGCCGCGTCTTGACCGTATGCCGCCCGCCGCCATGCTCGAACACCACGCCGGTCACCCGGCCGCCGTCGAACACGAGATCGCAGGCGCGGGCTTTCTCGATCAGGTGTACCCCCGCATCGCGCGCGGACTTGAACAGGCGCCCCGCCAGCGCATTGCCGTTGGCCATGTGCCTTCCGCGCCGTCCCCGCAGCCGGTCGAAAGCGTAGCCCGCCATGCGCGAGGCAGTCAGGCGAAAGGCCGAAAGCGACCGGTTCCACCCCTGCATCGCCACCGCCTGCGCGGGGCTGACCTGCATCGAGTCGAACAACCCCATCTCGCGGATCGGCGGACGCACGCGCTCGAAATCCGTGCCCAGCGCATTGCCGTCGAAATCAGCCGTGAGCAGGCAGCGCCCCTGATTCCAGCCTGCCGCAGAAGGGGCATAATCGGGAATGTCGCTGGGCGTCAGCCGTACCGTGGTCCGGCGTTCCATGAAGGCCAGCATCTCGCCCGACTTGTCGAGATAAGTGTCGATCTTGGCGGCGTTGAAGAAGTTGCCCAGCACCGCCTCGAGATACGTGCGTGCCGAGGCCCGGTCGTCCGCGATACCGAGCGCCGGCTGGTGGTGGTTCGCAGGAATCCACACGCCTCCGCCGGAAAAGGCGGTGGTCCCGCCGAAGACATCGGCCGCTTCAAGGAGCACCACGTCCAGCCCGTTCAGCGCGCCGACGGTCGCCGCCGTCATGCCCGCGGCGCCCGAGCCGATCACCACCATGTCCGCCGTTTCGGGAAGTGCAATCACGCTCGCCCCGCTCATCGCGCATCCACCAGCTTGCGACCGACGAGGGCCGTCTCCACGGCAACCGTATCGAGATACTCGACGATTTCGCTGATGCGGCCGTCGCGGGTGCGCAGGATGAAGCAGTAAGGATTCTGCCGGTATGGGCCGTAAGGTCCGACACCCTCGACGCTGGCGATCACGACGGCGCGGTCTCCCTCGGCGATGATCTCGCTCACCGCCATGCGTGCGGGTTCGCGGAAGGTGGAGAGCATAGGGATCATCTCCGTCAGCAGGCGATCCCTGGTAAAGTGCTTGGAAAGGGGTGTGTCGCCGATGATCGTCCAGGTCGCATCCTCGGCCAGCGATTCGAAACCGCCCATGAAATCACCGCTGCACAACTTGTCGAAGAAAGCGCCCGCGATCTGCCTGCTGTCGGTCATGTCCTCTCCTATCGGCGTGGTCCTCCGTCGCTGCGGGGACGCCCGGAGTGAAACTCCCACATTTGACCGTTATGTCAATTAAAACGTCCGGAAAACGAGATTTATCGCGATAAAGTGGAATTTTCTTATGAATCACCGCCTAATTATGAATTCATATGGTCAATTTAATTGCGCTCACCAAGCGCCGCCGCCATAGTCCTTCGCAAACTCAGCCAGATGGGAGAGCAGGCATGGCATCGCGTACGATAACGGTCTTCGGGGGAACCGGAACGGCAGGAGGCGGCGTGGTCCGCGCGCTGCTGCAGGACGGCTGGACGGTCCGTGCCGTCACCCGCGATGAAACGGGCGACAAGGCAAAGGCTGCGCGGGCGCTCGGCGCCGAAACCGTGACCGCCGACATGGAAGACCGCTCGGCCCTGCGCCGGGCCATCGAAGGGGCGGACGCGGTCTATCTATCCGGTGCATCCCTGCAGGACCGCTGGGACATCGGGCAGGCCGTTCAGGGGATCATGGTCGCGGAAACGGTACGCGAAGTGGGCACCGGGCACTTCATCTATCAATCCGCACAGGCGGCGGGCAGCCGGGGCGTACTGTCCGTGGGATCGAAACGAGCCGTGGAAGAACGGATCGCCGAACTCCACCTCGATGCCACGGTGCTGCGTCCGGCATGGTTCATGGACAACTTCCTGAACTACTTCCCGATCACGCAGAACGACGGCACGCTTACGATCGCAATGGCCTTGCCGACCGACGTGCAACTCGCGCTGATCTGCGCCGAAGACATCGGGCGCGCGGCGGCGGCGGTGCTTGCGTCGCCAGACAATTGGCGTGGGCGCGAGGTCGATCTCGTCGCCGACGTCGGCAGCACCGCACAGATGGCCGCGATCGTCGGTGAGTTGGCGGGAAAACCGGCGACGGCCGTCGAAGTCCCGATGGCCGCGATCGAGGAGCACTGGCCGCAGGGCGTGGACCTCTATACCTGGCTGGCCACGAAGCCCGCGGAGAACGACACTGGCGCGCTGACGGCGCTGGTCGGCTCGCCGATCGACTTTCGCGCATGGGCCGAAAAGCACCTCGCGCCGACCTTGCGCGGCTGAGCGGAGGCGGGGTCGGCACACCGACCCCGCCCTTCGTCACATGAAGCGCTCGGCGCTGGCGAGGTAGGCGATGGACTCCGCCGGACGGCGCAGCAGTGTCTCCCAGGCCTGCGGATCGCGTGCGACGCCCTCCTCCATCGCCGTCTGCGTCGGCCAGTAGAGTTCGCGGATGCCGACGCAGAACGCGCCTTCGGGATGCAGGGCAGGCGAAGGGCGGCACCGCACATGGCGCAGCGCCTCGATCCGTCGTCCGAGCGCAAGGTCTTCATCATCGTCCCAGGCAGTCGCGCCCTCGCTGATGACGTATTGCAGCAGCTTGATGCTGATCGGACGGCGATCCAGCCGGAACAGTCTGTCGCCCGTCTCGACGCCCTCCTCGTTCCAGTCCGCCCCCGACTGCAGCACTTCCTCTTCGGCGAAGACGAACCGCAGCTTGTCCATGTCGACGAACAGCGGTTCGTCGGGGATCAGCAATTCGACGTAGTTGGGCTCGCCGGGAAAATCGATGGCGTCCTGCACGCAGTCGAACCACACTTCCGCCGTCGCCTCGAAATGCGTCTGGCGCGCGTCCAGCAGGTCCGAGTGAACCTGATGGCTCTGGGTGTAGGCGCGCATGGTCGATATCGTGCGGCCCATCGTTCCGTGGGGGTGCCGGTAGTGGTCGTGAAACCACTGCGCCGTCACGCCGGGTTTGCGCGGAATCGCGCCGAACATCTTGATACGAGACAAATACCCTCTCCGCCTTGTCGTTATGGGAACGGGGGCCGGTCACCCCGGCTGGAAAACCGGGAGGATGCTGCGATCCGCGATCTTCCAGACGCCACCTTCCTGTACGCACACGTCGATCACGTCGGCCACCGAACGCACCACCGGCGAAAGGTCCGCATCAGGCGAGCGGAACAGCGTCAGCAGCGAACGCACTTCCGCCCGCCCGTCGCCCAGCGCCGAAATCAGCGTGTTGGACAGGACATGACGCGAGGTGACGTGCGCCTCGGCCTGCCGGGCGGCCATCGCCGCCGCAATCGCAGCGCCGCTGATCGTGCCGGGCCGAGGCGAGCCGGGCCCGAAGGTCAGGTTCGCATCCTCGGCGAACAGCGCCGCCGCCTCGCCCGCACGCCCCTGGTCGATGAGCCAGAAGCCGCGCAGGGCCAATTCCGCAAGGTCGAGCCGATCCTCGATGGTGAGCTTCGTCATTGCCGCCTCCGTCACCGCAGCTTCACCGCTTCGAGCCCGCGCTGGCCGATATCCGGCCGCCGCTTGAGCACGGCTTGATCCTCGCCCGCCTCGACCCGGCGCAGCAGATCTTCGGGGTCGAACTCCACGCCGATCGGGTTCTCGGCAAACGCGGGGGAATAGAAGAACGCCGTCGCGTCCTCGATATTGTCGTAGTTGTCGACTTGCAGTTCGATCTGGTTCCCATCGGGGTCCTGATAGTACATCGAAGTCGTCGGCCCGTGATTGATCGGGAAGACCGGCGTGATGCCCACATCGCGCAGTCGCTTGTACGTCGCCATGAGATCGCCCAGGCTGTCGTAGGTGAAAGCCGCATGGTGGAAGCCCGCCACGCCGTCTTTCTGCTCCTCCAGATCCGGCATGTTCAGAACGGCGACGCGGTGGTGCTCCTCGTCATAGGAGAGGAATGCGAGGATTTCGTTCTCGAACGCAGCCTCGGCGCCGAGTACGGTCTTGTACCAATCGATCACCTCGCGAAAGCGCGATGTGCGCAGCACGAAATGGGCGAGCCGGACGGGCGGAATGATCGCCGCAGTCTCCGTGGCGGCAGTGGATTGCTGTGTCATGGTTGCTATCCTTGTGTCTGGATCGGGCGTCAGTGCGCCGCTTGCTCGCCGAAGACCGCCGACTGGAGCATCATCGTATCCATGAACTCGATCACTTCGACGAGGCGTCCGCCTGCCGCGCGCATCACGAAGGCATAGTAGGGCTGATCGTAAGGCCCGGTCGGCCCCACGCCGCGTCCGCTGCCCAGCAGCACGGCGCGGTCGCCCTGCACGATCGGCTCCTCGAAGCGGACGGCCGGCGGCTCGACGAAGTCCGACAGCAGCGGCACCAGCCGCGCGATCAGGTCCTTCGGTCCGTGATAGACGCCCGATGCCGGCGTCGTACCGATCACGGTGTAGATGCCGTCGTCGGCGAGCAGTTCGAACGCCTCCGGGAACCGCAGTTGCGCCAGCAGTTCGCCGAACCGGCGGGCAAGCCCTTGTGCATCCTCCATCGAATCCTCCTCTTCCTTACCTGTCTTATATTGATCTTTTGGTCAGGAAAGCATAACCCAAGGCGGATGACAAGGAGGCGTGTCACACAGACCGCCCGATCGGGAGAGAATGGCATGAAGTTTCATCACATGGCGCTGATGGTGACCAATCTGGAAGACGCCATCCGCCTCTGGCGCGACGTCATGGGCTTCGAACTGGGCGTCGAGACCGTGATCCCCGACGGGGCCGAGCCGGGGCCGAACACCTTCATGTATCCGGCGCTGCTGGACGACATCTTCAAGATCAAGGGCGCGCGTTCGCGTATGGCCCTGCTCAGTTCGAAGGACGGCGCCTTCATCGAGCTACAGGAATGCCTGAACCCCGCGATCACCAAGACGCCCGAGGAGAACTTGCGCTATGGCCATACCGGCATTCACGAACTCGGCCTGCTGGTGACAGACATCGACGGCTGGTTCGAAAAAGTCAGGGCCGCCGGCTACCGCACGCAGACGGACTACGTGTGGCAGTGCGCGTCGATGGGCCGCTCGTTCCTGTTCTACGACCAGGACGGCAACATGATCCAGCTCTGGGAGAACCTCGGCGAGCCGGAATGGAGCTGAGGCCGAGGCGCCCCCTAAGGCGTGACGACATTACATCGTATCGTCATTGCGAGCGTAGCGAAGCAATCGAGGGCAGTTTTACGCCGCTCTGGATTGCTTCGCTATGCTCGCAATGACGAAGGTTGGTTCAATATCATCGCGCCCTACGGCGCGTCGATGAAGACGAGTTCGTAGAGGAATGCGATGTTGCGCAGGATTTCGGTCTCCGAAAACACGTCGCGGCCCGTCAGTTCACGGTACTCGGTCGAGACCGTGAACGGCGTGCCGCCGGCGCTGATGATCATGTAGTACATCCGCGCCGGATCACACTGGCGCACGATGCCCTGGTCCTGCCCGGCGCGGATGAGTTCGCGGATCGCGCCGAAGTGTTCACGCAAGTAGTTCTCGATGACCCACTGCAGGCGCGAGGTGTCCTGGTTGCTCTCCATGGTCAGGATACGGTGGATCTGCGGCTGGCGGGCGGACATACGAATGAACTGCTCGATGAACGTGCGCAGGCCCGCCGCGGCGCTGTCACCCGCCTTTTCCAGATGCGCCTTCATTTCCGCCGAATAGCGCTTGAGCGCATTGTCGATCGTCGCGATCCACAAGGCTTCCTTGGACTGGAAGTGATAGAGCACCAGCGTGTGCGTCACGTCCGCCCGGTCGGCCACGGCACGGGTGGAAGTGCCTTCGAAGCCGAACGCCCCGAAGCATTCCAGTGCGGCGGCCAGGATGCGCTCGCGCACATCGTCGCCCCGGCGGCTGGCGCGCTTGCGCTGTCGCTGCGGCGCCTTCTGGTCGATCGCGACCGGGTGCGTTTCCGCCCCGTCGAGCCGCACCGCGATGCGGCCGCTGCTCGCACGGCGGCGCTTGGCGGGCGCGGAATCTTCGGGAATATCGCTCGTTTCGGCCATTCGATCGCTCCGCCAGGCCGTTCGCCTGACCAAAGATGTGCATTTCCTGACACCCTCACATCAGGATATGCAGCAAGGTCAAGCGATTTTGCAAAAACCGCGGCGAGATTAATCCACCATTAGGTCAGTTTTTGGGCAAAAATTGACGGTCAGGCGACGATCCTGTTCTCGATGACACCGATACCGTCGATCTCGCAGCGCACCACGTCCCCCGGTGACAGGAAGCGCGGCGGCTGCTGCGCCGCGCCCACGCCTTCCGGCGTCCCGGTGGCGAGAATATCGCCCGGCTCCAGCGTGAAAGCGGCCGAAAGGTGGGCGATCTGCGCCCCGATCGAGTGGATGAACTGCTCGGTATTGCTGGACTGGCGTATCTCACCGTTGACGATGCAGCGGATGCCGAGCGCCGCCGGATCAGCGATCTCATCCGCCGTCACGATCCATGGCCCGATCGGCCCGTGCGTATCGAACGACTTGCCCATGGTGATCGTCGGGGACTGGAATTGCCAGTCCCGCGCCGACACGTCGTTCACCACAAGGTAGCCGAACACATGCGCCATCGCATCGCCCTCGGCGACGGACTTGGCCGCGTGGCCGATCACCACGCCCAGTTCAACTTCGTGATCGAGCTTGGTGGTCGGCCCCTGCACCACGTCGTCGTAGGCCCCGTTCACGCACGTCGTCTGCTTGTTGAACCACAATTGCCCGTCAGGCACCGCGATGCCCAGCGCACGCGCCTCGTCCGCATGACGGCGGTAGTTCATGCCAAGACCCAGGAACTTGCGCGGGCGCAGCGGAGCCAGCAGATGCACATCGGCCAGCGCCAGCCGCTCACCGCGCCCCGATGCCAGCGCAGCGGCGATCTCACCCAGAGCGCCCTGCCCGCCCTCGATCAACGCGATCATGTCGGGATGGTCGATGCCGATAGTATCGAGCGGGACGATTCCATCGCCGTCCACCACGCCGAGGCGCGGCACGCCTCCGTTTTCGAACCGGGCCAGCTTCATCGTTGTTCCTTCGTTTCGGGAGATCAGGCGGCTGCAAGGCCGTCGTAGAACCGCCGGGCATCGGCGTAAGTCGGCAGGTGCGCGGTCGATCCGCCGTCCACCCGGATCACCTGCCCGGTAATGTAGCGCGCCTCGTCCGACGCCAGCCAGGCGACGGCCTGCGCGACATCCTCAGGCGTGCCGAGATAGCCGGTCAAGGTGGCATCGACGTTCATTGCGACGAAGGCCGGCGGGATCGAGGCTTCGAGCAGCGGCGTCGTGATCATCGACGGCGCCACCGCGTTGCAGCGGATTCCCTCGCGGCCGAAGGCCGTGGCCACCTGTTTGGTCAACTGGATCACCGCCGCCTTGGACACGCAGTAGGCGGGCATCTTGTAGAACGCATCCACCCCGTACATCGAGGCGGTGTTGACGATCGACCCGCCGCCCTGTTTGCGCATGGCAAGGATCGCGTGACGGCACCCCTGCATCGTCCCGCGGACCGTGCCTGCGAAGATCTTGTCCCACAGCGCGTCGGGGATTTCCAAGATATCCGTGTCGCCGGAAATCGCCTCGGGCGAAGTGAATGCCGCGTTGTTGTGCATGATGTCGAGCCGACCGAAGCCATCGACCATCGCGCCCACTGCCGCGCGGAAATGGTCTTCCACGGTGATATCGAGATGCAGCGCGCGCGCCGTGCCGCCGGCGTCGGCGATCTCCTCGGCAACGGTCTTCGCTGCAGTATCGTTGATATCGGCGATGCCCACGACGGCGCCTTCCGACGCCAGCCGCAGCGCGGTCGCGCGGCCGAGGCCCGATGCTCCACCGGTGACGATGGCGACTTTGCCCTTGAAACGCATGACAGTCCTTTCCCTTGCGCCCGATCAGCCGAGAAACGGCAAGCCGCGGGCGATCCTTATCGAATTGGGCCACGGCGTCCCCGGCGCGCGAGGTTGCCCGTGGATTTCAATGGCGACGTGCGCCTGCGCCAGCCCGAGAACCAGCGCCATGAGATTGCGCGCATCGTCAGGCAGGTCGTCGAGCCCGAACCGGTCGACGTAGCCGATGGCCTCTTCCGCCCGCGCGCACATGGCCTCGTAGAACACCCTGATCTCGTCCATCGAGCGCTCGCAGCGCGCGGCCAGCCGCCCGGCGGTCGTATGGCTGCCCCAGCTGTCGACGAAAGGTTCAAGTTCCGCGAACGCCTGCGGCAAGCGCGCCGCACCGCTCACGCCAGCGCCTCGGTGACGGTTTCCGCCTCGACCCATTTGAGCAGTTGCTCGACCGAGTGGCGGATGCCGACCTCGCTGTCCTGAAGCTGCATCTCGTCCTTGCCGGAACTGTTGATGCCGCGCTGGGTGCGGGCCACGTTGGCAAGGTCTTCCAGCACGACCTCGATCACCCGCGCGACATAGAGTTCCTGCTGCAGCCGCTGGCGCGCGTTCAGCGCGTCGGGGACATAGAAGCGCACTTCGTAGCGCGAAGTGGTCGGCGTCAGCGGCCAGAACTGGTGGACCCAGAAGCCGCCGGGGCCGAAATCGATCTGGGTGTTCGGAAACAGGTTGTTCACGTCCATCGACCAGCACCCCGCCCGCGTCGGATTGACGGCGGGGTGATCGAGGAACTCAGCCATCTGCGAACTCGTGCCTGCCGCGATCAGGCTGCCGGTGTCGCCAGAGGCATAGGCCAGCATCTCCACCTTGTTGCGCTCGTCGAGCGGCATCGTCGGGTTGCCATACATCGAGACGGTGCGGTGCGGCCCGAACGTGCGCGCATCGAGCAGCCGCGCGAAGCGGTTCTCGCTCGACGAGAAGGTCTGGGCAATCGTCTTCTTGTGGATCGCGGGGATGTGGTAGCTTTCGATGAAGGCGTCCTGCACCACTTTCCAGTTGGCATCGAGGTCGGCCTTGAGCACGATCGGCTTGTCCGCCGCCACGTAAGGCACGCCGGCCAGACGGTCGGCGAAATCGCCGAGGAAGGTGCGCAGATCGACTTCGGGCTGGCGCTGGAGGTTGACGAAGATCCAGCCCTCCCAGGTTTCCGTCGCCATCGGCGTCAGCCCGCAGCGCTTCTTGTCTACCGCGAAGAAGCTGGCTTCGTCCGGGATCGAGATCAGATCGCCATCGGCCGCATACGTCCAGTTGTGGTAGGGGCAGACGATGCGCCGCGCATTGCCCGTCGGACCGTCGAGGACTTGCGATCCGCGGTGCGAACAGGTGTTGTAGAACGCGCGGATGCGTCCATCCTTGCCCCGGTTGAGGATCGCGGAAACGCCGCCCGGCAACAGTTCGGTCGCGAAATAGTCGCCGTAGGCCGGGATTTCTTCCTCGCGCCCGACCAGCAGCCAGGCCCGCTCGAAGACTTGCACGCGTTCGCGTTCGAAAAACTCGGGCGATCGGTAAGGCTCGAGCGGCACCGGGCCGGTGCCAAGGCCGCAGGCCTCGGTGAACGCCGTCTTGCCTTCGAAAGCCCGCGCGGAAGCGGTGATGTTCATGTCCCAACCCTCTCCAATCGGAACCGGCGCCGACGTCGGCATCAGATGCCGCGTCGAGTCTTTATTTGACCGTTTGGTAAACTTAAGGTTGGAGAGGGGAATGTGTCAAGCGTTAGAGGTCGATGATATCGGATTGAACGACCATCTCGTCATTGCGAGCGCAGCGAAGCAATCCAAGGCAGTGTCAAGCCGCTCTGGATTGCTTCGCCGCGCTCGCAATGACGATTCAATATAGCGCCCTAAAGATCGCGATATTCTGGCGCGGCGCGGTTCCTGAAGGCTTCCACCGCCGTTTCGTGATCGGCGGTCGCGATCAGCATGCATTGCTGGCGATCCTCCAGCGTCAGCGCGGCGTCGATACCCGGCGCATCGACGGTGAGATTGAGAGTCTCCTTCGTCATGCGCAGCCCCATCGGCGAGGCGCGCAGCATATCGCGGGCCATCGCCAGGCCCGCTTCCATGAGAGCCTCGCCAGCCACCACCGAACTGACCAGCCCGGTCGCCAGCGCGCGCGGCGCGGCGATGAAGTTACCGGTCATCAGCAATTCGGAAGCCACCGACAGCCCGACTAGGCGCGGCAGCAGATAGCCCGAACCCATGTCGCATCCGCCCAGCCCCACGCGCAGATAGGCAGCATTGAGCCGCGCATCCTCCGCAGCGATGCGCACGTCGGCCGCCAGTGCCAGCGAGAACCCCGCACCGCAGGCCGCACCGTGCAGCAGCGCGATGACGGGCTGCGGGCACGCCCGCATGGCGCGCACGATCCCCGAATAGAGCCGCTGCATCGCCAGTTGCCGCTGGTTGCGCCCCGGTCCTTCATTGGCGAAAGCGTCGGAGCCCAGTTCGGCACCCGCGCAGAACATGCGTCCGGCACCGCGCAGGATCACCACACGCGTCTCCAGCCGTGCGGGCAGGCCGCTGAAGTAGTCGAGCAGCGCCTGTGCCAGTTCGGGCGAGACGGCGTTGAGCTGGTCGGGGCGATTGAGCGTGACGATCTCGATCGCGCCTTCGCTTTCCACCGTAAGCACCGTGCCGCTCATGCGATGATGTTCTCCGACCGTTGGGCATAGAGGCGTCGCAGCGCCATCTTGTCGAGCTTGCCGGTGCTGGTCCGGGGCATCGTGTCGATAACCCGGATCGCATCGGGCAACCACCACTTCGCGACGAAGCCTTGCATATGCTCGCGCAGCGCCGCCTCGTCGAGCGCCTCGACGCCCTCGGCCAGCGTGACCAGCATCAGCGGCCGTTCCTGCCAGCGCGGATGCGGGATGCTGATGACGCCCGCCTCGGCGACGCCGGCGAAACTGGCCGCCGCCGATTCCAGTTGCAGCGTGCTGATCCACTCGCCGCCGGACTTGATGACGTCCTTGGCGCGGTCGACGATCTCCATGGAACCGTCGGGATAGATGCGCGCGATGTCGCCCGTCTCCAGCCATTCGAAGCCTTCCGCATCACTGAGGCCCACGTAGCTGCCCGAGGCGATCGGCCCCCGCACCAGCAGGTGGCCCGCGTGCTCGCCGTCGAACGGAAGCGGCTTGCCCTCGTCATCGACGATGCGCATCTCGGACAGGAAACCGACGCGCCCTTGGCGGGCGAGGTGGCGTTCGTGCTGTTCGTCGGCCGGCAGAGTGTCGGACCCTGCCGCGGGGGCGCTGCGCGAGCAGCCCGGCACTTCGGTCATGCCCCAGGACTGGCACAGGGTGATGCCGAAGCTCTCGAAGCGCTCGGCCAGCGCGCGCGACGGGCGAGTACCGGCAAGCAGGCCTGTGCGCACCGTCTCCAGCTTCGAGCCCTGACGTTCGGCGGCGTCGAACAGGTCCATCCAGATCGTCGGCACGGCGCCGGTGATCGTCACACCCTCCCCATCGATCAGTTCGATGATGCCCTCGGGCGAGAAATCGCGGCCGTTGAGCACGAGCTTGTGGCCGTTCATCGGCGCGGTAAAGGGCATCATCCAGCCATTGGCATGGAAGATCGCGGCGATCGGCAGCATGCATTCCAGCGAGCCGCGCCGGTGCGTGCCGTACATGTCGGCCATCGACATGTTCATCGACCCCAGCGTGATCGAGCGGTGCGTATAGGCGACGCCCTTGGGCCGCCCGGTCGTGCCCGAAGTGAAGCAGATCGTCGCCGCTTGGTTCTCGTCGAAAGTGGGCCATGCAAAGTCAGCCGAGGCGTCACCGATGAAATCGGTCTTGGTGACGAAGCCGGGCAGTGCGCTCGCCGGAACCGGCGCGCCGGGTTCGTCCATGAACACCCAGCGTGTGACCATCGGCGTGATAGCCGCGACCTGCTCGGCCAGCGGCAGGGTGTCGGCATCGATGAAGATCGTGATCTCGCCGACCTTCTCGATCATGTAGCGCAGATCTTCGGCCGTCAGGCGCGGATTGAGCGTGTGCAGCCCCGCCCCGATGCCGAGCGCGGCATAGAACAGCTCAATGTGGTTGGAGGTATTCCACGCCAGCGAACCGACGACGTCGTCCACCTTGAAGCCATGGCCGGTCATGGCATTGGCCAGCCGCTTTGCCCGGTCGCGCATCCGCGCCCAGTCCGAACGCTCGATCACGCCGTCGATGCGGCGCGCTACGAAGGGCGTATCCCCGTGATGCTCGGCGGCATGGTCGATCAGCCGCGACAACAGCATCGGGTTCGTCATCATCGTCCCGCGCAAGATTCAGGTCCTCTCTCTTTTTTTCCGGCTCGGGGGAAAGGGCCTGCGCCCCCTCCCCCGGCCACCCGTCAGAAGCGGGCCGCGAGCGCTACGCCGTAGCTCGCCGGCCGCCCGGTGTACCGCACCTGGGTATCGTACAGGATTGGTGCATTGGTGTAATAATACTCGTTAGTGACGTTATTCGCGAACACCGTGAGTCGATACGCATCGTCAGAAAACGACAATCCGGCACGAAGGTCAACCAGTGTATAATCTTTCAGCTTGGCGGTCGGTACGGTATCGATCACCGAGTAGGTCGAGCTGTTGTGCGTTGCCGTCCCGCCGAGGAATGCCGAGACGCCCTCGCTGAGCGCGAACTCGTAATCAGCGGAACCATTCACCGACAGCTTGGGCGCAAAGGGGATCGGGTTGCCCTCGAAATCCTGCACGCCGCCGTTGAAGCCGACGCCGGTATATTCGTCGATGCGGGTATCGACGTATGTGCCGCCCAGACGCAGGTTCAGGCCATCGACCGGCTCGGCCATGATCTCCGCCTCGACGCCCATCAGGCTCGACTTGGGCACGTTGACCAATGCGTCGAGCACGCCGAACACCGGGTCGATGCGCTTGCCGCGGATCTGCTTGTCCGTATACTTGTAGTAGAACCCGGCCAGATTGAACTGCATGCGCCGGTCTAGCATGCTGGCCTTGAAGCCGCCTTCGAAGGCCAGCACCGATTCCTGCGTGACCGGCGCGAACTGCGCGGTGCTGGATGCATTGGTGAACAGGAAGCTGCCCGCCTTGTAGCCCTTGGACACGTTGGCATAAAGCAGCAGTTCGGGAAGCGCCTGATAGTCTATGCCGCCGCGCCAAGAAACGTTGTCCTGGTCGAGCGAGCCTTCGTACAACGTCGGCAGGAAAGTCGCCTCGTCCAGCGTCACGCATCCGCCGACTGGGATCGCCGGGGTCGGGGCAGCGGTCGGATCGATCGCCTGACGCACCTGGGTCGAGACGGCGGTGAAGAACGCCGCCGCGCCGCCGTTTCCGGCATCGCGCGTGCAGGTCTGCGCGTCGCGCTGGCTCTTGGTGTAGCGCACACCGCCCTTCACCGTCAGGCCGGGCAGGATCTCGTAGTCCGCATTGGCGAAGACCGCATAGTTGTCGATCTGCGAGTTCAGGAAGAACGTGTTGGTATTGGCCGGGAAGCCGAGGTTCGCCACCACCGAGCTTTGCCCCGCATACTGGTCGGCGAATTCCTTCGATGTGGTGTGCTCGAAATTGCCGCCGACGATCCAGCTGAACGGGCCGGAGCCGTTGCTGGCGATGCGCAGTTCCTGGCTGAACGACTTGAGCGAACCATCGAACAGGAACTCCAGCGATTCCACGGCGACGCCGTCGGGATCGTTGACCTGCTTGCGGCTGAAATCGACGTAGGAGGTGATCGAGGTCAGCTTGAGGCTGTCCGAAAGCTCATAGTCGGCGCGCAGGGCCGCCTGCCACTGGCGGTCGTCGCCCTTGGGACGGCGGTTGGGGTTCCAGTCGGCAGTACGCGGCTTGGACGGCGCGAAGGGCGTGGCGGCAAGACCCGCGCCGACCGGGCCGACTTGCGGGAACAGGGCGATGTACTGGCCCGCCTGCGGGTCCGACTTGTCGATCATGCCATTGACGTTGAGCGATACCGAGAGCCGGTCGGTCGGCGTCCAGTCGAGCAGGACGCGGCCCATGTAGAGTTCCTTGTCGCCCAGCTTGTCGTCGTCGGGCCGGGTCTGGCTCTTCTGCCAGGCGCCGCCCTGCGCGGTCTTGGCCGCGACGCGGACGCGCAGCGTGTCGCTGATCGGACCACTGACGAAGCCGCTCGCATCGACTTCGCCGAAGCTGTCGATGCTGGCATTCACGCCTGCCTTGAAGTCGGCGGTCGGCTTGGCGGCGATGTAGTTGATCGCACCGCCCGTCGCGTTCTGGCCGAACAGCGTGCCCTGCGGTCCCTTGAGGACTTCGACGCGCTCGACGTCCAGCGCCGCCGTGCCGACCAGCGCCGGGAACGGCATCGGCACTTCGTCGACGTAGACGCTGACCGCCGGATAGGCCGCCAGCGAGTTCTCGTAGAAGCCGACACCGCGCAGCGTGTAGACCGGCGTGTTGTAGATGCTGTTGGCCACTGTCAGCGCCGGAATCACCTTGGCGAGATCCGACACGCTGTTGACGCCCTGCTTGACCAGATCGTCGGAGGACAGCGCCTGGATCGTCAGGCCGACCTTGTTCAGCGATTCCGAGCGCTTCTGAGCAGTGACGATGATTTCGCCGACGCCCGCCGTGGGCTGCGCCGCGCTCGCCGCTTCGTCCTGCGCCATGGCGACGCCCGGCGTGGCCACAAGGCCGATGAAGGCGACGCCTGCCAGTAACTTGCTGGATTTCATGTATCTTCTCCCGTGAACTTTGTTTTTCAGTTGGTTTCGAAAGCGATCGGCAGAGACTTCAACCCTCCCACGAAGTTGGTCTCGATGTAGCGGGGGCTGCCGTTCAGCCGGACGGCGGTGAGGTGCGGCATCAGCTCTTCGTAGAGGATGCGGATCTCGAGCTTGGCGAGGTTCTGGCCGAGGCACATGTGCGGGCCGGAACCGAACGAGAGGTGCCGGTTGCGCTTGCGGGCGAGGTCGAAAGTCCCCGCGTTCTCGAAAATGTCCTCGTCGCGGCTGGCGGAAGGGTAGGACAACATGAGGCGCTGGCCCTTGCGGATCACGGTCCCGTGCAGGTCGAAATCGTCGATCGCGGTGCGCGTGAAGTGCCGCACCGGCGCCGCCGTACGCAGGGCTTCCTCGACGAAGGACGGGATGAGGCTCGGGTCCGCCTTGAGCCGCGCGAACTGGTCGGGGTGCTCGCACAGCGCTTTCATGCCGGTGGCGGTCGTGGTCGACGTGGTATCGTGCCCGGCGGTGGCGATGGTGATGTAATAGCCGTTGGCGAAGAAATCGCTGATCGGCTCACCGTCGATCTCGGCATTGGCGATGACGCTCATAAGGTCGTCGCGCGGGTTCTCGCGGCGATCGCGGGTCATCGGCGTGAAGTAATCGTAATATTCCTGGATCACCCGGTGGAACTGGCGCGCGGCCATGTCGGGGGTGATCTCGATGTCGCTGCGCTGCTCTTCAGGGTCCTTGGAGCCGAAGAATTCCTGCGTCATCTTCAACATCTTGGGCAGGTCCGTCTCGGGGACGCCGAACATGTTCATGATGACCCTGAGCGGGTATTCGAGCGCGAAATCCTTGACGAAATCCACCTCGCGCGGACCGGCCAGCAGCCGCGCCACGGTGTCCCTGGCGATGATGCGGATATCGCTCTCGAGCCGGGTGATCCTCGCGGGCGAGAAGTACGGAACGGCGATCGAGCGCAGCGCCTTGTGATCGGGATTGTCCATGTGCGTAAGCGCCGCGACGACCTGGCAGGTGCCGTTGTTGGCCGACCGCAGGAAGGCGTCGTCGGCCTGCGGGTTGTAGATCGGATTGTCGACCATGTTCAGGAACACGTCGGCGCGGCGCTCGACAGTGACGACGTCGTTGTACTTCGTGACCATCCAGATCGGATCGTAGCCGCCGAGATGCGCCCAGCCGATCGGCCGGTTCGCCCGCATCCACGCCAGCGCCTCGTGAAACGAAGCCTCGTCGGCGCAGAGGTTCGGGTTCACCACCTTTTCGGCGATGTCATCGGGAATGCGAAGTTCGTCCGGTCCGAACGCGAGTGTGTCGGTCTGCATGATCGGTTGCCTTCAGAAGGTGAGCACGGGCTTGACCACCAGCCCGGCAAGCTGGTCTTCGATCGCCTGGTTGATCTGGTCGAACGGATAGGTGCGCACGAGCTTGTCGAGCGGCAGGCGTCCCGCCTCGTAGTGAGCCAGAAGCTCAGGAATATAGGTGTCGGGGTCGGTATCGCCCTCTATCACCGCCTTCAGCGTCGCGCCGCTGGCGAGGAAACCGAGCATCGAGGTCGAGAACACCGCATCCATCTTCTTGGGCACGCCGAGGAACGCCATCGTCCCGTGCGGGGCGAGCGAGGCCAGCGCCGCCTGCACCACCGCGTCCACCGCCGTGGTATCGACCACGTAATCGACGCCGCGCGCGGCGATGGCGCGGATAGCCTCAGTCACGTCGCCGGCGGCCGGATCGATCGCATGGGTGGCGCCAAGCTCCGCCGCAAGGGTACGCCGCGCGGCTACCGGCTCGATCACGATGATCGGATCGCAGCCCGCAAGTTTCGCCCCCATCACCGCACTCAGCCCCACCGAGCCGCCACCGAAGATCGCGATCGAACGCCCGGCCTTCGCCGCGATCGAGCGCATCACCGCGCCTGCTCCCGTCTGGATGCCGCATCCCAGCGGCGCGGCCATGGTCAGGTCCGCGTCTGCGTGGACCTTCACGGTGTTGTGCTGCGTCGCGATCGCGTAAGTCGCGAAGGATGACTGCGCGAAGAAGTATCCGCCCACGGGTTCGGAGCCGCAGCACAGCGTCGCGCTGCCGTCCGGACGGCGGCCGCTGTAGTTGAGCGTCATCCCCTTTTCGCAGTAGGCCACGTCGCCCCGGCGGCAGTTGGTGCATTCGCCGCAAGAGCCCACGGTGAGCACCACCTTGTCGCCCGGCGCGACCTTGGTGACGCCCGGGCCGACGCGCTCGACGATGCCCGCTCCCTCGTGCCCGAGCACGATGGGCATCTGCACCGGCAGCGACTGGTCGCGTGCCGCGATGTCGCTGTGGCACACGCCCACCGCCACCAGGCGCACGAGAACCTCGCCCTCGCGCGGTTCGTCGATCTCGATTGTTTCAAGCGCAAAGGGGCGCCTGGCCTCGCGCGCAATGGCGGCCGTAATCTGCATATGCCGATTTCCAGTTCAAGAGGGTTTGGCGCGGAGACGGGGAGAGAGTTCGCCCCCGCGCCGGGACCGTCAGCCGCCCGGAAGGACGACGACCGTGTTCGTCTCGGAGTGGTTCAACACGCCCGATGTGGCGCCTCGACCACACCGGCCGGGCGTGGAGCGCGAAGCACCTGCGCGCGTTTGCACTTCGGTCCTTTCAGATGGATGCTGCCTTGCATCTTCGTCTCCCAAGCCATCGCTTTGCACGATCGGCTTCAAGTGCTACGTACTTCGTATACGCAGTTTGTAATCTGATTTACTTCCCGTGACAAGCGGCAAAATCAAAACTAGGAAAATGCCATGAAGATGGGGGAACTGGAGCACCTTACGGGAGTAAACCGGGAGACGATCAGGGTGCTGATCCGCAAGGGTTTGGTACCCCCGCCCGACAAGCCGAAGGCAACCGTGGCGCATTACAGCGACGAGCATGTGCGGGCGATTCGGGCGGTGCGCAATCTGCAACGCGAACATCAGGTAACGCTGGACGAAATCGGAGCGATGCTGCGCGGCGACAAGCTCGACAAGCGGTTGGAGGCGCCCGCGTTCCACCATCTTGAGAATCTGGTGGCCGCGCGCTTCGGTGAGGACGACCGCACGATTGCATTGGAAACGCTGCAGCAGGGAAATCCGCATGCGGAACGCGACGCACGTGGCCTCGCGGCGCTTGGCGCCGTCGAACTCATCGAAACGGAGGAGGGAACGGCCGTCAGCTATACCGACGCGAACCTGATCGGCATCTGGGCACGCATGCGCGAAGCAGGCTTCGAGGAATCGGCCAACTTCTTCCCGGAAGTGCTGGACCACTATACCAAGTCGGCCGACTATCTCGCCTTCGCCGAAGCCACCCGCTTCATCGCCCGCACCGAAGGCCTGATCCGCGAAGAACGTGCAGCCGATATGCTGAGAACCGGCCTCCCCCTCATGCTCGACTTCTTCGGGGTGCTGAGGATGAAGTATTTCATGCGCTACCTGACCGCTGAAAGTGAAGGTCGGCTCCACGAGATCGTACCGCCGCGCCTGGACCGCGCAGGCGCCGCCGATGCCGCGCCCAGACAAGAAGGACGCAGCAATCGGAAGCCTCCCTCCAAGTGAGGAGCGATTACCCCGACACGGCGCGTGCATTGGCAAGACGCGACAGCTTCTTGGAAAGCGTCGTGACGCCGATGACATCGGTCACGTTGCTGAACCCCACCCTGTCGCCCATCGTCCAGCGGTAGAGGGTCTGATACGAAATGAAGGCAGCATAGGCGTTGTGCCAGGGCGCGGCGGCGACGGCGGCGCCCACCATCTCCCATTTGCGGCCCTTGGCGTCGGTGATCCGCACCACGCGGTGCATGCCGAGCAGCGACAGGCTTTCCGCATCAACCTCTGCCGCCACGATGGCGCAGCTTTCACCATCGACCAGAGCATAGCCGAAGCGAAACGTGGTGTAGACGGTCTGCCCATCGACGATGTCCAGCGTCATGATGAGGTGGAACGCCAGATCAGTCCCGAACGTCATGTGCATCCACGAGACGGGCGCAGAGTTCCACTCCGCGCGCGGCCCCCAGCTGCGATCGAGGCCGTCCACGCAATCGACCGCGAAGCGATGGCCGTGCACTTCCAGTTCGCCGGTGATGTGGCCGACGAGGTCGTAATGCCCCTTCGACCAGGAATCGCCCGCACCACTCGCGGCCTCGGTGTCGCCGCCGAAATGCTCCAGCATCGGGTTCTGGCTCGGGTCCAGCGGATCGAACGGGTCCATCAGCCCCTTGAAGCGCAAGTCGAAGCGGCACAGGCCGTCGGTGCCTTTGTACCGGTAATGATAGTCGCGGGCATTGTTGCTGCCGGTGACCGCGAGGCCCGTGGACAGGCGGAAGTCCGACAGCTTCTCCGGGCACTGGACGTGCATCTGCGCATCTGAGTAATCCGCCGCACCGGCATGGGCCACGATGCCCTGGTGGATGTAGACGGACGACAGGCACACGCCCGCGTTCGGCCGCCCAAGGAAGTAGGCATTTCCACTGATCCCGGCTTCGGGCACGGAGAAGATGAGGAACATCGTCTCCGCATAGTTATGCTCGGTCGAACCGTGATGGTGAAAGTCGAGGTCTGCGTTGGTGATCATGATCCGGCCTTGCCTGGTTGGGGGAAGTGTAAAACGGGGCGCGTTACCAGGCGGGTACCGGCAACGCCTCGGGGGTCAGCTCGAAGCCGAAAGGCAAGGCCCATAGCCGCGCCTGCGCCAGCATCGCCTCGCTGCCGTCGAGGATGGCGGCGGTCACGTCCCGTTCGCAGGGAGAGCCATGCGTGGTCGCCACCAGCGCCGCCAGCTGTTCGCGCAAGTGACGGCTGGCCGCCTCGCAATCCGCCGCGTCGCGGACGCAGAGCGCAAGCACCTCTTCGCCCACCGAGATTCCGGCGGCCAGCGCCTCGCTCTCGGCCGGCAGGCTGGGCTGCACGATCGCCCTCGCCCGCTCCGCCAGCGCAAGGCAGGACGACAGTTCGAGCCGCGCGAAGCGGGTCGCTTCGGGAATGCGGTCGGCCACGAAGCCCAGCGTGGCGATCGTCAGCTGCAGTTGCTCGACCACGTGCTTGTCCGCACCGGCGAGCGCGGGCGCTATTACATCGCTGAGCGCGCGGATCGCGATGCGGACCTGCGTTTCGAAAGACTGGTTCATCGTGTGACCTCCAGAAACCGCTCGCGCAGGTCGGCGATGGCCGTGTGCCCCATCTGCGACACGAAGTTCACGAGCACGTCCTGATGCGTCCCCGCCTGCAGCGAAGCGCGCGCCGAGGCGGCGAGCGTCAGGACGCAGACGAGATAGCGGTTGAATATCTCGAAGTAGCGAATCCGCACCGGATCGACCGGGAGTCCGGAGGCCGCCTCGTATGCTGCGTAGAAATCGTCCTTCGGCATCATCCCTGACGCCAGCACGCTCCTGCCATCCTCCGAAAGATGCTGGAAGGTGGGCAGCGTGGCGTAGGTGAGGTCCTGATGCCGATCGCCGATGACCGCGCCTTCCCAGTCGAGCCAGGCGGTGATTTCGCCGGACGCCTCGTCGAACAGGAAGTTGCCGCTGCGATAGTCGCCGTGGACGATCGACGGGCGGTCCACCGGCGGCGCGTGGGCGATGAGCCACTGGTAGACGACTTCGAGGAAAGGCTCCTCCTCGATCCGGTCCTCTTCCCAGATCCGGCGATAGGCGTTCACCTGCCGGATCACGGATGCGTTCGAGCCCTCCTGCGCCTGCATGAACGAGGCCATCGCGGTGCATTCGCCCGGATCGACGGTATGCAGGCGCGCGAGCAGGAAGACGAAATGCGGCGCGAGTTTCGCGCGCAGTTCGGGGCCGTAGTTCTGCCCAAGGCCCGACACCTTCTCCACGCCGACGCTGGGCTTTGCCGCGCCTTTTGCAAAGGCATAGACCATTCCCGGATACGGCAGATGGCGTGCCTCTGGGTCCACCCAGTAGGGGCGCGGCGCCGGGATCACGCCCTGCACCGCATTCAGCACCTCGAATTCGCGGCGCCGACTGGATTCGGTCACCGAGGCGGCGGGCTCCATGCGCAGCACGAGAGTTTCGACGCTTTCGGGAGCCTGCCCGTCCAACCCGCGCCACGCAAGGTCGAAGACCATCTGCAGCTTCGATGCTCCACCCGACAGCCAGCGGGCATTGGAGACTTGCGCCTCGTAGCCAAGCTCTTCGCCGATCATCGCCGTAACGCCCGCGACCAGCCGTTCGATCGGAACCGCCTTGTACGGATCGCCGCGACGGCGGCGCATCTTGCGGGTCAGGACCGCATCGATCTCGGGCTCGGTGGGGTAGCGATCGCGGATGCGGGCGATCATCGCCTCGTCGGGATGGCGCCGCTGCGCCTCGGTGAAGGACAGCACCGGATGGGACATCACCGCCGCCGTCATTGCGCGAACTCGTCGGCCATGCCCTCGGACAGGAAGTTCAGCCCGCTGAAGTCGGCGATGTGACTGTAGCCGACGCCATGGTCGCTCTCCCAGCGCATGAGCGTCTGGTACGCCGCGCTCGACGGGTTGAAGTTGTACCAGGGCGCGGCCGCCACGGTCGATCCGCGCGCGGTATAGACATTGCCGCGGTCGTCCTCGAACCGCACGTCGGCCCGCGTCACCAGCATGTCGGAACGCTTGGCGGTCATGCTCGCGTACACGATCGGGCGCCGTTCGCCGTCGATCGCCAAGAAGCCGTACTTGAACGGCCCGTAGCGTAGTTCCTTGTTCTCGAACCCGAGCCCGAAGACGAGGAACGCGCCCGTCTCGCCGTCGAGGTCGACATGGACCCAGCTGGCCGCCTTGTTGCCCCAGTCGCGGCGCGGGCCCCAGCTCTTGTCCATGCCGTCGACGCAGCGGATGGCATAGCGCCGGCCGCGCAGCAGCAGCGATCCTTCGATGCGCCCCCTGCTTTCCATGTGCCCGTTGTTCCAGCCGTCGTAGCCATCGACCTGCCCGCCTCCCAGCGCCGGGACTTGTGCTGGATCATGCGGATCGAACGGATCGCAGATCGCCCGGAACGACAGGTCCACCTCGCAGGCGCCGTCCAGCGACTTGTACGTGAAGCGGCTGTTCCGTTCGTTGAACGCCTTGAACGACAAGCCGTTTTCCAGCGTGAAGTCGGAAAAGTCCTCCGGGCAGGGCAAATGCATCTGGCTGTCGTTGTGATGTATCTGCCAGGGATGGAAACACATCCCCTTGTGTATCTCGATCGAGCTGTGACAGATGCCCAGGTTCGGCCGCGCCAGCACGTAGAGATTGCCGCTGACGCCTGCTTCGGGGACCGAGAAGATCACGAAGATCGTCTCGGTCCAGTGCGGGTCGGCCGGATCGCGGGGGTGGAACTTGAAATCGTCGGCAGTAATCATGGCTCTGCTTTCTACGAAATTCAGAAACGATAGCGGGCTTCGAGCATGAAGGTGCGGGGCTCACCGGGAACCACGAAGTTCAGACCGAACAGGCTCGCGAAGCCGATGCCGCCGCTGTAGTAGGTCTTCTTGAAGGCGTTCTTCACCAGTACCGACAGCGACAGCCCGTCTTCCTTCTGCTCCAGCCCGACCCGGAAGTTGGCGAGCGCGTAACCCGGAATCTGGGTGTTCGGATTGAGCGACTTGCCGGTCGAGCTGTAGTAATTGGAAGTCTGCGCGTAGACGTCGCCATGAAGGACGGCGTTGAACCGCTCGCTCACCGGGATCGTGATGTCCGAGTAGAACACGCCCGACCATTTGGGCGTATCCGGATAGGTATCGTAGACGGCGGTGCCGGTGCTGGTCCCGTCAGTGCCGATCACCGACACCACGTTATCCGTGAAACGCGCATGGGTGTAGTTGACGTTGCCGCCGATGACCAGCCAGTCTGCTGGCCGGATGTTGCCGTCGAGTTCGAAGCCCCTGATCTTGGCCTTGGGCACGTTCACGGTGATGCCGGCCAGCCCGCCATAGATCGAGGTGTAGAAGGCGCGCTGCACGTTCTTCACCCACATGTTGTAGAGCGCCAGGTTGAGATTGACCGGCATCGTTCCGGCATAGCCATGGAACTTCGCGCCCAGTTCGACATCGGTGGCGATCTCGGGGCGGTACTCGCCGCCAGATTCATCCGCGAAGCCCGGCGTCGGCGGTGCGTGGAAGTTGAACCCGCCACTGCGGAAGCTGCGCCGCGACGAGGCGTAGAGCAGCAGGTCCGGCGTCACCTGGTTCTGGATGCCGGCGGTCCAGCTCAGCTTGTTGAAGGTGTCGCGCTGCGGATCGATGAAGCGTCCGTCGGCATAGAATGGCGCGAATTCGGGATGGGTCGCGGCGGAGAACAGGTCGTCGGCGTCGCGAACGAAGCTGACCTTTTCCGATGTGTAACGGATGCCGCCCGTCACCTTGAAACCGGCAAGGCCGGTGTCGAACGTACCCTGCGCGTAGCCTGCGATGGCCTTGCTCGTGGTCGTCCCCGCATTGATCTGGGGCGGCAGGCCAAGCTCGTTCAGGATGTAGCTGGTGTTGCGCGTGTGATCGGCGATCTTGGCCGCATAGACGCCGGTGACGTATTCGAGACGCCCGTCGATCGCCTTGCCCACCAACTGCAGTTCGTCCGAGATCTGCTCGATCGTGCCCCGGCTGCCCTGAGCGCCCGTCTGCGCATTGCCGCGTCCGTCGATGCCGTAGGAAGTCCCATCGAGGTCACCCGCGTCGAGGAAGCCGACATGGACATAACCGAACACGTTCTTGAGCGTGACATTATCCGCGATCTCAAATGACGTGATGTTCGACACCACCCATTTCGAAATGCGGTGATCCCCCAGCGAGTCGACGTCGACCACGAAAGGACCGCGTTCGCGCTGCGCCTGCGCGAAATCGGCGAGACCGGGGAACAGCACATTCGTCGGGACGAAAGGATAACCCGGCGCATTGGCACTCGCCGGCACGACGTAGGACACCGAACCGGAAATGTTGGTGCCCTTGTCATGGTAGTATTCCGCGACAAGATCATTGGTAAAATCGGGCGACGGCTTGAGTGTAAGACTGAACCTGACGCCTTCCCGCTCGATCTTACCCAGCTTGCTGCCGTCGTAGAGATTGAGCTGATACCCGTCCCGCGACCGGTAGACCCCCGCCACCCGCACGAGCACCTGGTCCTCCACGATCGCGCCGCCGACCGCGCCTTCGAGCTGGAAGTCGTTGAACCGGCCGTAACGGACCGATCCGTAGCCGGACAGTTCGTCGGTAGGCTTGCGCGTGGTGAACAGCACCGCGCCGCCGGTCGCATTGCGGCCGAACAGGGTGCCCTGCGGCCCCTTGAGCACCTGCACCGACTGCAGATCGTAGAAGGCCGTCTGCCCCACGCCGCCCACCTGCACCTCGTTCACATAAGGCAGGACTGCGGGCAGCGAGCTGGTGAAGGTATCGACCGTCTGCCCGCGCAGGGAGTAGTTCAGCTGGTTATCGTTCTGCTGCGCTTTGACCGTCAGCCCCGGCGCCGCCATCTGGAGGTCGCGCTCGGACACGATCGCCTGTCTGGCAAGGGCGTCACCGGTGACGACAGATACGGCGACGGGCGTACGCTGTAAGCTCTCCGAGCGGCGCTGGGCGGTGACGATGATTTCGGCCGATGCCGCAGCCGTGGATGCGCTCTGCGGCTGTGAAACCGGTACTTCCTGGGCGGCGGCATGGCTCGATACGGCAAGCAGCGCCACGCCGGCGCTGGACGACAGAAACTTCTGCAAGGCCATTTGGTGTCCCCTCCGACATCATTCCTTTCCGGCTTTGTCGCCGGATGAAGGCTCTCCTGGTCCGCGCGATTGATTTTTTGGCCAGAAGGCAGTGCGCGAACTGCGACTCAACCTATCACAAGATAACTGGTTTACAAGTAGGCCAGTCGTTACATTTCTCAATGATTATGGCGATGGATACGGACTATGCAGCATTTTCAAATTAGATCGGCCGTTATAATGGCACCGGAATTCGACCATGCCCACAAGTTTCAGCCAGGTTGAGCTGGCATGGAAAGGGACGTGCTGCATAAGAAGGGGGGAGCCCGCATGTTGTGCACGTGCCAAACGCAGCAATCGGCAGAAATCGCCAGTTCGCATGAACGAGATACCACTGATGTCAGACGACAACGCCTCGCCCAATGAACCATCGTCGGCCGCCATCGCGGACCAGCTGGTGATGCACACGATAGTGTCAACGGCGGAGCAAAAGTCGGCCATTCGGCGGCGTAAAACCAGGCCACGGTGTTACATGCCGGGGGGAGTGGCGTGAGGGCGTAGCCCGAAGGCCACTCCCCCCGGCATTGGCTTGATTTTCAGGGTCTGGTTTTGGCCTTTCGGGCCCGGCTGTGAGCGAGGCGATAGCTTTCGCCGTTCATCTCGAGGATGCTGACGTGATGGGTCAGACGATCGAGGAGCGCGCCTGTGAGGCGCTCGGATCCGAAGGTTTCAGTCCATTCGTCGAAGGGCAGGTTGCTGGTGATCAAGGTGGAGCCGCGCTCATAGCGCTGGGAGATCAGCTCGAACAACAGTTCGGCACCGGTCTTGGAGAGCGGTACGAAGCCCAGTTCGTCAATGATGAGCAGCTTGTATCCGGCCATCTGCTTCTGGAAGCGCAGGAGACGCCGCTCGTCGCGCGCCTCCATCATCTCGCTGACCAGCGCCGCCGCAGTGGTGAAGCCCACCGACAGTCCTTTCTGGCATGCTGCCAGCCCGAGCCCCAAAGCTACGTGCGTCTTGCCGGTGCCCGATGGCCCCAGAGCGATGGCGTTCTCACGCCGCTCGATCCACTCGCAGCGCGCCATCTCGAGCACCTGCATCTTGTTGAGCCTGGGGATAGCGGCGAAGTCGAAGCTGTCGAGGCTTTTGACGGCGGGGAAGCGCGCGGCCTTGATGCGCCGCTCGACCATACGACGCTCCCTGTCGATCATCTCCATCTCGACGAGACGGGCGAGGAAGCGGATATGATCGACGCCTTCAGCGGCACATTGCCGGGCGAGCTTGTGATGCTCTCGCAGGCACGTAGGCAGCTTGAGTGCCTTGAGATGGTGAGCGAGAAGAATCTCCGGTGCCTGATCGCTCATGCGGCCTCCTGCCTGTCGGACAGCAGGCTCATATAGGCTCTGGCAAAGGTCTTCTCGACCGTCGTGCGTGGCAGGAAGGGATAGACGTCCAGGTCCAGCCTGGGCGGCACGCGTTCGACCCGGCACAGGACCAGGTGCCTGACGGCATCGAAGCCGATGGCGCCAAGGTCGATGGCCTGTTCCACCGCCGCCTGGAGATCGGCGATGGTGAACGTTTCCAGCAGGCGCAGCACCTGTACATATTCGCGCCTGCCATGTTTGTGCATGCGCCCTTCCATCAACCGCTGGAGCGTCCCGAACGCTTCGGGCAGGTCCCAGCCCTGCAAAGGGGCCGCCTGGTCGAATGCGTTGATCTTCTGCTCAATCAGCGGGAGATAATGGAGCGGGTCGAAGATAACCTCCTCGCGGGCATGGCAACGCGGGTGACGGGCGATGACCTCGCTGCGGCATCCGATCACCACCGCATCGACATAGGCCCTGATCCAGACTTCCTGATGGCCCCAGGCCACCGGAACCGAATAATCGTTGGTCCTGTAGCGCACCAGGGATTGCGAGGAGACCCGCCCCCCGGTCTGATCGCAGGCCTCGAAGGGTGTAGCGGGCAGAGGCTGCATCGCCGCCAAATCGCGCTGCAAGCGCTCACCGATCGTCTCGCTCTCCCCGCGCACCTTGTCCTGCTGGCGCCTGCGGCATTGCTCCTCCAGCCACAGGTTGAACGCCTCCCAGGTCGGGAACTTCGGGATCGGCACCATGAAATTGCGGCGGCAGTAACCAACCAGCCCTTCCACATTGCCTTTCTCGTTCCCCTTGCCCGGGCGGGCATAGCGGTCGCGGATCACGTAATGCGACAGGAAAGCGCTGAACAGCGTGGCACGCTTGCGCGTGCCGTCTGGCAGGATCTTCGCCACCAGGCAGCGATCGTTGTCATAGACGATCGAGCGCGGCACCGCGCCGAAGAACGCGAAGGCATGGACATGTCCGTCCACCCAGGCCTCCGCCACCGCCGCCGGATAGGCTCGCACATAGCAGGCATCACTGTGCGGCAGATCGAGCGCGAAGAAGTAAGCCTTTTGCTCCACCCCGCCGATCTCCACCAGCGCTTCCCCGAAATCGGCCTGCGCATCTCCCGCCGGGTGCGCCAGCGGCACGAACATCTCCCGGCTGCGTTGCTCGCGCTCCCGGATGTAATCCTTGATGATCGTATAGCCGCCGGTAAAACCATGTTCGGTGCGCAAACGGTCGAATACCCGCTTCGCCGTATGGCGCTGCTTGCGCGGGACACCGCGATCCCCCTCAAGCCATCCATCGATGATCCCCACAAACCCGTCCAGCTTCGGGCGCTGCGGTGCAGACTGACGCCGGTAACCCGGCGGCGATGAAAACGACAGCATCTTGCGCACCGTATCGCGCGACACATTGAAACGCTTCGCCGCCGCCCGTTGGCTCATGCCATCCGCGCAAGCCAAACGGACCTGAAGATAAAGTTCCACGCTGTAGATCCCCACACCTCCCTGACTTGGCAGAAAGGCTTCAAGGTGGACGACTTTTACGCCGCCCGCAGCAGGACTATCCCGCCGCTAGCGTGGCCGAATATTGCTCCGCCGTTCTCAGTCCCTTGGTGGCGAGCCGCGCGCGCGCGCGCTGGATAACGGCGGAACCGCTCCAGGTGCGCCAGTATCTGCCCCTCCCAGTTGGGCTGCGCGTTGTTGGAAACCCGGCTTGCGGGTGTGGGCGCGACGATATTCTTGGGAG
Organism: Novosphingobium resinovorum; assembly: GCF_001742225.1. Lineage (NCBI taxonomy): Bacteria > Pseudomonadati > Pseudomonadota > Alphaproteobacteria > Sphingomonadales > Sphingomonadaceae > Novosphingobium > Novosphingobium resinovorum. Next base: position 75,063 of record NZ_CP017076.1, on the reverse strand, counting down.
CGGTGGTTTCGGGAACCGGTGGACCAGGATCAATCACCTCGACAAGCGGCTCGTGCGTTTCTGTAGCCGACAGGGGTGGCGGGACGAGCCGGATCAGGGGCGTCGGAATCACGATGTCGGGCTTTACAACGGGTCGCGCCTCTTGGCTCTCGACCTGCTGCGGACCAGGGGCGACTTCCCGGACAGGCTCTGCCGGCGCGGCCAGCGGAGCCAGTTCCATGACCGTGAGCGGTCGTGTCGTCGAGACAACCGGCGAGCGAACCGCCTTCCATGTGAACAAGGCTGCGGCTAGCATGAGCGCGAACAGAGATGCCGTGCTCCCGAAACCGGCGAGACGCGTGCGCCAGTCCATCGGTTGCTCACAATAGCGCGCGTAAGTGCACGGCACCTCTTCGAACCGAACGCCTGACGCTGCCGATCCGATCGCGTCGCTCCTTTGCCTGGGTCGATCGGGATAATAGGGCCGGAAGGCAATATGGCCTTCAGAGACAGGCGTTTCGCCATTGTTTGTTTCACGCTGGGCTCTGCGATAGCGTCCCGGCCTCATGGTCGCTCTCCTAGCTCCGGTCGCCGAACGATCCATGATGCCCAGAACAACAGGAATGCCAGGATTGCTCCAGACAAAGGCGGACCCGGCCGGACGTGGAACCAGAACAATCCGAACCCTGCCGCCATGCCCGCGCATGCCGCGATCTTGGCGCGGCGTGGTACCGCGCGCTCCTTGCGCCATGCGCGTAGCCCCGGCCCGAAACGAGGATGATTGAGCAACCAGGCTTCCAGCTGAGGGGACGAGCGTGCAAAACAGGGCAGCGCCAACAAAAGAAAATCAGTCGTGGGAAGCAGCGGCACGAAGATGCCGATGAAGCCAAGGGCAACGAGCATCAAAGCCAGGACGAGCCATCCGGCGCGGGCTGCCCGTCCGCGCCGGAGGAGTTCGTGGTGCGTTGCCTCAGCCAAGACGGGCATCGACATGCGCCTGTACCCGCGCGAAAGCCGCCAGCGCGCCTTCATTGACATCCCCTTCCTGCGCATCGGTCAGGATCACGGCATCAAGGGCGGAGGTGAACGCGCGCCAATGCGCGGCCGGGCCCTCCGTTGCGGGCGCGAGATGCCGCGCACCGTGATCGTCGGACAGCCCCAGCTTCTGCGCTTCCTTGCGGAGCAGCGCTGCCCCCATGTTCGAACCTTCGGCGACGTAAAGCCAGCCCAGCGCGGTTCCCAGGTCAAGCAGCGTGTCGACAGCAAAACTGGGCGCCCCTGATATGGGCGCTGCAACATCAAGATCCTCCATGTCCGCCACGACAAGCGGGAGACGGCAACGCTTCATGAGGTCCGGAAAGGCCACCTGAAGGTGCGGTTGCGCGTAGAGAGCCGCCACGTCCCGGTGGAACAGGTACTGGATGCCCAGAAAGCGCTTGTAACGTTCAAGGCTGGCGAAGGAGAACCCGGACATGATCGAGTGGTCCACACCCTCATGGACACCGCGGGTAAAGGCCTTGAGCCGCTTGGCGCGGCTCTGCTCATCAATGGGATGTTCGGTCGTCGCTACGGTCATGGGCAATTCCCTGCCTGGTTGATTGTCTGATGAGCAGGATACCGGGGCGGCCCTGCTTTTCGCCCCCCTTTCCGATCGTCTCCGATGAGGGTGTGAAGCTCGGATCGGGGGGAAGATGGTTCCGCGCGGGAAGGGCCCGAACATCGGCCTTCTGCCCGATTTCGGAATGGCGCATCGGGAGAGCTAGAACGCACGGCTCAGCCTCACGCTGGCGGTGGTGCGCTTGTAGGAATAGAGCCAGTCGATGTTGCTTTCGACGCGATTGTGCTGGAACACAACCTCAGGCGTCAGCCCGGCGAAAGCGAAACCGGGGAAGCGCGCGATCGCCGTGGCATTGAACTGGTCATCGCTCCGCTTGGCGGCGAAGACGGCGCTATAGGCGCGGTTATCGCGATGCCGGTAGGAACCGAGAAGAAGAAGGCTGGCGCTTTTGCCTAGCGTCCTGCCGATCCCCAAGCGCCCGCCCCATTGCCGGTAGGCGTTGGTGGCCGCCGGAGTGTCCTTCACGGCAAGATCCGGGCCGCCAAACACCGTCCATCCCGGCGCCGGCGTATACCACGCGGTCAGGCTGGTATCGATGAGCGGGCCATCCTGGGAACTGAAACCGCGCTGCCGGTAGCGATAGTCGCGATAATTGCCCTCAAGCCGGAGCAGTACTTTACGGGACAGGGTATGCTGCCACTCGGCATTTGCGCCCCAGGCATCGTAGAGGACGGATGAACCTAACGTCCCAATGTCAAAGGATGGCGACAGCGAGAACGTGTCACGCGCAGACTGATATTGGTAGCCAAGCCGCATGATGAGGCTGGCTTGCGAGTACTCATGTTCACTTGGGTACACATCGCCGAAAAGGAGCGCGCGGGCGCGCAAACCGTGATGGCCCGATATCGGAATGCTGCGGTTGAGCGAGCCTTCGAAACTGATCCCCATGGCCTTTACCGCATCGGGCAACTGCCGGTCGAACAGGCAAGTGCCGTCGCTGGTCGCCAGCAGGCAGGTGTAGCTTTCGGACGATTGATTGAGATTGGTGCTGTAGCTGGGGCCTATGGCGATATTGCCTTGCCAGCCCCGCCGCTGTCTCAACGCCAGGAGAAAGGCGTCTACGGTACGGACCACCCCCGTCGATCTGTCGCCATCGACAACCAGGCGTTCGCGCACCTGCCGGAAGGCGTCCTGCGCTTCACGGTCCTTGCGGTTTTCGAACAAGACCCGCGCCAGTTCTAGTTGGCCCGACATGAGATCGGGGTCGAGCTCCACCAGTGCACGATAATGCCGTTCGGCTTCACCCAGCTTGCGATCCTGGCGCGCAAGCGCGCCCTTGGCGAAAAGCACGAGTTTGGGATCACGATCTGTGTATCCCTCATAGGCCGTCAGAAAACGGCGAGCCTCGCTCCATATGCGGCGCCGGATCGCAATATAGAGGGCCTGTCCCATCTCATCGACATTATCGCCGACCGCGTAAGTCTTGCCGTCGATTTCCAGCGACGTCGGGGGCCCGTCCAGCGCGTCGGCATCTTCGAGAAGCCGGGACTCTGTCTTGCGCTCCTGCCCCTGCAACTCCTGATCAAGGCGCAGCCTGGTATCCTGTTCCGCTGTGCTCTGTGCCAGAACAGGGACCGAAACGCATGGAGCGGCGGCACACAGAAGCGTTGTCAGACCCGTTCGACAACGCGATGCAATGGCAAAATTCAAAATCGGCATGTTAGGCTTCGATCTCTGCGGCGATTTCGCGCAAGAGAGGCCAGAGCCGGGAAAGCCCGGCCCTGACCTCGGTGTTCACAGATGCGCGATCACTGCTTGCCGCCAAAGGCGGTATCGTACTGGCTGCTGCTGAACTCCACGATGCCAGCCAGCGCCTGGGCCGTAGACCCGAAGAACTGGCCGCTCACGATACCGCTGCTGGCGACCGGCACCGTGGCACTGGTGGAAAGGTTGAACGCTTGCGCGTCAACGCCGGTGATCGTCGAGCCCAGGATGTCGGCCGTGCCGATATCGACCTTGTAGTTGGCCGACTGAATCGAGCCGGTCAGCGTGTCGTCGACAAAGTTTGCGGTGAAAGTCCCGCTCAGCTGACCATTCCCGACATAGTTGCTCACACCGTAGACGTTATAGTTGACCGCCGTCCCGGTGAGCGCATTCACGGCTGCGTTCGTCGAGGCGCCGGTGCCGCCGAAATAGACGGTGTGGTCGCCGGCCGATGCGCTGCCGGTCTGGCTCCATTCGCCGTAGTAAACGTCATAACCATCGACCTTCGAGAAATCGAAACGACCATATTTCGAATGATCGGTGGTGGTGCCGGTCGGGTTGTCTACCGTGGTCACGATGTTGGCTGTCGGCGTAGCCGTCCCCTGCAGACCTTCGAAATCGACGAAAAAAGTGCCGGGCCCGATAGCCGGAACGGAGATTCCGACCTTCCCGATCGTATGAGGCCCAAACGGGACGTTGCTGACGCCGATCTGGACCTTTGCCGAGTCGCTCGTATCGGAAACGATCTGCGCCTGTGCGGTCCCCGCGAGAGCGAAGGAAACGGCCATGGCGCCAACAACGGCTTTGAGATGAACGAATTTCATTCTAGTTCTCCTGCGATCAAAGCACCTGACCATCAGGTGCTCTTGTCCAGGGTCGCCGCCGTCATCCCGTTTGCAGATGGCAGATGCGGTGGCGGCCCTGAATCCCGTGTCAGAACCGTCCTGTCAGGCTCAGTCGTACCGTCCGTCCCGGAGCGGGCAGCATCGAGCGCGAAAGCGGGTCCATGTAATAGCGGTCGTTGAGGTTCGTGCCGGCCAGTTCGGCGCTGAACCGATCGTTGAGGCGAAAGCGCGCATAAGCGTCGAACGTGATGATCTCGCCCCATGTGTAGGGGATGTTGAGCGCGCACCCGCTGACGCACGTCTCGCCAGTGGTCCATTCCTCCAGCGGGTCGGAATTTTTGTAGGCGCTATACCAGGTCAGGCGCCCGCCAACCTCAAGACGTCCCTCGAAGAAGCGTCCACCGACGTTCCAGTTCACGCTGGCCTCCGGCGTGGCCTGGGTCAGCAGGAAGCTGCTGACGAAACCATATTTGACGCAGTTCGGCACACGATAGCCGCGAGCAGTGTCAATTCGCACTGCCACGTCTTCATCGCAGACTTGGTTCTTGGTCATATGACCGGCACTGATATCGGTGAAGAAGCGCCCATTATCGAAGCGCGCCTGCAACTCCAAGCCGGCGATGGTCTGCCTGTCGAGATTGCTGAACAGCAGGTTGCTGGTACGTTCGATAACGTCATGTGTGGTGTTGTGATACCAAGTGAGCTTGACGTCGGCGCGCTGGCCCTCGCCGCGCAGCCCGAAAAGCGGCCGCAGGTCCTGTATGAAAGCGGCTTCCCAGGATTTCATGCGTTCAGGCTTCAAATTCTGGAAGGGATCGATCGACGCGGAAAAGCCGATCGTGCTCTCGAACATGCTGGGCCAGCGCAGCGCCTCGGCATAGCGGACATAGCCGCGGCTGCTGTCGCTGATGTAAACCGTCGCCGATACGCTTGGCACCCAGCCATGCCCGGACTTGCGCTTGGTTTCAGTGATGGAAATCAACTCGTTTACCGGGCTGACCACACATGTCCCGGCAGCATAATTGGTAATCGAGTCCAGATAGCCGTTGATGCAGATGTTGCCGGAGCGGCTATACTTACCCTCCGCATCCGGCAGCCAGTCCGATCCGGCATGAGTTACCTCGAATGCGTACGGATTGGCCGCATAAGCTGCCACCTGCCTCGCGACGGCCCTGTCGATTGCCGCCTGCGAGGCACCGGTGCTGGCCAGTTCGGCCCTGCGCCAGGCTTCGAAGGCCTCGACCCCGAATTCCGACGTCTGGTAACTCGTCGTGCTCTTGAAAGCATAGGACTGAAGGATCGAGCCGCCACTGGCTTCGATCAGTTTGGGCAGGAAATCGTCCTTCGCCCAATAGCCGGTATAGGCGAGGCCCGCATTGAGCTTCAGGAAGCTGACAGGCTTCCATTCGCCGCTCAGATTAATGCGATACTCCTCGCGGCGCCCTTCGCGCGGATAGGCGCGCGAGCCAAAATCCGTGTAGAGCAGGTAATCGTCGTTCGATCGCAGTTTCTCGTGCTGCCAGTTGGCATCCAGTACAAAACTCAGTTTCGATGAGAGGTTGAACTGGTTGCTCGCACTGAAGCCGAAGCGATCGTTACGCGAATTGGCTAGCGCCGTGTTGACGATGATGGGATTGGCCGTCGAGGCCGCATTGGGAAAGCCGCCCGCGCTATAAGTATCGCTGACGGTATCCGTCAGCCAAGCCGTTGCCTTGAAATCGATGAAACGGCTGTCGGGCTGCCATTTATACTCGGCGTTCCAGGCCTGGGCATGCACCTTGCTTTCGGGCCACTGGATATTGCCGAAGGTATAGCCATCGCCCGTCGTCATGATCCGTGAAGGCATGATCTCCCCGAACCGCGACCCAGTATCGCGAAAGCCGATTTGCAACGCCTGGTCGTCGGCGATGTTCCATTTCGCCTTGAGCATCACCGATTCCAGTTCGCTCGATGTGTTCGGCACTTCGTTGCCGGGCTCGTAATGGAGACCCAGCACGCGAACATAGGTAGTCGCGCCCAGAGCAAGGCCTTCCTGCTGGTAATAGTCGGCCTTGTTCGTGCCCGAGAAGTAGTTGCCGCGCTCTCGGAACGCATAAGCGCCGAACAGCTCAAGGTCGCCAATGCGCCCCGCCGCCGCGATCCGGATCGCCCGGTCGCCGGCCGAGAACGCTTCGTTATCGTCTTTGGTCCGCAGGTTCACGCGCAGCGAAGGATCGCCGTAGGGGAAACTGGCCGAGAAACCTGTCGGAAACCCCGGAACGTCGAGATGATTTTGCCCCGTCAGCAGTGTTGGCCAACGCGGGTTGGTCGAGTTGTTGCCGCCTTCCAGCTTCAGTTCGATACCGAAGGTTTCGCCGGACTTCAGGATATCGGCTGCGTCGAGCGTGTTGACGACCACCGCGCCGCCAGTTGATCCGTTGACCCCGCGCGTGGATACCGGCCCCTTGAGAACCTGGATGCCGGAGATCAGGCTGGGATCGATGTAGCTGCGGTTCCCCGCGCCGTTATAGCCCTTCCAGACCGTCAGCGCCTGCTCGGTGCCATCGATGATGACCGGGACCCGTCCTGGCCCCTGAATCCCGCGAATGCTGGGATCGAGCGCGCCGCCATTGCGCGCGTCGCCACTGAACACGTTGACCATGCCCTTGAGCACGTCCGCCGTGTTGGTGCCGCGATAACGCTCCACCTCTTCGCGGCTTGCGAAAGTGGAGGACACATCTCGGTCGTAAATCTCGTCCTTGCGTCGCTCGTCGCGCTGGGCGCCGGTTTCCTGTGCGGCGACGGCAACATCGCCCGTGCCTTCGACCCGTAGAGGACCCAGGACAACCGTCTCGCCCTGCCCTTGGTCGGGCTCCGACACCGCAATGCGGCGCAAGGACACGATCCTGCCGTCGATGCGCGCTGCAAAGCCCGTCGAAGCCAGGAGCCTGTTCAGCGCCTGCGAGGCGCTCATGGTGCCGCGCACCGCAGGTGCCGAGATCCCGCGCACCTGATCCGCGTCCATACTGACCTGAAGCCCGGACTGGCGACCAAAATCCGCCAGGGCATCGACCAGCGATTGCGCTGCAATGTCGAAGTTGCGAGGCGTCTGCACACGTGCTTCCTGCACTTGCGCATGCGTCGGTGTATTCAGTCCTGCGGCGGCCCCTGAAGCCAATAGCGCGCTCGTCCAGATCCGCCGATTTACAAACCCTTGGAAAATACCCCCCGAACCCACCTCGTGCATTCCTTCCGTCTAAATCGTACGCTCAACCTGAACCGCTATTGCGACGCAGTTGCACTGCTTAAACGTGCCAGCTGAAACGGATTCCGGAAAAAAATGGGAGGGGGCACAAAAAACTTAGTCGGTGACAATGCGTACCCAGGGCGAAGCATTGATGACTCGCACGTCATGCGCCCGTGTCAGGGCTTCAAGCGCCTGGTCGGGATGGCTTAGATCGTAAATGCCGCTTACGCGGCGCTCGGCGAGCGCCGCTCCCCGAACGACGATATAGCCCTTGTACCATGGACGGATGCGGTCGATCACGTCTGCGATCGACTGGTCGTCGACGATCGCAATGCCCTCGCGCCAGACGGCCACTCGGTCAGGACGGATCGCACCGCGCACGGCCCTGCCCGCCGCGTCAGTCGTTAGCGACTGTCCCGCTGTCAAAAACATCCTATCGGGGGTTATGTCTTCTGGTAGGATCACTGCGACCTTGCCGCGCGCAACACCCACATCCGCGCCACGCTGGGTCTTTCGAACGGAAAAGGCAGTACCCAGAACGGTGATAGAACTGGCACCGGCCTCGATCCTGAACGGACGCGCCGTGTCGCGCGCGACATCGAACCAGGCCTCTCCGCGCAGCAGGCTTAAGTTGCGGCCATTTGCGCCATTGACAAAGGCAATGGCCGAATCCGGCGCCAGATGGACTTTGCTTCCATCCTCCAGCGTCACGAGACGGACTTGACCAGTCCCGGTCGTCTCGTCCGCGTGAAGCTGAAGCCAGAGACCAGGCGCGATCGCCCAGCCTAAAGCGAGGGCGATCGCGGTGAATGCCAGCGTGTTCCTGCTCCGCAACGTCGCGCGCGCCAAGGATGGCGGTATCCAGGTCCGCTTTTTTCGCGATGGTCCAGCAGCGGTCATCAGGAGGGAGACCCGCGTGGTTTCTTCCCACGCGGCAAGATGGGCCGGACTCGAGTTCAGCCAGTCTATGAAAGACAGGCGCAGCCCATCATCTTCGGGATGGTCGTCAAGTTTCACCAGCCACGCGGTGGCCTGGCGGCTGAGATCGACCCGCTCTGGCTCCACCTCCTCGTTCCCGCTCATCGCCTTGTCCTGTGGTGCGCCGCCGAGCGGCACATGCTTGTCGTTGCTCTACGCATTAAACGAACGGCACTCCTGAAATTCCGGAACTTTCTGCAAACGAGGTCAGTGCCTGCGCTTCAACGCCTTTTTGCAGAACTCGACGGCATCGATCACCAGTTCGGATGCGACACTTTTGGAGATGCCTAGTTCGACGGCGATTTCGATCAACTTCATACCGTCGAAGCGGTGCATCTCGAAAGCCCGGCGCGTCCGTGCCGGCAATCTCTCCATGGCTAAGCGAAGCCGTTCCAGTTCGTCCTTTGCCTCCAAGACAGCCTGCTGCGATGGCTCATCGCTCGGTACAAAGCCTGCCAGCCCTCCCCCATCGGGTATGAAGAGCCGGTTCGCCCGTCCCTGTTGGCGCTGCCTGTCGAGAGCGAGGTTCCCCACGATCCGAACGAGATAACCATGAGGTTCCTCAAGCTGGCGCGCGCCTGCAACTGCGCGGAAGCGCAACCAGGCCTCCTGCATCACATCCGCTGCTTCGCTAGAATCCCCGGTTATCCTCGTGGCGTAACGAAGAAGCTCCGCCTTTGCCGCGAGAAATACCTGAAGGGTATCCACTTTAGACACCCGATGTCGCGCCCCCGCCAACTCTAATGATGAGATGCTCAGTAGCACTTAGGAATTTGCGAACCAATCGCAAAAACGTTCATGAGTACGAAGATTCTTTCCTAGCGATCCATACGAAATTGGCGCCAAGCCCGACCGACGGCATGTGGGGCGCGTTGCTGCCATCCTGCCATCGACCCGTCCTTGCCGCTCAAAGTCTGACGTGGTCCCGCCTTCTTGGACAGTTTGACGGCTGAGTTAAGCTAATCCCATTTGTCGTTCATGCCGCCATTTTGGTTATGAGATGATGGGGGGGCATGCCCCCCATCACCTGATTGCGCGATCCGCCCATAGGCCTCTGCCGGGGTTTGTCCGGCCAGACCCGAGTGCGGCCTCAAGGTGTTGTAAAAGGTAATCCACCGGGCAAGACCAGATCCGGTTTCGAAGGCATGGAGATAGGCACACTCGTACTTCAGGGATCGCCAGAGGCGCTCGATGAAGACGTTGTCCATCCAACGCCCCCGACCATCCATGCTGATGCGAACCTCGGCCTCGCGCAGTACGCTGGTAAAGGCCTGCGATGTAAACTGGACGCCAAGAACCGGCTGAATTTGGCATGATTTTGACGTGACGGCGCGGGAGGGTCCGGTGGGCCTCTGTTTTATCCTCCTGATCTTCTGATTTTCGGGTGTTGGACAGCCTGAAGGCCGGTTTTCGGCGTCACGCGGGCGCAGTTCGCCCCTCAAGCCAGGCGAGGCGTTGGAAATTATAGACGAGGTTCGCCATTCCGATTTTGATGCGGGCGCGGGCGATGCCGATGGGGCGCACGACAAGCCCCATGCGGTGTTTCTGGCCGGCGAACACGTGCTCGACTGCTGAGCGCACGGCGGAGCGCTTCGCATTGGCCTTGGCGATGCGCTCGGGCATCGGCCGGCGTGGCGGCTTCTTCTGATGGATGTGGCTGGTGAACATGCCCTTGGCGAGGAAGGCCTCGTTCTTCTTGGACCGGTAGGCGGTGTCGGCCCACACGCCCGAGCCGGTGTTGTCCTTGCTGACCACCTCGGGCAGCCGCGCGCCGTCGTGGGCATTGGCGGCGCTCGCGCCCCAGGTGCGGATGAGGCCATGAGCTCAGTCGATGCCGATGTGATTCTTGTAACCGAACATCGGGATAGCGAGGTCGACTGGCTTCGCCGCCTTGGGATCGGCGCCCTCCTTCACCTTTGCCTTGGTGTACTTAACGCTCCAGCGTGCATCGCGATCCTTCTGCCTGATCTGGGCCGATTTACAGCCCTCGGGCACTCGGCCCTCCTTGATCGCCGTCTTCTCGGCCTCGGTGTTCCTCTGCTTGGGTGCCGGCACGACCGTGGCATCGATGATCTGCCCACCCATGGCGAGATAGCCCCGCTCGGTGAGCGCGGCATCGAAGCGAGCGAACAGCCTGTCGATCGCCTTGGCCTTGACCAGCCTCTCGCGGAACAACCACACCGTCGTTGCGTCCGGCACCGTGCCGTCGAGCCCGAGCCCTAGGAAGCGCTCGAACGACAAGCGATCCTTAATCTGGAACTCGGTGGCCTCGTCAGACAGCGAGTAGAGCGCCTGCAGCGAGGATCTTGAACATGAGGACCGGATCAAACGGCGGCCTGCCACCCTTGCCGCGGACACTTCGCCGCAGCGCTGCTACCAACGGGCCGCGGAAAGCCTCGAAGTCGACGACAGCCGCAAGCCGTTCAAGCGGATCACCTGCCGCGCTCAACGCCTCGTATCGGTCCGAAAGATCGAAGAAACTCGGCTGTCCCGCCATCATCGCCTCCACCCTCGTGCAAAGGCAGTGAATCACCTCAAGCCGCTAGGCGCCAGCGGTTTTTCGAGGCGTCCGGCTCTCTCCCGATACGCACGTCTTCGGCTCGCCCTAGCCATTCTAACGACTTGAGTTAATTTGAATGCGCTGCAACATATCCCCGCGCGACGTGACGATCGGGCTTGACCCACGCACGGCCGCGTAACGGGAAATGGGATGTGGAAGCGATGCAGCACGAAGAGACAGCCGATCTGCCTTACCTGCGCAAGGTCGTGGGCGCCTCGATGGCGGGAACCGTGGTCGAATGGTACGAATTCTTCCTGTACGGAACCGCAGCCACGCTTATTTTCGGCAAACTGTTCTTCCCGGCCACCGGCAATGATCTGGACGGCGTAATCGCGGCCTTCGCCACTTATGCGGTCGGCTTCATCGCACGCCCCCTCGGCGGCATCGTGTTCGGTCACATCGGCGACAGGATCGGGCGCAAATCGCTGCTTCAGTTCAGCCTGATGCTGATCGGCTGCTCAACATTCTTGATGGGTTGCCTCCCCACGTTCGGCGCGATCGGTTATTGGGCGCCCGTGCTGCTAGTCGTGCTGCGCTTCGTCCAAGGCTTTGCACTTGGCGGGGAGTGGGGCGGCGCGGTCCTGCTGGTGGCAGAGCACAGCCCCAATCATAGCCGCGCCTTCTGGGGCAGTTTCCCCCAGGCTGGCGTGCCCTTGGGCAACCTGCTGGCAACGATCGTTCTGCTGGTGCTGTCGGCGACATTGTCCGACGCACAGTTCCTGTCTTGGGGCTGGCGCTTCGGCTTCTGGCTCTCGGCCGTGATTGTCGGGATCGGGTATTACATTCGAACCCAAGTCTCCGATTCCCCGATCTTCGAAGCCGCCAAGGCCGAAGCCGAGGATCGGGCGCACCAGGGTTACGGGCTGGTCGAAGTGTTCCGGCGCTACCCGCGCGGCGTCTTTACCGCGATGGGCCTGCGGGTAGGCGAGAACATCCTGTACTACATGGTCGTCACGTTCTCGATCACGTATCTGGCGCATATCGGCGTCGATACGACCAAGATCCTGACACTGCTGTTCTGCGCCCATATCCTCCATGTCGTTCTGATCCCGCTGTTCGGCGCGATGGCCGACCGGATCGGGCGCAAGCCAGTGTACCTGCTGGGCGCAACGCTCACGATGGCATGGCCCTTCATCGCATTTCCGATGTTCGGCAATGCCAGTACGGCCATCGTGCTGGGAGGGATTTTCCTGGGCATGTTCGTCCATGCCCTGATGTACGCACCGCAGCCCGCGATCATGGCCGAGATGTTCCCGACCCGGATGCGGTATTCCGGAGTCTCCCTCGGATATCAGGTAACCGCGATCTTCGCCGGGTCCTGGGCTCCCTTGATCGGCACCAGCCTGCTGCGTGAATATGACGACTGGCTTCCCATCGCGTTCTATGTCGCGGGAGCCGGAGCGATCAGCCTGATCTCCGCGCTCGTCATGACCGAAAGCAAGGGCGTGTCGCTGCTGGCCATCGACCGCGAAGACGAGCGCCGTCTGGGGACGACTTCAGGCTGATTCCGGCGCCCGGACGGCAGGAAACCAGCCGAAGCCAAGCGCCGCAAAGAGCATCACCGTAGGCGCGACCAGAGCGGCCGGACGAATGGGCTCGACGGGAGATTTGCTCAGTTCCATCGTCAGATAGGCGAGCCAGAAGCACGTCGGCAGCGAACGTGTCAGCACGAACCGCCGCAACAGCGCAAGCGTCCCGGCGAGCCACGTCCCGACGAGCACCGCCAGCCCCAGATATCCTGTCTCCACGATGGTCTGTATATAACTGTTATGGAAGGAAAAGGCGGTTCCTTCCTGGCGAATGTCGAAATGTCGCCAGAGCCCGACCGCATCCGGGTTCGTCGGGGTCCAGAAACCGAAGTAGCCGGTCCCGAGCCAGGGACGTTCGGCTATGATGAACTGGGCACGATACCACAGGTAACCCCGCCCGGTGAGCCCGGCATCCTTCGACGACAACTGCTGCACTATTTCCAACAACTGCTCGAAGAAGACGGCGCCCAGGCACAAGCCTGCAACCAGCACAGCGGCAGCACGCGCCTTGAAAGCCAACGATCGCATGCGCAATGCCAGAAGCAGCACCAGTAATGCGCCGCTCAATGCCAGCGAGGCCACGGCACCGGCAGATCGCGCCTGCTCGGTCGCGAGGATGCAAACCACGGCTATGCCTGCAAGACCGGCCGCCCATCCGAATGCCCGCCTCTCCAGGCTTGCCGCGAGCATGGCCACCGCCAGAAGCGCCCCCGTGGCGGCGCTGTCGGCGAAGTAGTTCTTCGCTTCTCCGCCAAGGCCGAACAGTGCCGGAGCCCCGGTCACGCCGTCCGGCCGCGTATGTCCGACAAGAAACGAAATCACGGTATAGCCCGCAAAGGCGCAGAAAAGCCCTGCCAGCACCGCCCTCGGGCGAACAGCCTGCGACAACAGCAGGCCTGCGAACGCGGTCACCGCCATCTGCACCGCCGCTCTGCCCGTCACCAGAGGCTGAACCGCCCATGCGATCGAGACCAGCGCGACGATGGGATAGGCCAGTTGCCATCGGCATCGCAGCAGGGCTTCGCGGCATTGATCGATCCTCAGCGCGGCATACAGGCACATCAGCGCCAACCCCGCCGCCGCACCCGCCGTGCCCAGATTGGCGGGTATACGCGCCAGCACGATGAGTATGCCTCGACGCAAGGAGCCGGCGATCCCGGCTGATTTACTCGATCAACTCTTGGCCGGCAGCGATGCGGCCAGTGCGCTCCAGCAGGGCGGCCTGCTGGATTCATTGAAGAAGGCGCTGGCCGAACGGGCGCTCAACGCCGAGATGGATTACCACCTTGGCGATGCCTCGCAGGTCGGGAACAGCCGCAATGGCTATGGCCGCAAGACGGTGGTGACGGACACCGGCAAGATCGAGATCGAGGTGCCGCGCGATCGTCAGGCCAGCTTTGATCCGCAATTGATCGCCAAGTACCAGCGCCGGTTTCCGGGCTTCGACGACAAGATCGTCTCGATGTATGCGCGCGGCATGAGCACACGGGAGATCGTCGGGCACTTGCGCGATCTGTACGGTATCGACGTCTCGCCGGACCTGATCTCGACGGTGACCGACGCCGTGCTCGAAGAGGTCGCCGCCTGGCAGGCCCGACCGCTCGATCCGGCCTATCCGCTGGTTTTCTTCGACGCGATCCGGGTCAAGATCCGTGACGAAGGTCTGGTCCGCAACAAGGCTATCCACATCGCGCTAGGCGTGCGTGCCGATGGCGGCAAGGTCGTCCTGGGCCTGTGGATCGAGCAGAACGAGGGCGCCAAATTCTGGCTGCGGGTGATGAACGAGCTGAGGAACCGCGGTGTTGAGGACATCATGCTGGCCGTCGTAGACGGCCTGAAGGGCTTTCCAGAGGCCATCACCGCCGTGTTCCCAGAGACGATCGTCCAGACCTGTTGGTGTGGACGGCCTCCCAACGGCATCACGATGTGCCACGATGAGGTTGTTGAAGACCACATGAGGGAGACTGTCCGTGGAGAAGCTTATCCGTATTGGGATCGACACGTCAAAGCACGTTTTTCAACTTCACGGGGTCGACACGGCCGAGAAGCCGGTACTGCGCAAGCAGTTCCGGCGAGCGGACATGATGATGTTCTTCGAGAAATTGTCGCCGACCAGCGTCGCGCTTGAGGCCTGCGGTGCATCTCACCATCTTGCGCGGTTGCTGACCTCTTATGGGCATGAGGTAAAACTGATCGCCCCTCAACTGGTCAAACCCTACGTGAAGCGCGGGAAGAACGATGCAGCGGACGCAGAAGCCATCTGTGAAGCGATGAGCCGTCCCTCGATGAGGTTCGTGCCGATTAAGACACCAGAACAGCAGGCGGGATTGATGCTGGTCGGTGTTCGAGAGCGTCTCATCCAGATGCGGACTCAAGTGGCAAATTCCATCCGGGGTTATGCGGCCGAGTTTGGTCTTATCGCCGCCAAAGGCAAATGCAGGATCGAGCAGCTTCTTGACCGTCTTGCTACCGATCGCTCTATCCCCGCACTTGCCCGGACATTGTTTGCGACGCAGGGAAAGATCTTCCGGCAGCTTGAAGAAGAGATCACCGAAACGGAGGCGCAACTTGCACAGTGGCACCGTGCCGATGAGCGTGCGCGCCGCTTGGCTGAGATACCAGGCGTTGGCCTGATCGGCGCATCGCTTCTCACAATGAAAACGCCAGCACCCGAGCTGTTCGAATCCGGCCGACAGTTCGCGGCGTGGATGGGACTCACACCAAAGGATCATTCGACCGGCGGCAAAACCAGGACAGGCAAAATCACCCGTGCTGGGGACGAGGCCCTAAGAAGCGTGCTCGTAGCAGGCGCCACAGCATTGTTACGGCATGTTCGCGTTGGACGCGGCAAGCATGCGACCCCCTGGCTCTTGGACCTGCTGAAGCGGAAGCCGCCTAAGCTGGTCGCCGTGGCCCTCGCCAACAAGATTGCTCGCATCGCGTGGAAACTGATGGTATCGGGAGAGCGCTACAAGGCATACAGTGTTGCGCGGCGATCTGGACGAGAAACGCATTGCCTCGCCTGAAATGCTCCCGGCAAACCTGCCGTTGCCTCATCTAAACTGCTCCCGGCATTGGCCGGGAGGGAACGATGCGGAAGGTGAGCATGGCGACGCGCAGGGAATTGATTGAAGCAGTCGGCGAGCGGTATCGCTCGGCCGATCGCGCGAGCAAGGGCAAGGTTCTCGACGAATTCGTCGCGATCACAGGTTTCCACCGGAAGCATGCAATGAGACTATTGCGGGCGGAGCCGTTGATCAGGGAAACGACGCGACCCGAGCGGAGAATTTACAACGAGGCGGTGCGCGGAGCGTTGCTCGTATTGTGGGAGGCCAGCGACCGCCTGTGCGGCAAGCGACTTCGGCCGCTTATCCCGATTCTGATCGAGGCGATGGAGGGCCATGGCCATCTTGATCTCGATCCGGCGATCAAAGGAAGCTTGTTGCAGATGAGCCCGGCCACGATTGACCGTGTTTTACAGACCGCGAAAGGGAACAGCCATAAGGTCCGGCGTCGCGGCGTGGCGGGATCTGAACTTAGGCGCAGTGTTCCGATCCGAACATTCAGCGATTGGGGAGATCCGGCGCCGGGACATATGGAGGCCGACCTTGTTTCTCATAGCGGTCCGGTGGCGAAAGGGAGTTGGACTTGGACGCTGACGTTGACGGATATCGCGACAGGCTGGACCGAATGCGCACCGTTGCTGGTGCGCGAGCAAACGTTGTTGGTGGAGGTACTCAAGGAGCTGCGCAAGCTGATGCCGTTCCCGTTGCTGGGATTTGATTCCGACAATGACAGCGTGTTCATCAATGAAACCGTGCGCGATTACTGCGCGACGACGGAAATCGCGTTTACCCGCTGCCGCCCCTATCGCAAGAACGATCAGGCCTGGGTCGAGCAGAAGAACGGTTCGGTTGTACGCCGTCTGGTGGGCTATCGCCGGTTTGAGGGACTGGAAGCAGCTGGGTTGCTCGCCGAATTGTATGCGGCGGCGCGCCTGTTCGTGAACTTCTTCCAGCCCTCATTCAAGTTGGCGGAGAAGCGCCGCGACGGCGCCAAAGTCCACAAGCGCTATCACGCTCCCGCGACACCGTTCCAGCGTTTGATGGATGACCCGCGGACCAGCGAGCAGACACGCGAACGGCTACGGGACCTCGCCGCCAGACTGGATCCGGTTCGACTGCTGCGAGACATCCGCACCGCGCAGCAGAAACTGGTGGTCCTGGCCGACGCCGTCGTCTTGGCAGATCCTACCGAAACCTCCCCCCCACCGCTGGGGGCGTTCCTCTCGAGCCTGAAAGTTTTATGGCACAATGGTGAGGCGCGGCCCACGGCGGTTGATAAAGCGCCGCGCAAGCGAGAACGGCGTCGACCGGATCCACTGCTTCAGGTTACCGACCAGTTAAAGGCCTGGTTCGAAGACGAGCCTTGGCGTACCGGGCGGGAGTTACTGGAGAAATTGCAAGCCGAGCAGCCGAACATCTACCCGGACGGCCTCCTGCGGACTATCCAGCGCCGTCTGAAAGGCTGGCGCACCGAACACGCGCGAGCGCTGGTGTTCAGCCACTCTTCCGGGCTGGCCAGCGCCGCGCCAGGCGACACGGAAACCATCCTCACGGCCATGTGACGGATTACCGTTCCGCCTCGCCTACGGCTCAGCTGCACGGCAATCCGTCACATGCAATGGCATTGCTGCGCGAGGGCCTGTAAGGAACAATTACGTGAGGCAACGGTCGCGTTGCTCGGGAACATTTCTTCGTGAGGCAACACGGATATCACATGAAGCCATCCTGATCGACACCGGAGCGAGATGTTGCGAAGTTGCGATGCTGCCGCTTCAGATCCTTTTCCCCCGGGCAGACATAGACATCGCGCTTATGCTCGAAGCGGAAGGCGGATCGCTGGAAGCTGCCGGTGCGCCTGTTGCTATGATCAAAGATCGGGATATGTGGCTTTATCCCTTTCTCGTGCACCAGCCACGCTAAGTTTTCTGCAGAACCATAAGCGGTGTCCGCCGCCAGTCGCGCGGGCCAGACTTCGAACCGGTCCTGGACGCGATCGATCATCCGCCGTGCTGCAGTCAACAGCCTGCCGCACCGCCGTGCTCGCTTCCACATCCATGATGACGGCGTTCTTCAGGTCGATCAGATAATTGGTGCAGTAGGCGAAGAACGCCTGACCGCCCTTGGCGCTGGTCCAGCGCGCGGCAGGATCGGCAGGCGACAGGAACTTCGGAACGACAGGCGTCGCGGCGCCAAACGCGGCATCGTCGAGCACGGCCAGATATTCGTTCACCGCATGGTTGGTCGCCTCCGGCGGCAAGGGCTCACCGCCGCGAACCCCGCCCTGGCGATTAGCATCGGTTGCGATCAGGCTCGCATCTCCAATGGCGATCGCTGACGCAGGCTTGGAGCCTTTCGCCGAAATGCGATGTAGGACTCTATGCGGGTGCCGGATTGGTTACTTCAACCGCATAGCGCTCCGCTTCCGCGCCTGACAAAAAAGGCACGATCATAACTTCGCTTTGCAGAAGGTTCAGCAACTCGTTTAGAGGCTGATCGTCAGGATTTTTGAACCGCAATGAATTATCGCCATTCCTTCCACGCCGGCAACAGCGCCGATGTCGTAAAGCACAGCCTCCTGATCGCGCTGGTACGCGCGTTGCAGCACAAGCCGGGCGCGCTGACCCTGATCGATACCCATGCCGGCTGCGGGCTGTACGACCTTGGCGGCGACGACGCGCAGCGCACCGGCGAGGCCACGCAGGGCGTGCTGCGGGCCTTTGCCGACGCGAACCCCTTGCTGGACGACTATCGGGCCGCCGTGCATGCGGTGAATGGGGGCGACGAACCCCGCCTGTACCCCGGCTCGCCGCAGTTTCTGGCGCAGCTCCTGCGCCCGCAGGACGCCCTGATCCTCAACGAAAAGCACCCGGACGATGCCAGTACCCTGCGCGGCGCGATGCGGGGCACCGGCGCGGCCATACATGAACGCGACGCGTATGAACTCTGGCTGGCGATGGTGCCGCCCCGGACTCCTCGAGGCGTGGTGGTGGTCGACCCGCCCTATGAGCAGACGGACGAACGCGCGCGCATCACCGCCACCCTCGCCGCCGCCCACCGCAAATGGGCACATGGCGTGACGGTAATCTGGTATCCGCTGAAAGACAGCGCCACGCACCAGCGGTGGAAGGCGCAGCTGCGCAGGCTCGGCATCCCGAAATTTCTGGTGGTGGAGCATTGGCTGTACGACAGCGAGCAGCCTGGCATCTATAACGGCGCAGGCCTTTTTATCGTCAATCCGCCCTACGCTTTCATGCAGGCACTGCCACCACTGCTGGAAGCGTCGCGCGCGGCGCTGGCGCCCGAAGGGCACGAGGGCGAGATACTATGCGGTTGGCTGGACGACTAGGGTCATGCGCATAGATGCGCGGCCCGGATGCGGGGTGGAGTGCTGCCGCCGACATGCTAAAGGCGTGCCATGCTTCATAAACATGGCCGTGGTGGCACCATCGAAATCGACGGGTTCAAATATGACTGGGAGCTCGTCAGCGATCCCCAATTGTCCTCTTCCGATGGCTGGAAGGGGATGACAATTTCTCTGCGCCAGCACGGCATGGCGCGTGAAGCGGTGCTGGAATTTCCGGCTCCAAAGCGCCTGCTGAAAGGGTTGCCGAAAGGGCGTTTGCATATCAACGACACGATTGCTTCGCGCGGCGTAAGGGCAGCCCTGTCGGCCGGATGGGATCCCGCATCGCGCGGCAAGCCCGTAGTGTTCATGGTCGATGCCGACGGCAATTGAACGGGCGCAAATCTTGGACTCCCATACCGCAGATATAGCCTTAGTCAGACAACATCGTACCATTCCTACTTGGTGACCGACAAAGCAGACGGGCTGCACCTGGGGAATGGAAATCGGCGATTGTGTGACCGAAAAGGGTCGGCGATGTCGGCCGCGTAAGCCGCTCAGACGCGCCCATTGCGGTCATTACATTTTGCCGAGCCAATTTTCGACAACCACCCGTTGTATTGGATAGACGCGGCTGAACCCGTCGCGATGAGGAAGGCGATCAGACAGCCACTGTAAGCGCGCTTTGGAGCTGGCAGCAAAAGTGCTGTCCGCAGCCAGTTTGCTGACGAACTCCGCGCATAGTTCGGCATCTGATCCCAGCAACGCGTCGACGATCGGCGCCATCACGAAATCCTCTGTTCCTGCGGGAGCCGAAAGCACTTCGGGAAACAGGCCCCACGCGAGGAAGCTGTCCAGGCTTTCCGGCTCCAGCAGCGCCGCCGCGAGCAGTCCGAGCGGTTGGTCGGATGCAACCCGCACCGTGCCTGCCGGGATCGCCGCCTCGCTCTGTTCGTGCGTGAAACGCGCCGTCACCGGGATGCGTCCATCGTGGGCCGGGGCCAGCCTGACGTCATGAAGGCGCACCGTGTCCACACGAAGGACCCTGTCGGTTGCCAGCGTTTCAAAGCCGATGCCATGCAGGCGCAGCTTTTCGATCACCTCGGTCTGCGCTGCGGGGATCAGCCAGGCCTCGGGGAGTGGGACAGCCTCGGTCGGCTTCTGCCCGATGATCGGCATGCGGAACGTGATCCTTCTGCCGGTCCAGCGCTGCTCCATCCGGCCGGTGGCCGCCGAATGGTATGTCTCGAAGGCGACGCCCTTGAACTTGTCCACCCAGCCGATCGGCTGTTTGGCCGGAGCCCAGCGGGTGAGCAACTGCCTGGGGCGTTCGGCGCGGTCGATCGCCTTGGCCTCGGCGATGCGTCCCGCGTCCTGTGCGGCGAGCTTGAGTGCGGCCTCCAGCAGCACATAAGTGCCGAGCACGCGCTGGCGGTAGGGCTTGAGCATGTGGTTCTCAACCAGCACCGTGGGCACACCGATGAAGTCGCCATAGCCTGTCGAATAACGCGGACCTTCGGGGCTGTAGCGGATTCCCTTCTGCGGATCGCGAGTGTCGATCGGGCTGGGGTAAATGATCGGCTCGTGCCCGGCGCGCGTCAGCGCCGCTTTCACGGTCGGGCCGAAGCGCTGTTCCAGCCATAGCGCGGTAGCGCGGTGGCGCGCATACTTGCCCCAGCCTGCATATGTGTAGGTCACGTCATACTGCATGTCGAAGCCGCCGCTGACGTGGCAGTCGATGTAGAGCGCCGGGTCCAGCCGCCGCAGCAGCGCGACCATCGCGCGCACTTCGGGCGTGTCGAGCTTGGCGTAATCACGGTTGAGATTGATATTGCGCGCGTTCCCCTCGGTACCCTTGGCCTCGGGGCCGCGCACGTGGAGGAAGTTCCAGGGGCTCGAGCGCTCATGCCCGTCGATGTTGAGGATCGGCACGAAGACGAGATCGACCTTGTCGAGCAGGCCGCTTTTGCCGCGCACCGCGATGTCGCGCAGCAGCATGAGGCCGGCATCCTTGCCGTCGATCTCGCCTGAGTGGATACCCGCCTGCACAAGCACGACGGGCTTGCCCGGTCCGCCGGTGCTGGCGCGCACCATCAACAGGTCGCGGCCTGCGCCGGTCTTGCCGAAGCTCTCGACCCAGATAAGTGGCGAGGCCTTGGCCAGCTTGTCGAGCCAGTCGCGCACTTCGTCATAGCGCGGCGTGGCCTGGAACCCTGAGGCCTCGGCCGGGGTGATCCACGGATCGCCGGACTGGACGATCAGCTTCTCGCTCGCGCCCGACCATGCCAGCGCAGGCGGCAGCACGGCGGGCGGTGCCGATTCCGCCGCTGCAGCGGCAGTCGTGATGGCGAGAGTGGCGGCGAGGACGGCGAACTTCAGCATCGATCGATCCCCTGCCATCAGAAGCGCGCGCGCAGGCCGATGGTCCCAGTACGCGGCGCGCCGGGCTGCACCCAGAGCGGCGAGTAACTGTTGGCGTACCAGCGTTCATCGAACAGATTGGTCACCGAACCGAACAGTTCGAGATGCTCCATCACGTCGACTTTGCCGAACAGGCGGAACAGCGCGTGCGAGGGCAGCATGAAATCGGTGCCCGTTTCGCCGCAGCGCTTCCCCACGTATTGCATGCCCGCGCCGATCTGCACCTCGCGCTTGCCCAGAGTGAAGGACTTGGCGAGCTGCATATTGAGGTTGTGCTTCGGGATGTTCACCAGGGCATCGCCGACCTGCACCTGGAACGAGGTATTGGGGTCCACCATCGCCGAGCGCGCTTCGGCATCGACATAGGCGTAGCTCACTAGAACATCGACGCGGCCCGGCAGCTTCCCGGCAAGGTCGAACTCGGCGCCGCGGCTGCGCGCCTTGCCCAGCGCCAGTGAGAACCCCGGCGCGTTGGGATCGGTCGCCAGCACATTGGCCTTGGTGAGATGGAACACCGACAGCGTTCCGGTCAGCGCTCCGCCCAGCAGGCTCAGCTTGGCACCTGCCTCGAAGGATTCGCTGTTTTCGGGATCGAAGATCTGCCCGTTGACATTGGTGCCGACATTGGCCCGGAAGCCCTGCCCATAGGCGGCGTAAATCGTCACCGGATCGCTCAGTTCGTAGACCACGCCGGCTTGCGGGCTGAAGCGGCTGCGCTTGCGGCGGCTGTTCTGGCTGGTCAGGCGATTGTCGGTTTCCAGCGTCAGGTGGTCGAAGCGCCCGCCGATGCGGACCTGAAGCCGGTTAGTCACCTCGATCTGGTCCTGCACGTAAGCGCCTATCGAACGCTGGTGGTCAGTACGATCCATCATGGTCGCGCCGACAGGCAGCGCGAATCGGCCGTAGACCGGGTCGAGGATATCGATCACATTACCCTGCTGCGCCGTTGGATTGGTGCTGAGGGCAGGCGGGCGGAAGCGCAGGAACAACTGCTTGTAATCGAAATTGTCGTAGTCGGCACCGATCAGCACGCGATGCGTCAGCGCGCCGGTCTCGAATTCACCCGCCAGTTCCACGCGCAGTACATAGTGCCGTGCATCGTAACGACGCGAACGACGCTGGCGCGAGAGCGAGCGGCCGTCGGTGTAGAGCGCCTGACGCGAGGCCGCCGTCTCCGCATCGGAGGAAAATCCGGTGAGCAGCGTATCGCGAATGCTTCCGCCCACCAGCAGGCTCCAGCGGTCGCTGAACTGATGGTCGAGCCGCAACTGGTGCCCTTCGGCGCGGGCGATCGTATCGCCATCACCCGCCTCGCCAAGGAAGCGGGAGCGCGGGACGGTGTCGAAATTGCCGTCCAGCACCACGATGCCGCGATCGAACGGAACCGACACACGGGTCTTCTCCAGATCGTAGGTCAGGCGCGTATCCGGTCCGAGCGCGAGGCCGACCGAGGGCAGGAAGCCCCAGCGCGACTGATGGACGTGATCGCGGAAGGTATCGCCCTCCTCGCCATAGCCGATCAGGCGCACGGTAAGACCTCCGGTCAGGGAGATGTTGACGTCGGCCTCGCCGCGCACTCGGTCCCAGCTGCCGTACTGGATCGCGGCGGTGCCGAAGCTGCAGCCCAATTCGGCCTGCTTGGTCACGAGGTTGATCGTGCCGCCCGGCTCGCCGCGCCCGATCAGCGCTGCAGCGGGCCCTTTGAGCACTTCGACCCGCTCGATCCCCGCCGTATCACGCTGCCCGCCGAAACCGCGCCCGCCGTTGAAGCCATTGACGAGATAGCCGCTCGGCATGTTCTCGTCGCCAGCGAAGCCCCGGATCGCAAAGGCATCCCACAAGCCGCCCAGCGTGTTCTGCCGCACCACCGAGGCGTTGAGATCGAGCGCGTCGGTCAGCCGCTGGATGCCGTTCTGCTCCAGCGTCTTCGCATCGATCTCGGAAATCGACTGTGGGATTTCCGACACCGCGAAGTCGCCGCGATAGGCCTGGCGCACGCCGTTTACGGTGATCGCCTCGCTGCGCTCCTCACCTTCGGCTCCGGCCTCTTCGGCCAAGGCACCGCCAGACGGCGCCAGCGCGATGGCGAACGGCAGAGTTCCGGCAAGCAGCCGACGATTCCTGGTAAAGCGAAGCATGCGATCCCCACGGTGACTATGTCCCGAGGCAGCGCGGTGCCTCGTTCGGGCGGGCTTCTGTCAGCACAAACGGCGGCCGTCAATGATATGTTGCATCATATCAATTAATAAGGCAGGAGGCCGCAAAATCCGCAGAAATCCTGACTTCTTTAGCAATATTCGGGAAACATTATGATTGAAACGACACTGCCGATCCTGATCGAGAACCTCGCTGTCACTTACGGCGACCACCGGGTTCTGGACGGTTTTTCGCTCTCGGCGCCCGCAGGCAGCGTGACCTCTTTGCTGGGTGGTAATGGTGCGGGCAAATCGACCACGCTGTCGACCCTGCTGGGCTTCGTGAAGGCGCAGGCCGGCTCCATTTCGGTCTGCGGCATCGATCCCGGCGCCGCGCCCGACGACGCTCGCCGCCAGATCGCCTACTTGCCCGAGAACGTCGCGCTTTACGAACATCTGACCGCCGTGGAGAACGCGCAATACCTGCTGGCCCTCTCCGGCGGGAAGCAGGGCCGCGCGCCGATCGTCGAGGCCTTCGCCGCCGCCGGCCTGCAGGAGCGCGCCTGGGACCAGCGGCTTGGCGCCTTCTCCAAGGGGATGCGTCAGAAGGTGGCCATCGCGGTCGCACTGCTGCGCGAAGTGCCGGTGCTGCTGCTGGACGAGCCGACTTCCGGCCTCGATCCGCGCGCGACGGCGGACTTCAACGCTCTGGTGCTCGCGGTGCGCGCACGTGGCACCGCCGTGCTCATGGTGACGCATGACCTGCTGAGCGCCGCCGACATCGCCGATCGCATCTGCTTCCTCGAAGCCGGGCGCATCGTCGAGGACGTGACGGCGCGGGGCGAGGACCGCTTCGACGTGCGCGCGTTGCACGCCCGCTTCGCGGTCGCCGCGCAGAGGGTGGCGGCATGAACGCCGCCACCCTGATAGCGCTTGACGAACTGCGGCTGATGCGCCGCAACCGCGTCGCTGTGATCGCCTGCGTGCTGCTGGTGCTGCTTACCCTGGTGGCGGTAGCAAGCTCCTGGGCGCACCAGCGCGAGATCGAGGACTTGCGCGCCCGTCACCAGCACGAGGCCGAGCAGGCCTTCGACGCGCAGCCGGACCGGCATCCGCATCGCATGGTCCACTACGGCACATTCATCTTCCGCCCGCTGAGCGCGCTCGCCGCCTTCGATCCGGGCGTCGATGCCTTCACCGGCAATTCGATGTTCCTCGAAGGGCACCGTCAGAACACCGCCAACTTCGGCGACGTCAACCAGAGCTCGCTGCTGGTCCGCTTCGGCCAGTTGACGCCCGCCTTCGTGCTGCAGACGGTGGCGCCGCTCCTGCTAATCTTCCTCGGCTATGGCGCCGTCGCTCGCGAGACGGAGCGCGGCACCTTGCGCGTGCTAATGATGCAGGGCGCGACGCGCGGGGCGATCGTGCGCGGCAAGCTGCGCGCGCTGGGCACCGTCGCCCTGCTGGTGGTGCTGCCTGCGATCCTGGGCCTCGTCGCGCTAGCGGGGACGTCAGGCGCGGCGAGCCTGCCGATGGCCGTGATCGTGCTGGGCTATGCGGCATGGCTGCTCTTGTGGGTCACGGCCATCGTACTGGTTTCCACGCTGGTCGGCCGCAGCCGCGACGCGCTGCTCGCGCTCGTGGCGATCTGGGCGGTGAGCGTCGTCCTGCTCCCGCGCGTGGCGCCGGATATCGCCAGCGCGGCGGTGCCCCTGCAGAACCGCCTGCAGACCGAAGTGGCGATCGCGCGCGACTTGCGCCGCCTCGGCGATGCCCACAGCCCCGACGATCCGCACTTCGCCGCCTTCAAGCGATCGGTGCTCCGGCTTTACGGCGTGACGCGGGTGGAAGACCTGCCGGTCAACTACAAGGGGCTTCTCGCGGTGGAGGGAGAGAAAGTCACCTCCGCGCTGTTCGAGCGCTACAGCGGCGAAAGCTACGCGGCACAGGGCTCGCAGAACGCCATTGTCGGCATGGTCGGCGCAATCAGTCCGGCGATCGCCTTGCGCTCGCTGTCGATGGCAGCCGCGGGGACCGACTTTGCGGCCCATCGCAGCTTTCTCGAACAGGCGGAAGCCTATCGCTACGACCTCGTCCAGCGGCTGAACCGGCTGCAGGCCGATGGCGTCACCTATGCCAACGACACTGCGAGCGACGCGGACGCCGACCGCCGCAAGCGCATTGCCGCCGGTAATTGGGAAAAGATGCCCGACTTCACGTATCGCGCGCCAGACGGTGCGACACTCGCCGGCCGGGCTCTGCCGGGGCTGGTCGTGATCGCCGGATGGCTCATGCTTGCCGGAGCCTTGCTCGCCTTCGCCACCTGCCGTCTGGGAGAGCGCCGATGACCTTGTGGATGCATGAAGCCCGCCTGCTGCTGCGCCAGCGCCTCGCCATGATCGCAGTTGGCCTGCTGGCGGTGCTGACGGCGGCGGCGCTGGTCGCGGGGATGGCCGAAGTCGGTCGCCAGCGCGCCGCCATCGCCGCCATTGTTGCCGCGCAGGCCGAGGACATCGGCGCCATCGCCGCCTGGGTCGACAAGGAGAAGGATGCGGGCAGCGCCGCCTACTACAGCTTCCATCCGACCTGGAACGCGCCTTCACCGCTCGCCTTCGCGGCGCTGGGGATGCGCGACGTCTCCCCTTACATCCTGCGCGTGCGGGCGCTGGGCCTCGAAGCGCAGATCTACGATGGCGATACCTTCAACCCGGAACTGGCGCTTCCCGGCCGCTTCGACTTCGCCTTCGTGCTGGTGTTCCTCGCCCCGCTGTTCGTCATCGCCTTATGCCACGACCTGACCTCGGGCGAACGCGAGGCCGGGCGCTGGCGCACGCTTGCCGCTCTCCCGCATGGCGGCGCGGCCTTGTGGCGACGTCGCACCCTGCTGCGCCTTGCGCTGCTGTGGGCGGCGATCGGCGTGCCTTTCGCCGTAGCCGCCGGCATATCGGGCGTCGCAGCTGGCGCGATCCTGGTAATTCTGGGGTTAGTCCTTGGCTACCTGCTGTTCTGGGCAGGCCTGAGCGCGCTGATCGGCCGACTGCGCTGGAGCAGCGTCGCCAATGCGGCAAGCCTTGCGGCGCTATGGCTGGTGCTCGTGCTGGTACTGCCGACGCTCGGTCATGTCGTTATCAACCGCGCGATCCCGGTGAACCAGGGCGCCGAAATCGCTCTGGCCCAGCGCGAGGCCGTCAATCACGCATGGGACATTCCCCGTGAGGACACGATGCGGGCTTTCTATGCCAGTCACCCGCAATGGGCCGATTCCGCGCCTCTGGGCACAGCGTTCCATTACAAGTGGTATTTCGCCTTCCACCAGGTCGGCGACGAGAGCTTGGCGGGCAAGGTGCGCACTTATCGGCAGGGCCTTGAGACCCGCGATCAAACCGCGCGCAGCCTCGGCTGGGTGTTGCCCTCGGTTGGCGTGCAGGCGCTGTTGACCGGGATGGCGCGGACCGACCTTACAGCGCAACTCGCCTATCGCGACCAGATCCGCGACTACCATCGCCGCCTTCGCGAGTTCTACTATGGCTACATGTTCCGCGACCGCCCTTTCGGCAAGGCGGACTTCGACCACGCCCCGCGCTTCGACGCGGCGACCGGATAGGTAGCGCGGTGGCAGCCATGTCGCCGCGCCATCCCAAGATCGAATAATGGTTGCCCCGCGGACCATTGCCGAAACGCAAATCTCGTCATGCCATATGTCCGCTCTCCCGTAGGTCCCAGAATGGCGACTTCCCAGGATCCCCGGCTGAAAGCCACCATTCCGCTATCGCGAAGAGCTTCAGGTGCTGGTAGGCGTACGATAGTCTCCGAGGGACGAACCTGCGGGCCCCACTCACTGGTCTATGGATATTTAGCGTTTTAGGCTGCCGGGATGGCGACAGAGCAGCGCCGCGAGTGCCATTGAATGGGTGGGTCGCGGATGATTTCGCCTTTTGGTCGGCGAACGACGAAGACTGTCGAACCAACAAATCAAGCTGGCGTTGTGAATTAACACCGTATGGCGAATATAAAATATTGATATAATTAAGAAAATTAGAAATTTCTATGCCCTGTCCTGACTGATGAGGGACTTCGGGGGCATTATGAGATTTGCGATCGGTGGTTTTTCGTGTGCGTTGGCGCTGCTGTTGCCCGGGGGATGTGGAGGCGATAATTCGGGAGGCAACGGCAGTACGCCCGCTCCAACCCCTGTCCCCACACCAGTTCCAACTCCGGCGCCCGCACCTTCACCGACACCGACATCCAGCGCCGTTTATCAGGTGTCTATTGGCGGCCCAGCGATTGGCTCGCTAACTTTCGATACGAACGGATCCGGCAAATTTCACGACACGGTCAACAATGTCAGCGACTTGACCATCAGTACTAACAGAAAAAGTCAATTTGGCCCAGGCGTGGCGGATCAGCCGACCGGAGCCATGTTGCCAGAGAACCCTGGCCGGGTGCCGGTGAAAGTCGGGGCCCTGAGCTTGGATACCGGCTTTTTCTACATGGGCATTGTACCGGCCATGGACGGAGTTATTACGTCTCCGGCGAGCCAAGTCTTAGGGTGGGAGCATACCGATACGATGGCCCGCAATGCAGGTTTCACAAAAACACCGGCAGAACTGCGAAATTTCGACGCTTGGCCCTGCCGCACCTGAAGGCCACCAAGGGCTGCATCGTTCACACCGCTTCGGTATCGGGCACCGGCGGCGACTGGGACATGACTGCCTACAACGCCGCCAAGGATGCGGTGGTCAACTTCACCCGCGCGCTGGCGCTCGACCTCGGGAAATCCGGCATCTGCGTCAACGCCGTCGCCCCAGCCCTCACCGAAAGCGATCTGACCAAGGACATGCTCGACGATGAGGCGCTGATCGCGAAGTTCCATGAACGCTCGGCGCTGGGCAAGCACGCCAGGGCAGAGGACATCGCCGGCCCGGTTACCTTCCTCGCGTCCGATGACGCAGCGCTGGTGACGGGCGCGATCCTTGCCGTCGACGCAGGGATTTCCGCTTCCAACGGCCAGCCCGGCTGACCCGCGCACAGCTTTCCCGATATACGCAGGAGTACGCCCATGTCCCTTACCGTAGCCGAACTTCTCGTTGCCACTCTCGACGAGATCGGCCTTCGGCATCGTCGGCGATGCGCTCCCCCCCTTCACCGATGCGATCCGCCGTCAGAACAAGGTGCGCTGGATCGGCGTGCGCCATGAGGAAGGCGCAGCGCTCGCCGCGGCAGGGCAGACGAAAGTGACCGGAGCTTTACGAAGCCCGCAAGGACCATGGCCGGTCCTCGCGATCTCGGGCGGCGTCGCCACGGCCAAGCGCGGCAGCGACTACCTGCAGGAAGACGATCCTGTCGCGCTGTTCCGCAACGTCGGCGTCTACAGCGAGATCATCGCCTCGCCCGATCAGGCAGCAGCGGTCATTCAACAGGCGATCGCGCATGCGTATGGCGAGCGCGGCGTCGCGCACATCTCCATCCCGCCCGAGGTCTTCGCCGCGAAAGTTCCCGGCCCGGTGCCGAGCATCGCCACCCTGCGCCCCCGGCTCGAAGTCGCACCGGCAGCGGCCGACATCGCCACGCTGGCGCAGATGATCGGCGAGGCGAAGACCGTGGCCGTCCTATGCGGCTTTGGCTGTCACGCCGCTGCGGAGGAGCTGAAAGCGCTCTCGGACCGCCTGAATGCACCGCTGATGCATACCTATCGCGGCAAGGATATCCTGCCTTACGACGACCCGCGCTGGATCGGCGGCATCGGCCTGATCGGCGGGCGGCCCGGCGTCGATGCCCTGCACCAGGCGGACCTCATGCTGATGCTGGGGACCGACTACCCCTATTCCGAGTTCCTCCCCACCAAGACGCGTGTGGTGCAGATCGACGAACGCGCCTTCGCGCTGGGTCGCCGCACGCCGGTTGCTCGGCATCGTCGGATCGGTGCGCCCGGCCTTGCGCATGCTGCTCGACGCCCTGCCGCAGCGAAGCGACACCGCCTTTCTGAACGCGGTGAAGGCCAACCGCGCGAAGTGGGACGCGATGCTGGACGAAAAGGCCGCGCTCGATCGATCGCCCGACCTGCTGCACCCGCAGGCCATCGCCCGCGCGGTCAGCGATCGTGCCGCCGAGGACGCGGTGTGGGTAACGGACACCGGCGAGGTCACGCTGTGGGCGGCGAACTGGCTGCGCCAGAGCGGGCGCCAGCAGATCACCGGCTCGTTCAACAATGCCGCCGTCGGCACCGGCATGGTGCATAGCCAACGGTGTCCAGGCGCTCGATACCGCGCGGCAGGTGATCCTTCACGCGGGCGATGGCGGTTTCACGATGCTGCTGGGCGAATTCATGACCGCAGTGGAACACAAGCTGCCGGTCAAGGTGGTGGTCTATGACAACAGCACCTGGGGCCTTGTTCATCTGGAGATGGAAGGCGCCGGAGTTCCGCCGAGCGAGGGAGCCTCGTTCCCCAACCTCGACTTCGCCACATTCGCGCAGGCCTGCGGCGCGCGCGGGTTCACGGCAAGAAAGCCGCACGAACTGACCGCCGCCGTGGATGCATGGCTGGCCGAACCCGGGCCAGCGATCCTCCATGCCGTCGTCAATCCTGATGAGATTCCCGCCATGCCGCATATCGATCCCGGTCAGGCGCTTCGTTTCGGGATTTCCAAGGTGAAGCAGGCATTCGGCGCTCTGACGCGGCGGGGCTGAGGCCGTAACCTTGCCGCCCGAAGTCCGTTGGCATCGTACGCGTAATCGACGAAGAGCCATGCACCGATGATCGTCGTCCACCATCTGGAATACTCGCGTTCGCAGCGCGTCCTGTGGCTGCTGGAAGAGTTCGGCCTGCCCTATGAGGTCAAGCGCTACGAACGCGATCCCAAGACGATGCTGGCGCCGCCCGAACTGAGGCGCATTCATCCGCTCGGCAAGTCGCCGGTAATCGTCGATCGCGATCACTCCGGGTCCGAACGGATCATCGCCGAAACCGGCGCCATTATCGAATACCTCACAAGCAAGGCTGACGGACGTCTGGGTAAGCCCTATGGCGACGACGCGGCACTGCTCTACCGCCACTTCCTCCATTATGCGGAAGGCTCGCTAATGCCGCCGTTGCTGGTGAATCTGGTGCTGGGACGCATCCCGCTACTGGGCAAGACAGCACAGAAGAAGCTGCAGCCGATGATCGACGTCCACCTCGATTTCGTCGAGCATGAACTGTCTTTCCGGCCGTGGTTCGCTGGCGATACGTTCACTGCGGCCGATATCATGATGAGCTTCCCGCTCGAAGCGGCCCGGGATCGAGGAGGACTGGAAGTGGGGCGTCCTTCGACGATCGCCTGGCTCGACAATATTCACGCGCGGCCCGCGTATCGGGCCGCGCTCGAACGCGGCGGCCCCTATCGCTTTGCCTGACGACGACACCGCAATACCGCGCTGCCGGCACGCGGAGCCACCGGCTGCGTTACACACAGGCGCATTCTCCGACCATCAGCCAAATCCGGCATCAGGAGGTTTCTGCGATGAGCATTCTCGTTAATGGAGCGCCCGCCGAGCTCCCATTCGACCCCCGCGTGTCCCTGCTGGATTTTCTGCGCGATCGCCTTCACCTGCACGGGACGAAGAAGGGCTGCGATCAGGGCGCCTGCGGCGCCTGCACGGTTCTGGCGGACGGGGAGCGCATCCTGTCGTGCCTTGCGCTGGCGGTACAATACGACGGGCGCTCCATCGTGACGATCGAAGGTATCGGTTCCGCCACCGATCTGCATCCACTGCAACAGGCCTTCATCGAACACGATGGCTTCCAGTGCGGCTACTGCACCCCAGGCCAAATCTGCTCGGCGATCGGCATGGCGGACGAACTGCAGCGCGGTGTCCCCAGCCACGTTACGGATGACCTCGCCGCCCCGACAATGCCGTTCAGCGCCGAGGAAGTCCGCGAGCGAATGAGCGGCAACCTGTGCCGCTGCGGCGCGCATAACGGAATCATCGATGCCATCGCGGCAACGTTTGCGCCGTCACCAATGCCCGAAACGGAGGCAGCGCAATGACACCTCTGCGTTACGCACGCGCTGCCGATGCCAGCGACGCCGTGCTCCAGGCCGGGACCGGAGCGCGTTATCTGGGAGGCGGCACCAATCTCGTTGATCTGATGCGCGAGACGATCGAGCGTCCCGAAGCTCTGGTGGACGTATCCGGCCTTGCCGTCGGTATCGAGGAAACTGCGAACGCCGGCCTGATGATCGGAGCGGGGACACGCAACACCGCGATTGCGGCGCATCCGCTCGTCAGGCAGCGCTACCCCATTCTTTCCCGCGCCATCCTTGCCGGTGCCAGCGCCCAGATTCGCAACATGGCGACGGCGGGCGGCAATCTGCTCCAGCGCACGCGCTGCGCCTATTTCTACGACGAGAGCGGATCGCGCTGCAACAAGCGCCACGTCGGACAGGGCTGCGACGCGCTCGAGGGCTTCAATCGCAACCATGCGATCCTTGGAGCTTCAGACGCCTGTATCGCCGTACACCCTTCGGACATGGCGGTTGCGCTGGCGTCACTTGATGCCGTCGTCCACACGCGCACATCCAAAGGCGAACGGCAAATCCCGCTGGCCGACCTGCACCGACTGCCAGGCGATCGACCCGATATCGAGACCGTGCTGGATCAGGGTGAATTGATCACCGCGATCGAACTGCCACCTGCCCTCCGCCGTTCGACGTACCGCAAGGTGCGAGATCGTTCGAGCTACGCCTTCGCGCTGGTTTCGGTCGCAGGCGCGATCACCGTCGAGGACGGGCATATCCGCGATGTTCGCTTGGCCCTCGGCGGCGTTGCGCATCGCCCCTGGCGCGCACGGCGCGCCGAGGACGTCCTGCGGGGCGGGCCTGTCGGCCAGGTCGCCTTCGCAACAGCGGCCGATGCCGAATTGAGCCAGGCCCGCGCGCTGCGGCATAACGGCTTCAAGATAGAACTCGCCCGCCGCACCCTCGTCGCCGTGCTTGAGGAACTGACGGGAGACCCGGCATGAACATCGCCAAGGACGCCAAGGGCCTCGTACAGGGCATGGCGCAGGGCCTGATGGCGAAGGCCGTCGCCTTGGCGCCGGACAACTGGGTGCCGGGCGGTGTGCCCGATCCGCTGATCGGCCACCAGCATGGGCATCTGGGGCGCGCGGTATCGAGGATTGACGGCCCGCTCAAGGTCTCGGGCACGGCCCGGTTCGCGGCAGAGTTTCCGATGGAGGGCATGGTCTTTGCCGCCATTGCTTTCAGCACCATCGCCAAGGGCCGCATCGCCAGCCTCGATACCGCTCGCGCGCTGGCCGCCGACGGCGTGGTCGAGGTGATGACCTACCGCAATGCGCCCCGCCTCTCGCCGCCGCCTGCGTTCATGTCAAACCCCAAGGCGGCGGGCGGGGACAGCCTTCCAGTGATGCAGGACGATCAGGTCCACTGGAACGGTCAGCCCGTAGCCGTGGTGCTGGCGGATACGCAGGAGCAGGCCGATCACGCCGCCTCTCTGATCGAAGTGATCTATGAAGCCGTGGCTGCCGTAACAGCATTCGACGAAGCCCGCCCTGACGCCCGGCCCGCGATGTTCATGGGCCAGCCGCTGCATGACGAGAAGGGCAAGGCGAAAGCCGCGCTGGATGCAGCAGCCGTGCGCGTCGATGCGACCTATCGCACTCCGCGCCACAATCACAATGCGATCGAGCTGCACGCGGTGACGGTGGCCTGGCAGGATGATGTCCTGCGCATCCACGACGCCTCCCAGCTTGTCAGCCATACGGCTTGGTCGCTCGGACAGATGTTCGGCATTCCCGAGGACAAGATCGTTGTTACCTCGCCTTACGTCGGTGGGGGTTTTGGCGGCAAATGCATGTGGCAGCATCATGTTCTTGCCGCCGCCGCCGCGCAGCTTTGCGGACGCCCGGTACGCCTCGTCCTGTCGCGCGAAGGCGTTTACCGACTGGTCGGCGGTCGGTCGTTGACGGAACAGCAGGTCAGCCTTGGCGCGGATGCGGACGGAAAGCTGAAAGCGCTGATCCATAAGGGCCTTACCGCCAAGACGCCCTCGAACGTCATGCCGGAGCCGTTCATCCTCGCTGCCCGCAGCGCCTATGATGCCGAGACAATTGAACTCGATGTGCACACGGTCGAACTGGACCTCCTGGCCAATACTTTCATGCGAGCGCCGGGCGAATCAGTGGGAACATTTGCGCTGGAATCAACCATGGATGAACTGGCCGAGGCGCTGGGCATCGATCCTATCGAACTGCGCATCCGCAACGAACCCGAGGTCGATCCGCTAAACGGCCTGCCTTTTTCCTCGCGCCGCATCGTCGATGCCTGGCGCGCGGGCGCACAGGCGTTCGGGTGGGATAAGCGTAGTGCGGTTCCAGCCAGCCGACGCGAAGGCGAATGGCTCATCGGCATGGGCTGCGCCAAGGGCACTTATCCCTACTACCGCATGCCCGGCGGCGCTGCACGGCTGACCATGACGCCGAAAGGCGCCAGCGTGGGGATCGCCGCGCACGAAATGGGCATGGGCACCGCCACCGCGCAAGTGCAGGTCACCGCCGAACGGCTGGGGCTGCCGATCGAGGCGATGGATTTCGAGTACGGCGATTCCACGCTTCCGGGCACCGTGCTGGCAGGAGGATCGCAGCAAACCGCCGCCATCGGCGCAGCCGTTATCGCGGCGCACCGCCTGCTTATCACGGAACTGCTGGAGATTGTCGGCAATGATTCCCCCTTGGCAGGCCTCAAGCCTGACGACGTGGCATGCCGGGATGCCGGTCTTTGCAAGCGTGACGAGCCCGAGCGGCACGAGACATACGCCTCGATCCTCGCCCGTGCGGGTCAGGACAGCATAGAAGTGACGGGCGAAGGGCCACCGCCGCTCGAGCTCATGCACTGGTCGATGCACAGCCATGCGGCGATGTTCTGCGAGGTACGCGTCAATGCGATCACGGGCGAACCGCGCGTCAGCCGCTTCCTCGGTTCCTTCGACTGCGGGCGCATCCTCAATCCCAAGACCGCGACCAGCCAGTTTCGCGGCGGCATCATCATGGGCCTTGGCCTGGCGCTGATGGAAGAAACCCAGATCGACGAACGCAATGGCCGGGTCATGAACCCGAGCCTGTCCGAGTACCATATCCCTGTCCACATGGACGTGCCCGAGATTGACGTGATCTGGACCGACATTCCAGACCCGCACACGCCGATGGGCGCGCGCGGCATCGGCGAGATCGGCATCACCGGCACGGCCGCAGCGGTCGCCAACGCTATCTACAATGCGACGGGAAAGCGGGTCCGCGACCTGCCGATCACGCTCGACAAGCTGCTGTGATGGGGGCCAGCAACCCTTTGTAACGCCCGCCTCTCCGAACTCTTGCCCCGCTCGCGCGTTGTCAGGCGCACACAGGGGACAGCACGGGACAAGGGGCATCTTGCGCAAATCGATCATCGTCTGCGCGGCTTTGCTGGCCGGGTGCAACAACCACCAGTCCGCGCTCGCACCGTTCGGGCTGGAGGCACGCTCAACGCTGACGATGACCATGGTGCTGGTGATCGGCGCGGTGATCATCGCGCTGGGCGTGGTAGCCGTGTTCGTCCTCGCGGTGCGCGCGCCGGAGGGGCGACTGGACCACGCGGGCGGAATGCGCATGGTGCTCTGGCTCGGCGCGATCGTGCCGACGGTGGTGCTGACGGCACTGTTGGTCTGGGCCCTGCCCGCGATGCGTCCGCTCCCCGACGCCGCGCAGAACCTGCGCGTGCATGTCGAGGGCGAGCAGTTCTGGTGGCGGGTGCGCTACAAACATCAGGGCCAGCCGCCCCTGATCTCCGCCAACGAAGTGCGCATTCCAGTGGGCCGCACTATCGTGTTCGAACTGACCGCGACCGACGTGATCCACAGCTTCTGGATCCCCGGCCTTGCGGGGAAGATGGACATGATCCCGGGGCGCACCAACTACCTCGTCGTCAAGGCCGACAAGGCGGGCATCTATCGCGGCGTCTGCGCGGAGTTCTGCGGCCTCAGCCATGCGCTGATGGCGTTCGACGTGATCGCGATGGAGCCCGCCGCCTTCGACGCATGGCTGGCGACCAGTCGCGAGCCGCCCATTCGCACGCAGGGTCGCGGCGCGGCGCTGTTCGCGGCCAGTGGCTGCAATGCGTGCCATTCCCTGAACGGCGGCCAGAGCGGGGGATCGGGCATCGGCCCCGACCTCACCCACTTCGGGACACGCCGCACGCTGGGCGCTGGCATCCTTGCCCCCACCGTGGAGAACACCGCCGCCTTCATCCGCGATCCGCACAAGTCAAAGCCGGGAGCCCGCATGCCCTCCTACGCCGCGATGCCGGAGGCAGACGCACGCGCAATCGCCCGCTGGCTGAAGGAGGCGGGACGATGAGCCTGCACGATCAGGACGACATCGCGCTGCGCGAGGCGCAGGAAGTGCGGCTCCGCAAGGTCTGGGAACCGCCCAAGGGACTGTTCCTGCGCTGGACGGACACCAACAACAACCAAGTCGGCGTGTGGTACGTCCTGACCGCGTTCGGTTTCATGCTGTTCGCGGGCGTGCTCGCGCTCATCATACGCATGCAGCTGGCGGTGCCGGACAACGATCTGGTGGAAGCAGGGACGTTCAACCAGCTGTTCACGCTGCACGGCTCGGTGATGATGTTCCTCTTCGCCGTACCGATGTTCGAGGCGGTGTCGATCATCCTGCTGCCGCAATTGCTGGGCGCGCGCGACCTGCCCTTTCCGCGCCTGTCCGCTTTCGGATACTGGTCGTTCCTGATCGGCGGGGTGTTCGTATCGGGCTCGATCTTCTTCGATGCTGCGCCCGATGGCGGGTGGTTCATGTACCCGCCGCTGACCACGCGCACGGACCTGTCCGGCCTCGGCGCAGATATCTGGATGCTGGGGCTGTCCTTCATCGAGGTGTCCTCCGTCGCCGCCGCCGTCGAACTGATCGTCGGCGTCCTGAAATGCCGCCCGCCGGGGATGCGGCTCAACCTGATGCCGCTCTATGCCTGGTACATCCTCGTCGTCGCGGTGATGATCCTGTTCGCCTTCCCGCCGCTGATCGCAGGCGACGTGCTGTTCGAGATGGAGCGCCTGCTCGACTGGCCGTTCTTCGACGCCTCGCGCGGCGGCGATCCGCTGCTATGGCAACACCTGTTCTGGATCTTCGGCCATCCGGAGGTCTACATCGTCTTCCTACCCTCGATCGCCCTGTTCGCGATGCTGGTGCCGACATTCGCGCGTCGGCACCTACTGGGCTATCCGTGGATCGTGCTGGCGGCGGTGGGCACCGCGTTCCTTTCGTTTGGGCTCTGGGTCCATCACATGTTCGCGACCGGGCTGCCCAAGATCAGCCTCGCGTTCTTCTCCGCCGCGTCGGAGGCCGTGGCGATCCCGACGGCGGTGCAGATCTTCGTGTTCATCGTGACGCTCTGGGCGGGGCGTGTGGTCTGGTCGACGCCGCTGCTCTACGCGGCGGGGAGCTTGGCGATCTTCGTCATCGGCGGGCTGACCGGGGTAATGGTGGCCGTCGCCCCGTTCGACTGGCAGGCGCACGACACATACTTCGTCGTCGCCCACCTGCATTACGTGCTGATCGGCGGCACGCTGATGCCGCTGTTCGCAGGGCTCTACTACTATTGGCCGCTGGTGACGGGCAAGAAGCTGTCGGACCGACTGGGGCGCACCGCGTTCTGGCTCATCTTCGTGGGCGCCAACATGTGCTTCTTCCCGATGCACCTGTCGGGGCTCGAGGGAATGCCGCGCCGCGTCTTCACCTATCCGGAGGAGCTTGGCCTCGGCGGCCTCAATCTTGCCTCCACCATCGGCTCGTTCGTGATCGCGGCGGGTGTGGCGGTCATCGTGCTGGACTTGTACCGCTCGCCATGGCGGCAGAAGGCCCCGCGCAATCCATGGGCTGCGGGCACGCTGGAGTGGCTGGCCCATCCCGATGACGAGAACTGGGGCATCCGCTCGATCCCACTGATCGAGAGCCGCTATCCGATCTGGGATCAGGAGGACTTCGTGCGCAAGGTGGACGAAGGCCGCTACTTTCTGCCCGACGCCGAGGAAGGCCGGCGCGAGACGATCGTGACCTCG
The DNA here is from genome assembly GCF_001742225.1 of Novosphingobium resinovorum. NCBI lineage: Bacteria > Pseudomonadati > Pseudomonadota > Alphaproteobacteria > Sphingomonadales > Sphingomonadaceae > Novosphingobium > Novosphingobium resinovorum. The sequence continues at coordinate 37,556 of NZ_CP017076.1, read as the reverse complement.
GTGCTCGATGCCCGCCCGGTGTCAGTGATCCGTCTCGGCGGGCCGAGCTGGCTGCCGATGCTGACGGCGGTTGCGCTGGGCGGGGTGTTCATCCTGACGACCTACCACTTCTACTGGGCCGCGCTCGCCTCGGGCATGCTGACGCTGGCGCTGGTGCTGACATGGCTGTGGACCGGCACGGCGGAGATTCCGGAGAAGCCCCGCAAGCCGATCGGCCACGGGCTGGAACTGCCGCTCTACATCTCGGGCGACGCGGCGCCGGGGTGGTGGGCGATGTTCATCACCATGATGGCCGATGCGACGGCGTTCTCCGGCCTCGTCTTCGGCTACTACTTTTTCTGGACCCGGCACGAGGACTTCCCGCCGATGGCGATGGCGGACGGACCGGGCGTCTGGTGGCCGATGGTGGCTCTGGCAGTCGGGCTCGCAAGCTGGCTGGCGACGGTGGGCGCACGCGAAGTTCACGCGTGCGGCAAGATCGCGCTCGCCCGCGTACTGGTACTGGTGGGCATCGCGGCCAGTCTTGCCGGTATCTACGCAGGTCTTGCCGGACCCTGGCTCTCAGGAATGGACCCGCAGATGCACAGCTATCCAGCCATCGTCTGGACGCTGGCGATCTGGACGACGGCGCACTGCGGCGTCGCCGCGATCATGCTGGCCTACGTCCTTGCGCGCAGCCTTGCCGGGAAGATGACGCCCGCGCACGACGCCGATATCCGCAACGTCACCGTCTACATGCACTTCCTCGCGCTGACGGTGGCGGTCACGTACCTCACTATCGGCCTGTTTCCGGAGCTCGCGTGATGAGTGAGCGGCGCAAGTGGCATGAGCGGCTCAAGGTCACGCTCTGGACTCTCATCGTGCCGCCTGCGGTATGGGCGGGCCATTTCCTCTTCGCCTACCTGTGGGCGGCGATATCCTGCGCCAAGGACGGCGCCTTCGCGAAGTTCCCGGTCCTGTTCGCCCTCGGCACCGTATTGGCGCTGGCGGTGATCGCGCTGTCTGGCTGGATCGCGTGGAAACAGCAGCGCACCGTCGGTGATCCGCCCCCGCATGACGAGGGCACCGAGGTCGACCGCCTGCGGTTCCTGGCCAAATCGACGCTGCTGCTGGCGGGCCTCAGCTTCGTGTCGGTGCTGTTCACCGCCCTGCCCGTCGTCTTTATCGGAGACTGCCGGTGAAGCGCGCCGCACTGGTTGTCGGATTGCTTCTGGTCCCGATCGGCTGGGCGCTGTCGCCGCTGCCGCTGGGCATGACTGGACACATGGCGGGACACATGATCGCCGTGGCCGTGGCCGCGCCGCTGCTGGCCTATGCCGCACGGGGCACCATTGCCGATCCGGCAAGGCGCTGGCCGCGGATCGTCACACCGATGGTCATGATGTTGCTGGAACTGCTGACCGTCTGGGGCTGGCATCTGCCCGCTTTGCGCGCCGCCGCCGATAGTCACGCCCTTATAGCCGTGATCGAGCAGGCGAGCTTTCTTGCGGCCGGTTTTTTGCTGTGGAGCGCGGCCATCCACCCCCCGGCCCGAGCAAGCGGGATCGGCGCCCTGCTGCTTACGTCCATGCACATGACCCTGCTGGGCGTCCTCATTGGCCTTGCGCCGCGTCCGCTCTATCACGGGATGCACCATGGCCACGGGCTTGATCCGCTCGGCGACCAGCAACTTGGCGGCGTGGTGATGCTGGTGATCGGCGGCGCCAGTTACCTGATCGGCGGGCTGGGCCTGCTTGCGACCCTGCTGCGAGAAGACCGGAGCACCGCGACATGATGGTGAAAATCACGACCGGGCGTGTGGTGCTTGCCCTCAGCGCAGCACTCACGCTGGGGCTGGGCGCGGCGGCGGCAGGGCTGGTGCCCGTCGCTGCCTCCACCGGGCACTGGAAGATCACCGACTGGTTCCTGCACTGGACGATGCAGAATTCCGCGCGCACCTACAGCGCCGTGCAAACGCCCAAGGTCATCCGTGACGATACGGGCCTCGTCAGCGCGGCAGGGCATTTCCGCCAGTCCTGCCAGGTATGCCACGGCGCGCCGGGGGAAGAGCCCTCCCCGGTCATGCAGGCCGCCACTCCGCCAGCGCCGAACCTTGCCAAGACGGCGGGCCACTACACCGATCGCGAACTGTTCTGGATCATCCGCCACGGCGTCAAGTTCACCGGCATGCCCGCATGGGCAGGAAAGAGCCGCGCCGACGAAATCCGCCGCATGGTCGGCTTCGTGCGCCGCCTGCCGACGATGACACCGCGGCAATACCGCGCGCTCACTCGGCCGATCGCAGGCGCTCCCTTGCCCCAGTGCGCGGGCTGCCACGGCGTCGACGGCAAAGGACGCGCCCAGCCCGACATCCCGATCATCGCCGGACAGGATGCCGCCTACATGCTGCGCGCGCTGCAGGCCTACAAATCCGGCAAGCGGGCCAGCGCGGTCATGCAGACAGCCGCGGCCGGGCTCGACGAGGCGCAAATGAAAGCTGCGGTCACCTATTACGCGCGCCTGCCCGGCCTGTCTCACGGCCCCGTTACAGACCGGCACGCCATAGTCGCGAAAGGCCTTCCCGAAGCGCAACTGCCAGCCTGCGCGCAGTGCCACGCCCCCGGCAAGGCAGCCCCTGTCATCACCGGCCAGCGAGCCGCGTACCTGGCCGAACGCCTGCGCCAGTGGCGAGGCGAAGACACGGTCATCGACGCTCACAAGCCGCAGGACCCGATGGCCGTAATCGCCCGGCGCATACCCGAGGAGGCGCTCGATGATCTGGCCGAAAGCCTCGCTGCTCCCACCGGCCAGACTGCGACGGGAACAACCATGCCCTGATCCGGCTTGTGATGCCGAGGAAGGAACCGCCCATGCCCGCACGCGCATACTGGAAAGGCCAGATCCGACTGGCGCTCGTCTCGATCCCGATCGAGGTCTACCCGGCGACGCGATCGGGCGCGGCGATTTCCTTTCATCAGATCCATGAGCCGAGCGGCAAGCGCATCCGCTACGAGAAAGTCGCGCCCGGCGTCGGCCCGGTGGACCGCGACGAGATTATCAAGGGCTTCGAGGTTTCCAAGGGCAGCTACGTCCTGCTCGACGAGGAGGAGATCGAGGCGGTCAAGATCGAGAGCCGCAAGACGCTCGAACTCGTCCAGTTCGTCGATGCCGATGAGATCGATGTGCTCTATTACGAGAAGCCCTATTTCGTCATCCCAGCCGACGATCTGGCAGAGGAAGCGTACACCGTCCTGCGCGAGGCGCTGCGCAAGACGCGCAAGGTCGGCCTTGGGCAACTGGCGGTGCGCGGGCGCGAGCAACTGGTGTCGATCAAGCCTTGCGGGCGGGGCCTGGTGATGGAAGTGCTGCGCTACGCCGACGAGGTCCACAAGGCGCAAGGCTACTTCCGCGACATCGAGGATGCGAAGCCCGACGCCGACCTGCTCGACCTCGCCACGACGCTGATCGACAAGAAGACCGCACCGTTCAAGCCCGCCGAATTCCACGACCGCTATGTCGATGCGCTCCACCGCCTGATCGACAAGAAGGCCAAGTCGAAGAGCAACAAGCGCATTCTGGAGGATGTTGAGGAACCGGCAAGCGGCAAGGGCAACGTCATCGATCTGATGGCGGCGCTCAAGAAGTCGGTCGGGGACGGCAAGGCCGGCGGCAAGTCAGCCTCGTCAACGCGCAAGCCTGCGGCGAAGAAGGCATCGCCCTCGGGTGGCAGCCGTGCCCGCAAGCGGGCGTAGCGGCAAGGCCGGCGCCCCCGGCGCCGACCTTCTCGCCGAATACAACCGCAAGCGCGACTTCGCGAAGACCGCCGAACCTGCGGGCAAGCGAAGCAAGACCGGCGGCAACGCCTTCATCGTGCAGAAGCATGCGGCGCGGCGGCTGCATTGGGATTTCCGACTCGACGTCGATGGTGTGCTCAAGTCCTGGGCGGTGACCCGGGGACCGAGCGCCGATCCCGACGACAAGCGCCTTGCCGTGCGCACCGAGGACCACCCCCTGTCCTACGGCGAATTCGAGGGCGGCATCCCCAAGGGCGAATACGGCGGCGGTACGGTGATGCTCTGGGACCGGGGCACCTGGGCGCCGATCGCGGGCAAGAGCGCGAAGGACATCGAGGACGGCCACCTCCACTTCACTCTCGATGGCGAGCGGATGAAGGGCGAATGGCTGCTCGTGCGCATGAAGCCCAGACCCGGCGAGAAGCGCGAGAACTGGTTGCTGCGCAAGGTGAAGGATGCCCATGCGCAGACGGGTGATGCACTCGTCGAACAGGGCCTCACCAGTGTGCTCACCGGCCGCACCATGGCCGAGATCGAAGCCGACAAGGGCGGCACCCACTCGCTGAAGGGCAAGAAGGGCGATGCCTTTGCGCAGGTCATGGAGAAGGCCGCCTCTCGCAATGCGCGGCACAAGAACCGCTCCCGCAAAGGCGCGGGCAAGCTGCCGAAGTTCCGTCCCGTCCAGTTCGCCACTCTGGTCGACACCGTGCCCACCGGCAACCTGTGGATGCATGAGATAAAGTTCGACGGCTACCGCGCGCTCGTCGCGGCGGCGGGGGGCAAGGTCGTGGTCCATACCCGCAGCGGCCTCGACTGGACGGATAAGTTCGGCCCGTTGGCCGCGCATATCGCCGCGCTCGACCTGCCGCCCTGCCTGATCGATGGGGAGCTCATCGCCCGGGGCACGGACGGCAATCCCGATTTCTCCAGCCTCCAGGCCGTACTCAAGCGCGGCAAGGGTAGCCAGGGCGAAGACCAGCCCTTGGAATTCCACGCCTTCGATCTCCTCGAACTTGATGGCGAGAATCTGGCGGCGATGCCCAACATCGAGCGCAAGGAACGGCTGGAGGCGCTGCTGGCTGATGCCGTGCCGCCCATCTTCGTCGCCGACCACGTGATCGGCGCTGGCGAGACGCTCTACGATGCGATGTGCGGCGCCGGGCAGGAAGGGATCATCGCCAAGCGCATCGATGCACCCTACCGGGGCCGCCGCACGAAAGACTGGGTCAAGGTCAAGTGCACCCGGCGGCAGGAGTTCGTCATCGTGGGATGGGCGAAGTCGAGCGCAAAGGGCCGGCCATTCTCCTCGCTGCTGCTGGGGCAGTACGAGGACAAGACCCTTATCTATCGCGGCAAGGTGGGCACCGGCTTCGACGCGGAGGGTCTTGCCGACATGGCGACAAGGCTTGAAAAGCTGGCGCGCAAGACCCCGCCGCTGAGCGTCGATAAGGCAGAGGCACGCGGCGCAAGCTGGGTCACCCCGAAACTGGTGGCGGAAGTGGCCTTCGCCGAACTGACCGGCGAAGGCCGCGTGCGTCATGGCAGCTTTTTGGGCCTCAGGATTGACAAGAAGGCTCGGGCTGTCACGCCGGAGAAAGCGCAGGCCCCGCCACGGGCGGAGATTGCCGTGAAGATCAGCAACCGCGAGCGCGTGATCTTCCCCGAAAGCGGCAACTCCAAGGGCGACCTTGCGGATTACTACGCCGCCGTCGCGCCGCTGATGCTGCCGTTCGTGACGAACCGGCCGATCAGTCTCGTCCGTTGCCCGCAAGGCCGGGCGAAGAAATGCTTCTTCCAGAAGCACGACAGCGGCACGTTCGGCGAACACGTCCATCACGTGCCGATCCGCGAAAAGGACGGCGGCGCGGAGGACTACCTCTATCTCAATGACGCAGAGGGCCTTCTCTCCTGCGTGCAGATGGGCACGATCGAATTCCACGGCTGGGCGGCAAGGGTCGACGACGTTGAACGTCCCGACCGCATGATCTTCGACCTCGACCCCGACGAGGGATTGGATTTCAAGGAATGCATCCGAGCCGCCGGCGACATCCGTGCCCGGCTCGCGGACCTTGGCCTGGTGACCTTCGCAATGCTGTCCGGCGGCAAGGGCGTCCATGTCGTCGTGCCGCTCAAGCGCGGGCACGACTGGGACACCCACAAGGACTTCGCCCGCCGCTTCGCCGAAGCCATGAGCCTTGCCGAGCCGGACCGCTACGTCGCGACGATGAGCAAGGCCAGGCGCAAGGGCCGCATCTTCATCGACTGGCTGCGCAACCAGCGCGGAGCGACCGCCGTGCTGCCCTACTCCGCACGATCACGCGACAGGGCTCCGGTCGCGGTGCCGGTGAGCTGGGATGAACTGGACGGGATGAAGACTGCGCATCCCTTCTCGATTGGCGATGCTGCGGAGCTGATCAGGCGGTCCGAACGACTGCATGGCTGGGGCTTTGCCGAGCAGCGGCTTCCGGAGATCTGACCAAAGTGAACCGGCAACCAAATCCCTTTCTCAGACGATGATAGGCCATGGAAACGCCAGTCGCCTCGGATTCGCCTGCGCCAACGCCATCCGTCCGGCGGCGGAGCAGCCACATCGTTCGCAACGTGCTGCTGATCGTGGTCGGCGCGATCTTCGCTGTATGGCTGGTGCTGTTCATCACCAAGGGGCGGTTCCTCAAGCATCCCTTCGAGAATATTGCCGGTACGCTGAGCGACCGCGAGGTAAAGGTCGGCGGAGACTTCCAGCTCTATTTCGCGCCGCTGCGCATCAAGTTCCTTGCCGAACGACTGGCCGTCTCAAACCCGCCATGGGCCAAGGGCCGCGCCCTGTTCGCGGTGCAGCGAATTGAAGCGCGGATCGCACCGCTATCGCTGCTGTTCGGTCGGCGGCATGTCTATTCCCTGGCACTCGACCGGGGCGTTGCCAATCTCGAATGGGACGGTGCTCACAAGCGCAACACCTGGACGTTTTCGCAAGGCGGCGAAGGCAAGCCCTTCCAGATGCCGCGCATCGACCAAGCCGACATCACCGGCACGCAGGTCCATTATGTCGATCCGCAGATGCCCCTGCTCGCGAATCTCACTATCGATCCGATCGCGGCGACCGACACCCGCATCGGCAAGGCGGTCGGGCTGAAGGGTGACGGAACGTTCCGCACCACGCCGTTCCGCCTTTCGGCGCAGTTGCTGTCCCCGGATGCCAGTGTTGCTGGCGGGGAAAACCGACTCCAAGCGCGCGCCTGGGCCGCTCACAGCGTGATCGACGTTTCGGGCACCCTGCCCGGCTTGACGGAATTCGAAGGCGTCCCGCTGAAGGTGGCGGCGCAAGGTCGTGACTTGTCGGATCTGCTGGCCGTCATTGACGTCGCGATCCCGCAGACGCGCCGCTATGCGCTCAAGGCGCAGATGGTGAAGCAGGCACAGACTTATCGCTTCACCGGAATGAACGGCACCTTCGGCCAGTCGGACTTGTCCGGCAGCTTCACCGTGACCAACGCAGCGCGGCTGCGAATGGACGCGTCGCTCGTGACCCGGCGGCTCGACATCATCGATGCGGCCCCGTTCATCGGCTACAATCCGGACGTCGTCGCTTCAAAGGGTGCGGTAGCCGCTGCCGCCGCCACAGGTGCCGGCGCGCGCCGTATCCTTCCCGATGCCGCACTGCCGGTTGCGATGATGCAGCGCTTCGACGCGGGGGTCGACTGGAAGATCGCTATCGTGCGCTCGAAGAACGTGCCCGTTTCAAACATCGCGCTCAAGTTGTCGCTCGACAAGGGGCGCCTCGCGCTATCGCCGCTCACGTTCTCGATGGCGCGCGGCGATGTGGCCTCGGACCTGATATTCGACACCCGCCAGCGGCCGTCGGCAATACGCTACGACATCCGGCTTGCAACCACGCCGATGGGACGGCTGCTCGCCGGATATGGGCTGGCGGACTCGGGCACCACCGGCACGATCCGCGGACGTATCCATTTGGAAGGCAGAGGCGATACGGTCCACGATTCCCTGGCAAGCTCGTCCGGTCGGATCGCGTTCGTAATGCCGCAAGGCACCTTGTGGACGAAAAACGCGCAACTCGCCGAACTTGATATTGGCACGTTCGTGCAGAAGATGTTCCAGGGCAAGCTCAAGAAACCGATCGAGGTGAACTGCGGCCTGCTCGCCTTCACCGTCCGCAGCGGCACGGCAGTTGCCGATCCGATCCTGATCGATACCAGCAAAAACGTCGTCACCGGGCGCGGCGGCTTCAGCTTCGGCACCGAGGCGGTAGACATGGCCTTTCGCGCCGACGGCAAGAAGATCAGCCTGTTCTCCGGCCAGTCGCCCGTTGGTCTGGGCGGGCATTTCGCCGAGCCTAAGCTGCAGGTCATCACCCCGCAACTTGTCGGCCACGCGGGTGCCGGTCTCGGCCTTGCAATCGTGGCGACTCCGGTGGCCGGGCTGCTCGCCTTCGTCGATCCAGGCGATGCCAAGTCGGCGGCCTGCGGGCCTGTTCTTGCTGGCGCCAACGCCAGCGCCCAGCGCACGTCGAAGGGCAAGCCGCGCGACGACGTCGGCAACGGCACTGCGAAGAAGAACCCTTAGCAAGGGTCGGAACCATCGCCCTCGCCGGCCTTTGCTTCTCCAAAGGAGATCATATTTGTTCGGCAGTATCCTCGGTGCGATTGCAGTTAGTCAGGTCGCCCAGCACATGCGCGACGTAGATGGAACCGGCGGCGCCATCCTGGGCGTCGCGGCGACGTCGGCATTGCGCCTCCTCGGTCCCGTCGGCCTGATCGCCGCCGGCGTGGGGGGCTGTGCACCAAGAAGCGCTTCGAGAAGCGTGACGCGGCCAAAAGGGTTTCGCAGCTCTCGGCCACGCCCTCCATGTTCATGCGCTGAGTCGCGCCCCCATCCGTACTCACGTGCTCGTCGGGATAATCGACCTTGCCGCCTACGGCGGTAGCCTCTGGCTGCGCGAACATCCCGAATATGACCCGCGCGCGCCGCTAACGATTGATCAGGCTGACACCTCGGTCACGCGCGGAAATGTCATGGGGGTGCGCGATGATCGGTAAGCGTTGTCCCGGCTCCACCTTGCCTGTCGCGAAGGCTGTGGTTGAAGTGGGAGGATGGAAGAGCCCCGCCTTACGACCGCATTGGACACCGACATTGGAGTGCCTCTGAAGCCTGTGCGGCGGATCGAGGTTCTCGCGGGGATGGCAGGCCGCCGTCGCGTCTGGACACTGGAACAGAAGCTCGCGTTGGTCTCGGAGATGGAGCGCAGCGATAATGTCGCGGCTTTTGCTCGTGAGCGGGAGGTCAGCACGGCGCTGCTTTACACATGGCGCAGGGAGCTGCGTTACGCCATGGAAGCCGCCAAGCTGGCCCCGCGCGACGAGCCCATGTTTGTGCCAGTCGTGGGCGGGTCGTCGCAGCCGCGCTCTCACGATGGCATTGAGGTTGAAGTCGGCGGAGCGGTGGTCCGGATCGGACAGGCAGCCCGGACTGACCTGGTCGTGGCCATCATTCAAGCTCTTCAAGAGACTGCCGCGTGATGCTCGGGATCGGCCCAGGCACCAGGGTGATGGTAGCAACGCGTCCGGTGGATTTCCGCAAAGGCCCGGACGCGCTGGCTGCGCTGGTCGGCGCCGAGTACGGAGGTGATCCGTATTCGGGGGTGATTTATGTGTTCCGCGCCAAGCGCAGTGACCGGATCAAGCTGGTATGGTGGGACGGCACCGGACTGTGCCAGATGGCCAACTAACTGGCTTCACATTACAGCCCTTCCATCGAGATCGTTGCATTTTGTTCGCTGAGCCGACGGACGCTGGCAGCCCGGTGCGCGAGTTGGTTCCATCGGCTACATTGTTTGGCCGGGACGTGCGGGCCCGGGGGTTCATAGAGGCTCATGTAGCCATTGTAGGAGTGACGTTTGACGATGCCGTACTTCGCCCACCTGACCAAGGTGCTTTCTGAGATTCCGAGTTTCGCGCAGGCTTCTGCTTTTGTCAGCATACCACGGTCGCGCAGCCGGTCGTAACGAGTGCGCAGACCATATTGTTTGACGAGGTAGATCACGCGCAGGTCGGTAAACTGCGCATTGGTCTGGTCACGCCGGGCAGAGCCACCAGGGCGGATCTCTTTTGCATTCAGGATGTCCTTGATTTCGGCACAGATGTGATCGTCGAGCAGTGTGTCGACCAGGCCCACCACCTCCGGTCGGGTCTTTACCTGCTGGGCTGAAGATTTGGGGTTTTGAGTGGTCAGTGTTTCGGTCCTCCCGCCTCTGAAGCGGATGTGGACGCGGGTTTCGCCCTCGCTGGGGAACTTCAGCAGGGTGACGTCCTCGACAAGGTAGGCCAGAAGCCGCTTGCGCTCACGGTTGGGCAGGGTGGGGTCGGACCAGACCGTTTTGAAGTCTGTCGTCATGGCGATTAACCGATCGTGGATCGCATCGTCCAGCTTCAGGCGGTCTTCGCGCAGAGCACGCTCTCTGTCTTCTTGTAGCTCAGTCAGCGAGCGCAGCTTGTCGTTCCATTCTCGTTCCAATGTGTCGGCAACCAGGCGGTTGTTCGGATCGACCAGCATGAAGCGGCGCTGCGCCAGATCGGCATCGATCCGGGCACGCTCGACAGCGCGGAGCCGGAGCTCGTCCGCTTCGCCATGGCGACGCTCGATCTCTTTCCTGATTTCCAGCGCCAACTCCACGGCGGCGGGCGTCATTTCCGCGGCGATCAATTCGCCAATTGCTGCGTCAATGGGCCACCCTGCGATCGACTGACAGTGAGGCTCGCCGCGGGAAGCGGAAGCACGACTGCACAGATACCAGGTGTCCACCTGGCCGCGCCGGTCGGCGTAGCGGGCTCTCATATGACTTCCGCAACGTCCGCATACAACGCGCCCTTGCAGCAGGGCCGCGCCTTCGCGGGGCGGCGAGGCGCGAACGGACTGATAGCCTCGACCATTGGATTCCAGGACCCTGAGGTTGTGCTGGAACTGATCCCAACTGATGTAGCCGGGGTGGGCATCCGGGATGCAGGCAAGCCATTCCTTGGGATCACGCTTGCGGAGCTGTTTCTTCCCATCGACGGTCCGGCGATAAAGACGCTGCCCATAGGCATAAACGCCGGCATAGCGAGGATTGTGTAGCGTTCGCATGGCGGTCGATGCGGTCAGCGGTTGGAAGATCACCTGCTTGCTATTGCGTACCCGAGACGGGAAGAGCAGGCCTTCCCTGGCGAACGCCTTGACTGTCTGGGAAGCCGATCCGACCCGCGAGAACGTTTCGAAGAAGTGAGTGATCATCTCCCGGATCTGCGCGTCAGGGTCGAGGACAACGTTGCCAGCCTCATCATAGAGGAAGCCGGTTGGAAGCGGGCAACGATATTCGCCGCGGCGTACCTTGTTGAGGATTCCGCCGCGTAAACGGGCTTTGATGACGTGCAATTCGGCTTCGCTCATGGTGCCCTTGAGGCCAAGTAGCAGGCGATCGTTGAAGTTAGCCGGATCGTACACGCCATCCTCATCGAGGATCAGCGTGTCGGCCAAGGCGCAGATTTCCAGCAATCGATGCCAGTCCGCGTTGTTTCTCGCGAGCCGCGATACCTCCAGGCCCATGACGATCCCTGCGCGTCCCATGCCAACATCGGATACAAGGTGCTGGAAGCCCTCGCGCCACGACGCTGAAGCGCCGGATTCGCCTTGGTCGCTGTCGATGACAATAATCTGGTCGTCACGCCATCCCAGTCCTGTCGCCCTCCCACGGAGGGCGTATTGCCGCTTGGTGCTTTCGACGTTCTCCATGACCTGCCGCATCGACGACTGTCGGATGTAGAGGTAGGCACCCCGTTCGAGATGATGCGATTGAACCTTGAGGTTTTCGTTCATGCCGTTCTCCTCCATTCAGGCTCCGCCATCACCATGGCGGCGAGCAGGTGGATGACTGTGCGCTTCTCGGAAGACTCATCGGCGATTGGCAGGCCAACAACTGGCATGGCAGCGCATGAGGCTTGGCAAGGCGCATGCAAGATCGCGCGAACCCAAGCCCACGTCCCGCGATGCAAAAGGATAGTAAGGCCGCTGCGCGCCTCTACGGGCAAAGCGGTCCCGAGGGCCGCCGCGCGCAAGATTTCGTATCGCTCTGTGGTCCGGCCCTCCAACCCCGGGTGCCGTTGCGCGCCGGTGCCGGCTACGCAGTTTTTTTTACACCGAGCGCCCGCTCGATAGTTCTTGGGTGGACGTCGAGGCCGAACTTCGTCCGGATACGGTCCGTCAGCTCGCGCGCCCGGATCGGTTCGCCTGGGACGACTTGTTCCTTGAGGAACGCCAGCACATCGCCTTGGAGCTTGTGTGGTCCGCGTGGCCCGCGTTTTCTCGGCACCAGGCCGCTCAGACCCGCTTCGTCGAAGTCTGCCCTGGCCTGATAGAAGGTCGGGCGGGAGACACCATATTCGTCGGACGCCTCCGTCACCGACATCTTGTCGGCGGACACGCGCCGCAGCATCTCGTATTTCACTTGCACGATGTCGCGCGGATCGAAGAAGCCGCCCTCCTGGAATTTTGGATCGCTCACCTTTTCCGGCGCCGGATTGAGGGTGCCTTCCTCGGCCAGGACATTCGCTTTTGATCGCTTGTGCTCGATCCTGTCCGGCACCTGCAGCCTCCAACCTTAGCTTAATCGTTGTAATATACAATATGCCGCATATGAATAAATCGTCAAGCCGGCGAACGCATATGATTCGGCCAAAAATGGCAAATAAATCAGCCACTCAGCGCAGTCTCCATGGCATCTGCGGCGTCTTTTCCTTTACATTTGCGGCATAATTACCCTTACGCCTTTTCGCTCTCGTCTCTGTTCGTTGAGACATGAGTTGGGCCACCAGCTCGCTGAGCGCTAACAGATCGGTAAGGCCGCACAGGGCGCGCCCGCCTCCCGCGACAACCTCCAAATCAAGAGTTGCCGCATCGGTCCATTGCGGCGGAACGGAGCAGATCTGGGCGTCATCAAATCGCAGCAGCCACCGCTTGCCCGCCCGGTTGCCGCGCTTCGCAATGCATACGCCGCACTGTCCGGAATATGGATGAAAGGGATGGGTCACCGTTACAAGGTGCGGCGAGGCCGGGGATATCCCTGCATTTCTGACTGAGGTACAAGAGGCTGGAGTCCGGCGGGTTCAAGTGGCCAGCGATCCAGGATGGCGTGATGCGCCTGACAGCAGCCCAACTGGGTGCCTTGCTCGAGGGTCTGGACTGGCGCCGGGTGCATGGTGGACGCCGCCCGATTGCACCGCAGATTGCCGGTTGACGCGGGGTTCTGCTCCTGATTCACTGCCTGCATGCTCATGGAAGCGGACCTTCCCAGCGACGTCGAAGCGCTCCGCGCGCTCGTACTCAAACAAGCCCGCGAGCTTGATGCGCTCAAACTTTTCCAGGCCGAGGTCGAGCGCCTGAAGGCGATCATCGAAGCCCTGCAACGGCACCGGTTCGGCCGCCGTTCCGAGCGGCTCGACCCCGATCAGTTCGAGCTTGCCCTTGAGGAGGTCGAGACCGCTCTCGCCGAGGCCCAGCACGCCCTGGACAAGGCAAACAGGGCACCTGCGGATCGCCCGCGCAAGGCCAACCGGGGCTCGCTGCCTGCTCATCTGGAGCGGATCGAACAGGTCGTCGACATCGAAGATAAGGCATGCCCGTGCTGTCGCGGCGCGCTCCACCAGATCGGTGAGGACGTAGCCGAGCGTCTCGACGTCGTGCCGATCACCTTCCGCTTTACCGTCAGGCGCAAATCTACGCCCGTCAGGGCATCCAGCTGGATCGCTCGACCCTGGCGGACTGGGTGGGCCGGGCGGCCTGGTATTTGCGCCCCTTGCGCGATCATATCCTGGAGCGATTGCGACGATCCGAGCGGCTGTTTGCTGACGAGACGACCGCACCGGTGCTCGATCCAGGTCGGGGCCGGACCAAGACCGGCCAGCTCTGGGCCTATGCCCGCGACGATCGACCGTGGGGTGGTGATGGTCCGCCCATGGTGGCCTATGTTTATGCACCCGACCGCAAGGGCGAGCGGGCGGAAACACATCTGGGCGACTTCGCCGGCATCCTGCAGGTCGATGGCTTTGGCGGCTATGCCGCCCTGGCCAAGCGCCGACAGCAGGTGAGCCTGGCTTTCTGCTGGGCACATGTGAGGCGTAAATTCTACGAGTTGGCCGATAGCTCACCGGTCGCGACCGAGGTACTGCGCCGGGTCGCCATGCTCTACGCAATCGAGGACGAGGTTCGCAGCACCTCGGCAGAGCACCGCCGCGCCGTGCGCGCCGAACAGGCACGCGTCATCGTGGATGATCTGCACATCTACCTCGAGGCACGACTTCGTCAGGTCAGCGCCAAAAGCAAGCTCGCCGATGCCATCCGCTACGCGCTCACCCGCTGGCCCGGCCTGTCACTGTTCCTCGATGACGGCCGCGTCGAGATGGATTCCCACACCGTCGAGCGGTCGATCCGTCCGCTGGCTCTCAATCGCAAGAACGCGCTCTTCGCAGGCTCTGGCGAGGGCGGCGACAACTGGGCGGTCATCGCCACGCTGGTCGAAAACTGCAAGATCGCCGGCATCAACCCGCATACCTGGCTGACCGAGGCGCTCACCAAGCTCGCTAAGGGTCATCCAACAAACGCCGTTAGCGATCTCATGCCCTGGACCGCCGTGGGTTGAGAACATCGCTTACGATCAAATCTGGGGCGCTAGGTGTAAACGGTACGGGAAGGAAGGCATTTACAGCGACTCGGTATGGACAACATAGCGCCAAGGACCGCTGCGGATCGCGTCGAAAGGATAGCAGGTCGCAAGGTCAAGCCGTTCGCCCATTGAATCATCCGGCGGAGCATAGCGGTCCCACCGCACGATGCTCGTACCGGTCACTCGGTAGCGCAGCAGCGCCCCCTCGCGCGTCTGAAGGGTGACAAAATCACCTGTGCGCATGTCATGCAGAAATCTGAAATGTGTGTCGCGGTGAGCGGCTATAACGGCGGTGCCGGCGTGCCCTGGCATTGCCCCGGCCGGGAGCAGCGTCGGGCCGAAAGCGAGGGCTTGGCCCGATCCTCCGCCGAGAACGATGCGCGTCACGCCCAGCCTTGCAACAGATAGACGCGCGACCGGCGCGGTATCGGCCCAGGGCCAGGGCCTGCGGGGCCGGTGGTCGACAAGACTCGCCTCGAAGGCATGGTCCAGCAGTTCTTGTGCGACCGCTGCCTTGGTGGGTATGTACAGCCCCCTGCCGATTTCGACCATTCCGCCCAGGCATAACGCCAGCAACAGGGTCGCCGCGACGCCGTGCCCGCAAAGGGCCTCTTTCGAACGGCGCGCAAGCTTGCCGGCGCGGCTCACGCCGCCCTCTGGCGCAGCAGGCAGGCGAAACCGGCAAGGCTCGCGAGCAAGAGGGCTAGGCCCCGGCCGAGCAGACCGAGAAAACCGGTGCCTGTCTGGGGCAGTTCCAGCGCCGCAGCCTGCATCGCGGCGCTATCGCCCGAACCTTGTGGATCAGCGACGTCCGAAGCAGCACCCTGGCCGAAGAGAGTGTCGAAGTCCCAGCCCGCCGGAAGGTTGATCGGCAGTTCCTCACGCGTCAGACGGGCGCCGGCGGGCCGAGACGGTGTTTCGTCGACCGCGACGAGGCTGGTGCGACTGGTGACGATGGTGCTTTCCATGCCGATCCGTTCGACTTCGGCATCGGCCTGTTCGTCTTCCAGTTTGCCGAGCGCGCGGTCTGCCTCGATGTCGCTGATGCGGCTGCGGGCCCAGACTTTTTCTATGGCCGGGCTAGGCAGAGCGCTCGCCAGATCGACACGTCGCTCCCACGCCTTGCCGCCGATCGTGCCGCTCACGGTCAGGGTGCCCGAAAGGTGGTCGGTACGCCCCACCAGCACCAGCGGCCTGCCGGCATAGACGTCCGGAAGGCGCGAGGGGGTGAGCTCGAGCGAACCGCCTTCAACCCGCACGGAGAGGTCGCGCACTGCGGGATGGCTGAGCACGTCGAGCAGCGGCATCATCTTGGCGGTGACTTCCCCCGAGGCGCCGATATGCGTGTAGAGCCCCCCGCCGATCGTCGACATGCGCTCCATCAGGTAGTCGTTTGGCGCCGAGCCTATACCGACCATGAAGACATGGCTGCGGCCCCCATCGGCGCCGATCGCGGCTACCATCTCGCGCTCGTTGGAGATTTCCCCGTCGGTCAGGAACACGATCTGGCGCAGGATGGATGGATCGCTCCCGCCACCGGTCGCGGCATCCGCCAGCGCCGCCTTGAGCGCGGGCAGCATCTCCGTTCCGCCCTGCGCCTCCAGCGATCCGGCGAAGCGCCGGGCGAGATCGACCTGGTCAGGCGTGGCGGCGACGCTGTGGTCGAACAGCCGAGTCATAGTATCGTCGAAGCGGATCACGTTGAAGTGGTCCTGCGGTCGCAGCGTACCCAGCGCATGGAGCAGGCTGGCCTTGGCCTCTTCCATCGAATCGCCGCCCATCGAGCCGCTGTTGTCGATCACGAACACCATCTCGCGCGGAGGTGTCGGCAGCGAGGAGGTGTCGGCGGGCGGGGTCACCGAGGCCATCACGTAATCGCCCTTGGCGGTATGCTGCGCAAACAGGCCAAGTGTCGGATCGGCGGAGGCGGAGCGCCATTCCAGAACGAAGTCCCGGTCCGCCGGGACTCTGCCGTCCAGCTTGATCGTGCGATCGCCGAGTGGACCGGTGATATTGACGCGGTGGTAGCGGCTGATGAGGTTGGCGACCTCGAAACCGGGGGCGAGACGGATCGCAATCGACGTCGGGTTGACCGTTTCTCCAAGTCCCGGAGTGAGCACCGGGGCGGCGGTGACGGCATTAGCATCGGCCACGGCATCCACCGTTCCCAGCGTGTGCGGCGGTGTATAACGCGGGCCGGCGATCAGCGGCAGTCGGAGCGAGAAGGTGCCGTTGGCCTGGCCTACCGGGGCCTGGTACTCGATAGCGATCAGCACCGTCTCGCCCGGGCCGACGTTGGCGACCATGGTGGTGAACATGTTGGGTCGCTGCTGCTCGACGAGGCCCGCCTTGCGCCCGCTCGCTTTCGCCGCCTCGTAAGTGGCGCGGGCCTTTTCGCGGGGCTCTATGTGGCCGACGATCACGCGCTGGCCTACCACCATCCTGAGCGAATCCACCGCACCGTCCTGCGGCAGTGGATAAAGGTAGCTGGCCTCCATCCACTTGCCCGAGGTGTTGCGGAACGCCTGGACCACGCGCACGCGGGCCGTCTGACCGGTCACGGTCACGTCGATGTCGGTGCCGAGGCGCACGGCGGGCATGCTCCGGACGATGCCTTGGCCACGCAGCATCAGGGTGCCGGTGGCGGGCCCCTCATCGCCCGAAGCGTCGTCGGAGGCGCTCTCGTCGGCAGCGGCCACGGTGGTTGCGTCAACGGCAAGCGCAATGGGAGCCCCGAAGGCCAGCACGGCGGCGGGGATCAGGGCGCGACGGAGAGAGAGTGAATGCGGCATCGGATGGCTCCTGCGACTGGGGAGCCCACCCTCTATGCGCAGGGCGGTGCACACAGCCACGAGCAGTTTCAGCCGGTTCCTGCCGAGCCTTGCGCACGGCGACGCAAACTAGCGGAAGGATTGACGCAATGTGCGGATATGTGCGCATATGTACGCATGGACACGACCCTAGGAGATGACCGGCCAGACGCCGAGGGCCTCTCAGTAGAAAGCGCCGAGACCGCGCGGCGCGTACGCGAGGAAATCGCCCGGCGCCGTTTGTCGCGCCAGGCGCTGGCGGACATGGCGCGCATCAGCCTATCGACGCTGGAAAAAGCTCTGGCGGGCAAACGGGCCTTCACGCTCGCCACACTCCTGCGGATCGAGGAAGCGCTGGGCGTCAGCCTTCGTCCCGGCTCTGCGCCAGTGGCGCCGACCGGCGGTGACGTCGCGCCCGAGGCGATGGGGGCTTACGCCCGCTCGGCCGTGACCTGGCTGGAGGGATGCTATCTCACCGTCCGGCCCAGCTTCGGCACCGCAGGCGGCCTGTTCGCATACCTGACGACGATCCGCTGGGTTGCGGAGAGAGCCTGCCTCGGCTTTGCTGAATCGGGCCGTTCGGATTCCCGGTTCGAGCAGGCCGGTCAGATTTCCATGCCCAACCTCTCGGGCCACATCTATCTCGTCACCAACGAGCAGGGGCAGTACCGCCTCGCCATCCTGTCGCGCCCGACGATCGATGGCGGACTGTTCGGCATCCTGACGACCCTCGAAGTGGGCCATGGCTCGCAGCTGGTGCCGGCCGCTGCGCCCATCGCCTTGCGCAAACTGCGCGATGGGGAGGACGCACCGCTTGGCCTGATCACGCCCGACATGCTCTATTTTGCAGAATATCGGGAGATGCTGGACCGCTCGATCGAAGGCGACTTCGCCCGCCTGCACGTTCCCGGATGAGCCGGGCCATGCCGATGGGCCGCTTTCAGAAATGGATGTCGATGTAGTTTGTCAGGCCGCCGCACCATTCCAACTCGCGCAGGCGATAGTATGGCCGCCTTCGGGTGACCGCGGTGATCAAGGTCTTCGTGTTCGATGGCTCGGGCTTGCCAGCCTACTACGGATCGCTTCCGTCTTGGCACTAGGCTCAGACTGATCAGGATCGGCTAGTTTTACAGCCGCAGTTTGTAGAGCGGCAGGTAGGACCGGTGAGATTATACCGGTTCGCGCCATTCAGCAGTATCGTGAGTGCCAGCTTGGTCCCACGAACCGGTTCAACCGCACTGAAACCCACCCTTTCGGCCACAATGTAGCAAAGCCTCTACAGCCGTAAGAAAGGCGAGTTTTTTTTAAGTCCGACCCTTCCCGGTCGTTCAGCAGCGAATTTTGCGCTACCAGGTGAGGACCGGCAGCTTTCCCGTTCATGATGCCTTGGCCTGACCGATTCCAGAATGACAGGTTCCGGCGATAT
This sequence comes from Novosphingobium resinovorum, assembly GCF_001742225.1. NCBI lineage: Bacteria > Pseudomonadati > Pseudomonadota > Alphaproteobacteria > Sphingomonadales > Sphingomonadaceae > Novosphingobium > Novosphingobium resinovorum. The sequence continues at coordinate 18,839 of NZ_CP017076.1, read as the reverse complement.
AACTAGTAATTGCCGCCCTTCCCGATCTGAATGACTGACCGGCTGACGCCGGTAGGATCACGAGGCGGGGCTCAAGCCAGTATCTGATTGAAGTCGGAGGGGTTCCTCCTCGAAAGAGGATTTTAAACACCTAGGCAATGCTCCTACCGCTCCAGCTTGGTCGCCAGGATCACGCTGGTGCTGGTCCGCTCGATCCCTTCCAGCATGCCGATATCGTCGATCAGGTCGTTCAGATGGCGGCTGTCTTCTGCCTCCAGCATGGCGATGATATCATATTCGCCGCTGATCGCGTGGACGGCCTGCACCCGCGCAATATGTTCCAGCGCGCTTTCCACCTCGCGATGCCAGCGCGGGGCGGTCTTGATCATCATGTGGGCGCGGATGCGGCCTGCGGCATAAGCCTCGCCCAGCCGCACGGTATAGCCCGCGACGATGCCCGCCTCTTCCAGCCGGGCAAGGCGCGAGTAGAGCTGGCCGCGCGGGATCGTCAGTTCCTTGGCTAGTTGCGCGATCGGCAGGCGGGCGTCCCGCCGGAGCAGGGCCAGCAGGCTTTCGTCGGTTTCGTCAAGCCGGACGCCGGATTGCAAGTCAATCTCCCGGTCGTTCATCCGCGTAGATCGCCGTTGCGGCCGTACCGCCTGCGGCAATGCGCCCACGATACATGCCAAGGTCGTTGATGGCAAACGCAGGGGCGCCATCCGACCCCATGGCGATCAGCCCGCCGTCGCCGCCGATCGCGCCCACCGCCATGATCGTCGCCTGCGCGGCCTCGGCCAGCGGCTGCTTCAGATAGCCGACCCGGTCGCAGACTTGCCGCGCAGCGCTTTCGCGGATGAAGTATTCGCCCGAGCCGGTGGCGGAAACCGCGCACTGGCCGTTCTTTGCATACGTACCCGCGCCGATGATCGGCGAATCGCCCACGCGGCCCCAGCGCTTGCCGTTCATGCCGCCAGTGGAGGTGGCGGCGGCAAGGTTGCCGTCCGCGTCCAGCGCCACCGCGCCTACGGTGCCGAACAGGTGAGTACGGTCAAGCGCGGCCTGATGCGTCTTTTTCCACGTCAGGAACTGCTGCCAGCGCGCCTCGGTGCGGAACCATGAGGGATCGACCTGCTCCAGCCCCTGATCTTTCGAAAAGGCATCGGCGCCCGCGCCCATCAGCATTACGTGCGGGCTATGGTCCATCACTGCGCGCGCCGCGTCTACCGGGTGGCGGGTGCGGGTGATCCCCGCCACGGCACCGGCTTTCAGCGTGGCGCCGTCCATGATCGCGGAATCGAGTTCGTTGCGGCCCTCGGCAGTGAACACTGCGCCGCGCCCGGCGTTGAACATAGGGTCGTCCTCCAGCACCCGCACCGCAGCTTCGACGGCGTCGAGTGAGGCGCCGCCCTTGTCGAGCACTGCCGCGCCCGCGCGCAGGGCGGCATCCAGACCGGCGCGATAGGCCTTTTCCTTGTCAGGCGTCAGGTCGCCGCGCTCGATCACCCCGGCGCCGCCGTGGATGGCGAGCGACCAGAGCGGCACCTGCACCAGCGAGCCGCCCGTCACCGCATAGTTGCGCACGAACGTCGGCGCATCGACCTTGCCCGAGGGCAGGTGCACGACAGAGCCTGCACCGATTCCGGTCACGCGCACGCGATGGGCCTGCAGTGGCCCGCTGGTCGCTGTGCCGCGCAGGCCGTCCCCGTTGACCAGCCATGCGCCGCCATCGGGCGCGGTGGCGTAGATGCGCCCGCTGCCGTCCGCCTCCACCGCGATCGCTGCGCTTTCATCGACGCCGAGGCCGAGCAGCGCCGGATCGTCCGGCGCCCGCCCGACCTGCGCCTTGGCGAGGAAGGCAAACAGGCGCCCCAGCCGGTCGCGCTCCTTGAAATGGGTGTCGGTGATCACGCCCTTGAGCGCGGCGAGGTGGAGGAAATCGCTCTCGATCGTGTTGGCTGACCCGTGCGGGTCGGGCAGGGCCTCGGCGCTGGTGATGCTGCCGCCGTCCATCGCGCCGTAGAGCTTCTCGCCCAGCATCGCGAGGCCCGCGCTGGTGCCGCCCAGCGGCTTGCCCGACGCGACATGGGCGTCCAGCGCCTCTGCCACGGGGGTGCCGCGCCAGTACCGGACATAGCGTGACTGGTCGCCGCCCGCGATGAAGATGCCGTCGGCGCGGCGCAGCGCGGCGATAATCTTCGGATCGTAGGCGGCCTTGCGGTCGGTAAATACGAAGGTCTCGGCAGAGCGGATGCCGCCGATCTGCTTGTAGAATTCCTCGCCGATCTGGCCGCCCAGCGAGGCGCGCAGGATGACGATATGGCCGCCGCCCGCATGGCCGAAGAACCACTTCATGGCATCGTTGTTGCGATCGCCGCCGCCCATCAGCAGCAGCCCGCCTTCGTGCGTCGTGGCGGCGGACGCATCGACATCGCCCAACACGTAACGCTTATATCCAGGCGCGGCGAGCGCAGGCGCGGCGGCGAACAGGGCACCGGCTCCGGCACCGAGGAAGAGAGCACTGGCGAGCTTGCAGGGCGAGGAGAACTTCATCCGTAAGGCCTTTCGGGACAATCGGCGTCCCGAAGGACCTGCGACATTTTGCGCACAGCAGACTGCAATATGTGGCAACAAAATGTCAAACTGATTGAGAATTTCCGCAAAATGTGGTTTCTCAAGCGAAAGGCCGGGTAATGGGGCGCGCAGGGGGCGGGTCCGCCACCGGCTCATGGGGGCTCAATGAATTCTGGTTCGCGCCGTCGCCGTCATGTTCTGACGCTGGGTTGCAGCATCGCCGCGATGTGCTCGCCCGCACTTGCCATGGCGCAGGAACTCGGCACCGCGCCCGAGCCTGCCGCGGAAGAAAGCGGCTCGATCATCGTTACCGGATCGCGCATCCCGCGCGTCTCCAGCGAAGGGCCCGCGCCCGTCACGGTGATCAATTCGCAGACGATCCTGCAGAACGGCTACGCCAGCGTTCCCGACATCCTGCGCGCCGTCACTCAGAACGGCGGCGAGACGCAGAGCCAGCAGTCGTTCAGCGGCGCCAGCTTCACCCCCGGCGCGCAGCAGGTGGACCTTCGCGGCCTTGGCCCCAACCACACGCTGGTGCTGGTCAACGGTCGCCGCATCGCCGACTTCCCGCTGCCGTTCCAGGGCCGCAGCAACTTCACCGACATCTCGAACATCCCGGTCAGCCTGATCGAGCAGGTCGAAGTGCTGAGCGGCAGCGCGTCCGCCATCTACGGCTCGGACGCGATCGCGGGCGTCATCAACTTCAAGCTCAAGGACAAGGTGGACGGCACCACCATCGACTATCGCCACGGCCGCACCGAGCACGGCGGCGGCATGTCGCACCGCCTTTCGGTGACGAGCGGCTGGTCGACTGACCGCTTCCACATCGTGGGCGGCGTTGAATACATGCTCCAGCGTCCGCTGTGGGCCTACCAGCGCAAGATCCAGGACAGCACGGCGGACAACCCGACCACTTCGAGCACGCTCGCCCGCCGTACTTTCCTGCGCTACGATCCCGATGCGGACGAATACGTCGATCCGGGCGCCTCGACCTGCGCGGGCCTGTCCTATCTCAACGGTGGCTCCACCTATTACGCCTCGCGTCCGCGCTACGGAGCCTACGATGACGATCTTGAGGATTACGGTCCGGGCTACTTCTGCGGCAGCAACACCTCGATCGGCTATGGCACCGTGCTGTCGCGGCGCGAGGGCTTCAACAGCTATGCCTCGGCCGGATATGAACTGTCCGACAAGGCAGAGCTGTTCATCGACGCGCAGTTCGGCATCAGCAAGGTGGCGCTGATGTCCGACGTGCTGGACTGGGGTTTCCAGAACAGCTCGGGCAGCAGCGACACCACGTTCTACAACGCCTACGACAATCGCCTCGATGACTGGTATCGCCAGTTCACGCCCGAGGAGTCGGGCGGTTTTGCTAACACCATGACCCGCAACCGCCAGACCACGTTCAGCGTGACGCCGGGCATCAAGGGCAAGCTGTCGGACAAGTGGTCCTACGAGGTCTCGTTCAACCACAGCGAATACCGCGCCAAGGTGGAATTCCCGCAGGTCATCGCGTCGAAGGCGAACGCGCTGTTCTTGGGCGAGCAGATTGGCACCGACGAGGACAGCGGCTATCCGATCTTCGACGCCGATCCCTCGCGTCTCTACAACCCGCTGACCCGCTCGGAATACGACAGCATCACCGCTTACTCGGTCTATCGGCCCAAGAGCTGGACCGACAACCTGCAGGCCACGCTGACGAGCACCAGTCTGTTCGATCTGCCCGCGGGGCCGGTGGGTTTCGCGGTGGTCGCCGAAGGCGGCAAGCAGGGCTACGATCTCAACCCCGATCCGCTGGCGCTGACCGACTATTATTATGGCCTCAAGGACAGCGACGGCCACGGTTCGCGCAGCCACTGGGCGCTGGGCGGCGAAGTCCGCGTGCCGGTGACGACCTTCCTGCAGCTGTCGGGTGCGGCGCGCTATGACGGTTTCCGCTTTGCGGGCAACACCATCGGCAAGCTGACCTACAACGGCGGCGTCGAGATCCGCCCGATGTCCACGCTGCTGCTTCGCGCCGCCTATGGCACCGGCTTCCGCGCGCCCGACCTGCATTACGTCTTCACTGGTCCGGGCAATACCCACCCCTCGGGCACCGATTACTACCTGTGCCGCACCGAGGAGCCCGACGAGGATATCGGCGACTGCTCCTATTCGGACGAGGGCATCGTCGCCCAGCGCAACGGCAACCGGAATCTCAAGCCCGAGACCAGCAAGTCGATCAATGCCGGCATAGTCTGGCAGCCGCATCGCATGTTTGACGTTTCGGTCGATTACTTCCGCGTCTCGCTGTCGAACCAGGTGCAGGACCTTTCGATCGACCAGTTGCTGCGCGACGAGGCCGACTGCCGCATCGGCGAGACCAATTCTGGCAGCGCGGTCGATATCAATTCGCCCACCTGTCAGGATGCGCTTGCCCGTGTGCACCGTTTCACCAGCGGGGTGAGCGAAGGTGAACTGGACTCCGTCTCGGTCAACCCGATCAACATCGCGCACGAGAAGACCAGCGGCATTGACGTGGCGATCCACGCCAACCTGCCGACTGCTGACTTCGGCACGTTCTCGCTTTCGGCCTCGCACACGCATGTGTTCAAGCACAGCTTCCGCCAGTATCCGGGTGACGCTTCGATCAACAAGTTGGCCTACGACAGCGGCTATTACCTGCCGCGTGACAAATCGACCGCAAGCGTGACCTGGAACCTCGAACAGCTGACCTGGACGGTGTCGGGAACGCGGCTGGGCAAGCTGCCCAACTATGACGAGGACGCCTATATCAAGGCGAGCTACCTGTTCAACACCAGCGTCCAGTACGACTTCACCGACCACTTGCGCGGCTCGCTGACAGTGAACAACGTGCTCGATACCAATCCGGTGAAGGACAATACCTACGCCAGCTATCCCTATTATGACATCAGCTGGTTCGACAGCGTCGGCCGCTCGATCTATCTGCAGATGACGTGGAAGCTGGGCGGGAAGGGCTTCTAACCCTCCATTCTGTCCGAATAAGAACTAGTCATCCCCGCGCAGGCGGGAATCATTGGTCAGCAGGGGGGTGATCAGGGGCAAGCCGGTGCTCACGACGTTTGCCGACACGGCGGAACCGTGCCCCGCTTGACCAAGTCAAACGCCAGTTCCATGTCCCGGCGCCGGACATGCTATGGGTCTCCGACCTAACGCTGGGCGGGGTTCGTCTACGTCGCCTTCGTGATCGATATCTATGCCCGTTACATCGTGGGTTTTCGAACGCGGTTGCATCTCCTGAGCCATGTGCGGGTTCCGGATGCTCGCTTGCGCGGCATACTGGGCACCGGTGCCCCAACTTGCAAGCGCTGCACGAGAACGCTTGCCTGCGCTGAAATAGGCACGCCTTTGCGCGTCTCAGCCGCTGTCACCGCCTCGTCATGGTGGGCCTACGCATCGAGCGCGGTTGCTGCAGCCTTTTCGCGGGCACTCTGCGCCAGTTCAACCTCTTGCGTGGCATTTGCAAATGCGCGCCCCGTCGGACTCGCCCTTGCCTGAGCCTGGCCGAAGATCGCTTGCGAATGCGCCTGCCTCGCGCGTTCGAAAACCAGAAGGGCAGCTTTGTGGTCGGCTTGACGTTCGCCAGCATCGAACAAAACCTGCTTGTGGCGGCTCTGGTCCGTTCACCGTCTTCGCGCCCACCAACGCTGCGTTCGCCAAGCTGCCCAAGGGCACCGTGGATTCGCTGCTGAAGCCTGAAAACAAGGCGATGCTCATGAAAGTTCTGACCTATCACGTCGTCGCGGGACGCATGACCGTCGCCGGCATCGCTGCCAACGCCAAGGCCCACGGCGGGAAAGCCATGCTGAAGACGGTCGAAGGCGAGAATCTGACCGCCTGGAAGGACAAGGCTGGAGCTTGGTGGCTCACCGACGCGAAGGGCGGCAAGGCGAAGATCACCATCGCCAACGTTATGCAGTCGAACGGTGTAATCCACGTGGTCGACACCGTGCTGATACCCTAACCAAGATATGAACGAGGCATGGGGATTGTGAAACGTTGGCCCGCATCCCCATGCATCGCCTGCATACTTCCAAGCGACAGGATTTTCGAAGCCATGACTTCGAGCGCCTTTCCCCTGGACCGCCGCGCCTTTACGTCAGTAGGTGCGCTTGCCCTGCTCAGTGAAACGATGCCACCTAGCATGGCGAAGGCAGGCTAATTTTTGATAAGGTATGCTGCACATCCGCCCCATCTGCCGCCGCCTCAGGTGAGCGAGTTCCCATCCCGCAACCACGCCAGCAGCCAGTCCACGAAGCCTCGCACCTCGGCGTGGCCTCGGGTGATGCCGACACGCTCCTCATTCGCCAATGTGCGCGCGATACCGACCAGCATCATCGCCAGCGCCTCTGGCGGCAGCACAGCGCTGTCCACGCCCGCGCGCTCCAGCGCACCCGCCAACGCCGCCGCCTGCACGTCGCGCGCTTCCTCGGTGCGAACTGCGATCAGCGGCTTGATCGTCTTGCGGTGATTGGCAAGCGCGATGAACTCCACGCCCAGCGCGGACTGTGCCCAACCCGCCTGATATTCCCACAATGCCGTCACCGGATCGCCGCAGCCCAGTATCTGGCCCAGCTCCGCCACCTGCCGTTCCGTCATGCGGCGGTGCAGGTCCACGAACAGATTATCCGTTTCCGGATAATAATAATGGACGAGCGATGCTGTTAGCCCCGCCTCTTTTGCAACGCGCCGCGTACTGACGGCGGCGTAACCCTCTGTCCGCATCAACGCCTCAGTGGCGTCAAGGATCAGCGTCCTCGTCTCGGCGGGCTCGCGCCTTATGCGTTTCTTCTCGCTCACTCTACCCCGTTGACAGATCGTTGATCACTACTAAACACGTGTTCAATAGCAGATCAAAGCTTGGTTATAAAGGTAAGCGAAAAACATGTCTTTCGCCATCGAACCAATCACCTCCGGCCTTGGCGCCTTCGTCCACGTCCGCGCTGAAGATGTGCTGGCGCCCGGCGTGTCCGAGAAAGTGCTGGAGGCGCTCAACCGCTATAATGTGCTGGTCTTCCCGCAGATTCATATGAGCGACGAGACCTTTGCCGCTTTTACTGCCGCGATGGGCGACCAGCATGACCTGTCCGTCACTGCGGACAGTTCCGCCGCCAGCGACAAGGGCATATATCGCATCGCCCTCGATAAGGACGACACGACGCAGCTCGATTATGTGAAAGGCAATGATTATTGGCACATGGACGGCACAGTGTACGACACGCCGGGCAAGGCCACGCTGCTGAAATGTGAAAGCCCGCCAGCCGCGGGCGGTGACACCGAATTCGCCAATCTCTTCGCCGCATGGGATGCCATGCCGCAGGAGCGCAGGCGCGAGTTGGAAGGCAAGCGCGTCGTCCATTGCCTCGCGGCCGTCGGCCGCCTCATGTACGCGCAGCCCAGCGATGCGGATTATGCCCGTTGGGACAGCATCTTCCCGCCAACCGAACATCCGCTTGTCTGGCACCAGAAGGACGGTCGCACTTCACTCCTGATCGGCTCCACTGCCGACACCATGGTGGGGATGGATCGGGATGCAGGTCGGGCGTTCCTCGACGACCTGCTCGACTGGGCCACCTCCGCCCCGTTCACCTATCGCCACCGCTGGCAAAAGGGCGACCTCGTGATCTTCAACAACCCAGGCCTTCTCCACCGATCCCATCCCTACACGGAGGCGGCAGGCCGCGTCATGCATCGCACTACGCTCAAAGGGCGTGAGATCATCGCATAGTGCGGACCCCGCCCTTTCTCTAGCGACCCATTGTTGCCGTACAACAGCCAGTTTCCCCCACCCAGATACAGTCGGTCCGCTTACCCTCTCTGGATACCCAGGTTGGCGAGATGGCGACCGACCGGTGTTGAGCGACGGGCAAGAATTGCTGGATTTGATACGGCTACTCTTGCGTTGCGTGAACGGTTGAAACCGACGCCAATGCAGGCCTCAGGCAATTTTGCGCAGAAGATAGATGTCCATGATCCAGCCATGTTCCTGGCGTAGTGCGGATCGCCGCTGCATGATGTCATCACCGATCTGCGCCAGCCGCCCCGATATTAACGCCTCATGCTCCATCCCGAGACAAGCACCCCACCATATCTCGAACTCCGAGCCATCCAGCGTCTGGAACGCCCCGCCTTCGTCCAGCATGACGACGATGGACGTGGCATCGCCCGGCCATCCGTGCGCGCGTAGCAGCCGGCCAGTCGTTATCGTTACAGCTTCGGCCAGCTGGTTCAGCGGAATGGCGTGCGCCGCCGTCAGCGCATGAAGGCTGGAGATGCCCGGCACCACGCGAATGTCAATCGCCATGCCGCCACCGATAAGCCGCCCCGCGATGCGCAGGGTGCTGTCGTAAAGCGAGGGATCCCCCCAGACCAGCAAGGCCAACCTGCCGCCTTCAGGCAGATGCAGCGCCATCTGCTTTGCCCAGGCTGCGGCGATGGCGTTATGCCACGACTGCACGGCATTGATGTATTCACCCCCGGCATCGCGGGTCGGGAGGTCGAATTCCACCACGCGCACCGGTTGGGTCAGTACGGCATCGCAAATGGTGCGCCGCACATCGAGCAGGCCGGATTTCTCGCTACCCTTGCGTGGCAGCAGGATCAGGTCCGCCCCGTTCATGGTGCGGATCGCCTGAACGGTCAGGTGCTCGGGATTGCCGGTGCCGATGCCGATGAGATCAAGCCGGATCACTCGACGGAACCGGCATAGCGCGACCCGGCATGCTGCGGCCGAAAGCGGCGGTCGTAATCCTTGGCGTAGAGGCTGCTTTCGCCGAAGTCCTCCGCCGCCAGTACGCGCCCGACGAGGATCAGCGCGGTCCGCTCCATGCTTCCGGCGACGGCGGCCTCGATCGTTTTCAGCGTTGCGCGCACGATCCGCTGGTCTGGCCAGCTTGCCCGCCACACGACCGCGACAGGGCAATCGGCGCCATAGACCGGCGCAAGATCGGCCACGACCCGCTCAAGATTGTGGACCGACAGATGGATCGCCAGCGTGGCACCTGTCGCAGCGAAGTTGGTAAGGTTTTCGGTGGGCGGCATCGTGCTCGCACGGCCAGGGGTCCGGGTCAGGACGAGCGATTGCGCCAGTGCAGGAAGCGTAAGCTCCGCTTCGAGTGCGGCGGCCGCAGCGGCGAAGGCCGGTACTCCCGGTGTGACGGTAAAGGGAATGTCCAGCGCGCGCAGGCGGCGCAGTTGCTCCCCCATCGCCGACCACACGGACAAGTCCCCCGAATGCAGCCGCGCAACATCGTGTCCCGCCGCATGAGCCTCGGCGATCTCGGCGATGATGGCATCGAGGTCCATTGGCGCGGTGTTGACGATGCGCGCGCCCGGCGGGCAATGCTCCAGCACTTGCGCAGGCACCAGCGACCCCGCGTAGAGGCAGATTGGGCTGGCCGCGATCAGGTCCCTGCCGCGCAGTGTCAGAAGGTCAGGCGCGCCGGGACCGGCGCCGATGAAATGAACGGTCATTCGGAAACTCCCATAGCTATGGCGCATGTCGCCATGCGGTCGCGTGAGATGTGGCGGGGGCCTGCCAAAGCCGCGGCGGCGCCTTCGAAAGCGGCAAGCGCGCTGGCTTCGGCGACGCTTCCCACGCCCCTTGCGGCCTGTGCGGCAGTGGAAACGGTCAGGGTGTGGACTTGGGCCAGTCGTTCAGGCGGTACGGCGATTACCGGCAAGTCCAGCAGGTTGGCCAATTCGGCAAGAGCCTGCGCCTTGTCGGCCACGGTAGCGATATGCGTGACCGGCGGAACGCCTTCGCGCGCCTGCTGATAGGCCGATATCAGCGAGAAGACATCGGCCTCTAAACGAAAGCCGAACCCTGCGACGATCACAGCGCCACGCTCCACTGAACAACCGGATAGCGGGACCGCCAGCCTCGGCGGGAACCCAGCGGCGCGGCATCTGCCAGTTCTATGCGCAGAAGACTGCCGCCTCGCTCTCCATGCCAGTGGGCGAGCAAGGCTTCGGACTCCAGCGTGACAGCATTGGCAACCAGCCTTGTGCCAGTAGGAAGGCGTTGCCATAAGATTTCGAGCAACGTATCCGACAAGCCCCCGCCAACGAAAACTGCGTCCGGCGAAGGTCCTTGCGGCAATACTTGCGGCGCACGGCCAATGACGAGTTCCAGACGATCCACGCCCAAAGCCAGAGCATTCGCCTTCGCACGCTCGGCCCGCATGCTGTCTGCCTCGACGGCGCAGGCCGTGTTGGCCGGGTGCGCCAGAAGCCATTCAATGGAAACAGAACCGGACCCTGCCCCGATGTCCCACAAGTGCTCGCCGGGGCGAGGTGCCAATGCACTCAACGTCAGCGCCCGTAACGGACTCTTGGTGATCTGGCCGTCATGATCGAAGAGATCATCGGGCAACCCACTGCTCACCGGTAAGGCGCATCCTGCTCCGGCGACGGCGATGCCTACCGCCACCGGATGCTGGATGTCATCGAAATGCTGCGCCTGCGCGACGACACTGCGCACACGCTCGCGCGGACCACCCAGCGCTTCCAGCACATGAAGCGTGGAGGCACCAAAACCACGTTCGACCAGATAGCCGGCCAGCTTTGCCACTGCGCCACCATCGCGCACCAGCACCAAGAGGCGACGCCCCGTCGCAAGGTGAGGACGCAGCCGCTGCACCGGCGCGGCATGGAGGCCAAGGCAGGCGCAGTCCTGCAACGCCCAGCCCAACCGCGCCGCCGCCAGTCCGAAAGTCGAGGGAGCCGGATGCGCGATCCATTCGCCCGGATCGAGATCGCGCGTCAGGCTGCTCCCTGCGCCGAACCAGAACGGATCGCCGGAAACAAGCGCCACCACCTTGCGCCCGCGCTCTGCCATCAGAAGCGGCAAGCCATCGCTGAAGGGCACTGGCCATTGTCGGCTTGGCGCACTAAGCCCCGACAGCAGGGCAAGGTGGCGGGCCGCGCCCATAACCAGTTCCGCCTGCTCCAACGCCTTGCGGCTTGCCGCGCTCAGTCCGTCCACCGCATCCTCGCCGATGCCCACGATGGTCAACCAGGGGGAAGCGCTTGTGTCAGCCATGCCGAATATCCTGCTGCTGGGCGGCACCACCGAAGCAAGCGCCCTCGCCCGCCTGCTGGCCGAGCATGGCATTACTGCCATGCTGAGCTATGCCGGACGCACGGAGAACCCGCGCGCCCAGCCCGTACCAACGCGCATCGGGGGCTTTGGGGGCGTGGCCGGGCTGGCCGCATACTTGCGCGATCATCGCGTGACACATCTGGTGGACGCCACTCACCCTTTCGCCGCGACAATGAGCGTGCATGCTCTGAAGGCGGCGCGTCTTGCGGGAGTTCCTCATGCCGCGCTCACCCGTCCGGTTTGGCAGCCGGCACCGGGGGACAAGTGGAGCAGCACGCCTGATATTGCCAGCGCCGTCGAAGCCCTTTCCGGACCGCCGCGTCGGATTATGCTCGCCCTTGGCCGGATGCATGTGGAGGCTTTCGGCGCCCGGCCAGAGCACCACTATCTGCTGCGTTTCGTCGATACGCCAAGCCAGCCCCCTGCCCTGCCCCATCATACCCTCGTCGTCGATTGCGGGCCGTTTACCGTCGATAATGACACCCGCCTTCTGCGCGACCATGCGATCGACCTTGTGGTCTGCAAGAACGCGGGTGGCAGCGGCGCTGAGGCCAAGCTGGTTGCCGCACGCAATCTCGGCTTGTCGGTGCTGATGATCGAGCGGCCGAAGCTGCCCGCCCGCACCGAGTTCCTCCGCCCAGGAGAGGTGCTCGACTGGATCGGTCATACGCCATCGTCCGGAACCGATCGCGGCGTGTAGAGAATCGGCGGCCCCGGTCGTTCAATCAATCGCGTGCGGCTCGACCCGACGATCACCACGGTGCGCATGTCGGCCATATCCGCGCTGGCTTGCCCCAGTGGGACGATCCGCAGCGTTTCCTCCGGCGTAGACACTGCGTGGGCGAACAGGATGAGGCGTTCGTGGCCGCAGGCGTCGCGCAGCACTTCCAGAACTCTTGCGAAGCCCTCCGGCCTTGCCCGCGATCGCGGATTGTAGAACGCCATGGCAAAGTCCGCTTCCGCCGCTAATCTCAGGCGTCGCTCGATCACGCTCCACGGCTTGAGGTTGTCGGAGAGGTTGATCGCGCAGAAATCATGCCCCAGCGGCGCACCGGCCCGCGCGGCAGCGGCGAGCATGGCGGTAATCCCCGGCAGCACGCGGATGTCGAGGTCAAGCCACAATTGCGGCCCCGCTTCCAGTGCCTCGAACAGCGCAGAGGCCATGGCGAAAACCCCCGGATCGCCGGAGGACACAACGACAACCCTGCGCCCCCGCGCTGCAAGATCGAGCGCAAACGCTGCCCGGTCCAGTTCCACGCGGTTGTCGGAAGGATGCAGCGTCAACCCCGGACGCGGGGCCACTCGCGCAACATAGGGAATGTAGCCGACCACGTCAGTCGCATCGGCCAGAACTGCGGTCACTTCGGGCGTCACCAAAGCCTCGTTGCCCGGCCCTAACCCGACGACCACAACCCATCCTCGCTCGACAGCCCTTGTCATGGACGCCGCCCCTGTCCGTGGATCAGCAGGATCGAGAAATAAGGCGCGACCTCTTGCGCATCGACCAGTCGCGTTACGCTCTGCCCCGGCATTGCGGCGTGTTCGACGAGCCATGCGGCCTGCTCGCGCCCGGCTGCGGCTACTGCACGGCGCAGCTTGGGCAAATTGCGGCCGATCTTCATGACGACAAGGGCATCGGTATCACGGATGCGCCGCACCAGTTCCTCTTCGGGCAGCGTCGCCATCGCCACCGTCAGCACATCATCGCCCCAGGTGATCGGCACGCCCGTGGCGTTCCATGCGCCCGCCATGCCGGTGATTCCGGGAACTACCTCCACCGGAATCTGGCCCGACAGGCGGCTGTGAAGGTGCATGAACGATCCGTAGAAGAACGGATCGCCTTCGCACAGCACCACTACGTCTTCTCCGCTGCGGGTCGCCGCCAGCAGCCGGTCGGTGCATTCGGCATAGAAGTCCGAAAGGCAGGCGTTGTAGCGCGGATCGGCCAGTGGGATCTCGGTGGTGACCGGGTATTCCATGGCGATCTCGACCGCGTCGGCGCGCAGCAGACCCTGCGCAATGCGGCGAGCGTGGCCGGAGCGGCCCTTCTTGCGGAAATAGGCGATCTGCCGGGTGCCGCGCACCAATCGATCCGCGCGCACGCTCATGAGGTCTTCCGCGCCGGGACCAAGGCCGACGCCGTGAACCGTCCCGTACTTCTCTGACCCGCTCATTCGGCGCGGCTCGCAAGGGCGTTGACTGCGGCGACGGTGATAGCGCTGCCACCAAGGCGACCTGCGACGATGCAGCAGGGAACAGGTGCCTCCGCCCACAAGGCGTCCTTGGATTCGGCAGCCCCCACAAAGCCCACCGGACAGCCGATGATCGCCGCCGGGCGTGGGCAAGCTGGGTCCTGCAGCATGTTGAGCAAGTGAAACAATGCCGTAGGCGCATTGCCGATGGCCACCACTGCGCCTGCCAGATGCGGCCGCCACAATTCCAGCGCGGCGGCAGAGCGCGTATTGCCCATGACGCGCGCCATTTCCGGCACTTCGGGGTTCGCCAGTGTGCAGATCACCCGGTTGTCGGCAGGCAGACGCGCTCTGGTCACGCCTTCGGACACCATGCGCGCATCGCACAAGATCGGCGCGCCTGCGACCAGCGCCTTGCGCGCAGCCAAGGCGAAACCGTCCGAAAAACGGATATACGCCTCGAGCCCCACCATGCCTGCCGCATGAATCATCCGTACCGCGACAGGCTCTTCCTCGGCATCGAAGCGCGCGAGATCGGCCTCGGCACGGATGATGGCGAAGGACTGGCGATAGATCGCGGCGCCGTCCTTCTCGTAGACATGCGGCATCAGGAAGCTCCAAGGCGGGCGAGAATTTCGGCGCTGTCCAGCCCTCGGTACAGCGGTTCGGCATCGGCACGGGCACCGAAAGCAAGATCGTAGCGCCCGCTGCGGCCCGTCACCGTCACATCGGCAGGCAGCGGACTGGCGCAGCCCTTCGCGCAGCCGGAGACATGCAGACGCCCCCGCACGACCGGCGCGAGCTGGCGCGCCAGATCGCGCGTCTCCACGCTGGCTTGTGGGCATGTGGGCGCTCCGGGGCAGGCATCGACGCGCAGCAACGGGTCGGCAGGGTCAGTCAAAAGGCCGGGAACGTCGAGCAAGGATGCACCTTCGACAAGGAGCACTCGCCAAGGCGTCAGGCGCAGCCCGGTAACGCCTAAGCGCTGCATCAGGGCCAGCAAAGTCCGGGCTTCAATGCGACCGAATGGCAGGCCATAAGCAACGTGTCCGCGGCCCTCACCCGGTGCAAGCGACGCGGGAGAAGAGGCTGGCCGCGTATCGCCCATGGCCCAAACAGGCAAAGGAGCGCCGTGCCGGACCATCCGCTTGGCCTGAACGCCTCCGCTGTCGACGAACCATCGGGCGAGCGCCAGCAGGGCATCGACCTCTCTCCCAATAGTGAGGCGCACACCTTCGGCACGTCCATCAGCACGCAGTACCAAGGTGCCATCGCAGCCGCGCTCTACACGAAAATCGCCCGCTTCGCAGGCCACCGCCGAAACTTCTCCGGCGTCGATGACGAAACCGACTTTGCCGGGCAACTGTGGGAACTCCGTCAGCCGGTCACGCAGTTCATTCGCAATTCGCACGGTGTCGTCGCCCGCCTGCCATTCCGGAGCGACGAGGATGTTCCGGCGGCCCTCCCGCTCACCATCGCGATCGACAAGGCTCAATGTACACAGGCACTCCAGCAGAGCGGGCCACTGCGCCTCGCTCACACCGCGGATCTGCAGGTTGGCGCGTCGTGTCAGGTCTATCAGGCCGCTGCCATGCGTCAGCGCCGCCTCGCACAAGGCCACCGCTTGCGTAGCGCTCATCCGGCCAAGGTGCGGCTTGACCCGCATCAGCAGCCCATCGCCCGCCGCCATCGGATGCCAGGCATCGGGGCACCAACCCCTTATCACTCCCTCTCCCTGCGCCCTCACAGCCATCCCACCCCGTGCACCGGACCGAAACGAGGATAGGGCTTGCCGACGACAGCCGACCGACGCGGGCCGACGGGCGGGCGCAACAGGCACCCGGCGACACGCGCACGTGCAGCCCCAGCCGCACAGCTTCGTCGCCCAGACGGAAGAACAACCGTGCCGTGACCATCCCCTGGACCAAGGCAAGAGCGACCAGTGCGCCGGCAGGTCTCCTGGCTCGCGGGTCACGGCTTGATGCACGCCTTCCCGGACTTTGCAGCCCAGTGGCTGCCCTTTCGAAAGGGCCAGTGCATCGCGCTACCCGCTTACAGTTGCAGGGACAGCCGCGGATTTGGGGGCAAGCCCCCGCACCGCATTCCCGATTGAGCCCCGTCAGGGGCACCGGCGCGATCATGTTTTACAGTTGGAAACCAATTGCAAAGCCGCCCTTACAGTGATCCAGCGCATGCACAAGGTGCAATAGCTTTTCATCGCTACGTATGAACCGACCCATTCCGGCCGCTCAGCGGCCAATTTTTCGCTACTAGGTTCGGAAAGTCCGGTTTCTTATCATGGTGCCCATGGCTCGCCGTAGATGGGGCCAAGTCGCGGGCAGCAAAGTGCATCAGCAATCTGCTTCCCCTTATCGGCGCTGGATATCTCAGTGATTGGAAATATGCTCTCCCAAATGACGTCCAGCGATGTAACCGAAGGTCATGCTTGACCCTAATGTGCCGCCCGCTCCGCCGTAGACGTCGCCCAGCACCGCCGCCATCGCGTTGCCCGTAGCGTAAAGACCGGGGATCGGGTTGCCGCTCCAGCCGATAACCTGAGCTTCGGCGTTGGTCTTGCGACCGCCTGCAGTGCCCAGCCCGCCAGCTTCCATCTTGACCGCGAAGTACGGCCCCTGATCGATCTTGCCCAAAGTGCGGAACGGCGCTTCGAATGCGGTATCGCCCCACATATAAAAGTTACTTCAGCTTGAACTCGAGTTTGCGAAGCGTCCCCGAGAACCGGCTGCTCGCGATCGTGTAGTCGCAGTTTACCGGGGTGATGGTGTCCATGCCGACGTCGAACCCCTCGGTATGAGACATCCAGCCCCCGGATCGTACGCCCGATCCGCCCGCTGCCGACCGGCTTACCATCGATGCTGATCGTCAGCGTGCCGCCCGAGCCCAGCTCCTGCTTGTCCGCTTGGAAAGCCGCAGTCAGGCTATGGTGACCTGCCGCAACCGGCTGCGCCGCGCGGATGGTGAACTGGTCCGTCCCCACCGCATTGTAGTGGAACACCGGCACCCCGTCCTTCAGGTAGAAGGCATAGCCGCCGAAGCGCCCGCCCTGCGTCACCAGCACGCCTTGCGCTCCTGCGGGCAGATCCACGTCGGCGTCGATCGTGAAGGATTTGCCGATGGTGTGCGGCGCGGCGTCCTCGTTCAGATGGCTGAGCGGGGCGAGATAGGTGAACTCGGTGCGGTTGCCGCCAAGCGTCGGACGGCCCTCTGCACCCTGGCTGTAGTCGTGGATCGGCAGGATGTTGTTCGCCGCCGCCTCCTTCCAGAACAGATCCTGCAGTTCCTTGAGCTTCGCCGGGTTCTTCGCTGCAAGGTCGTTGGCGGTGGTGAAGTCCTTGTCGAGATTGAACAGGGTCCACTTGCGGTTCTCCGGGCCGACGCCAAGCTTGCGGTCCTCGCCCACGCCCACTTCCCACGCCATGCGCTTGGGCAAGGTGCCCGCCATCCAGCCATCGTGGTAGATGCCGAAGTTCTCCATCATCTCGTAGACTTGCGTGCGCCGCGCGGAAGGGGCCTTGGGCGCCGCGAAGCTGTAGGCAAGGCTGATGCCGTCGATCGGCTGCTGCTTCACGCCCTGCACGGTTTCGGGCGCCTTGACGCCTGCCGCCTCAAGGATCGTCGGCGCGACGTCGCTGACATGGGCGTACTGGCTGCGGAAGGTGCCGCCGTCGCGGATGCGTGCGGGCCATGACACGACCATGCCGTTGCGCGTGCCGCCCGCCTGCGAAGCGATCTGCTTCCACCACGGATAGGGGCTGTTCATCGCCCAGGCCCATGCAGCGTTGAAGTGGTTGTAGACGTAAGGCCTGACCGCGCCGCCAGCCGCGCCGCCGCTCTCGAACACATTCGCCGCCTACGCCGCACCTGGCCTCCGGGGTGGACCTTCGATCGGGAGGACGCCAACGAGCGCGACTGCTGAGACGTAAGATGGCTCCAGGCATTATCGGGGTCATACAACCGTGCCATTACAGCCAAGGCCAGCGATGAGATTCGAACTCGCACCTCACATTGTGGGGACCGCCTCTAAGTAACAGTATTCGCCATTCTCCTACTCTGAGCGGCGATCTTTGATATGGATTTCGGTCAGGCCGCCCGCGCCGCTTTGCAGACACTGGCCCATTGTGACAGAGTTCAGAATGCGCTTGTTCGTTGCATCGATCGTCATCTTATTCGTCGTTGCTTGCGGCAAAGCCGATCGTCCTGAAATTGAGAAAATCGAGATCAGGCAATCAGGCTGGCAATCTGAGGATGTGACCATAGCCTCCACGGGCCTCGGCAATTATCATATCAGCGAGCCTTACCCCGAAGGGCAAAGTGGCACCTTCAAAATGACGCACGAGCAGTTCGTGAGCTTGTTATCCAGTCTTGAGCCGTACCGGGCCGAAGCAGAAGCTTATACCGACGAGAGCGCTTTGCGCTTTATCAAGAACCCGTGCCCACCCAAAGTGACGTGGTCCCGCCTTCTTGGACAGTTTGGCGGCGGAGTTAAGCTAATCCCATTTGTCGTTCATGCCGCCATTTTGGTTATGAGATGATGGGGGCATGCCCCCCATCATCTGATTGCGCGATCCGCCCATAGGCCTCTGCCGGGGTTTGTCCGGCCAGACCCGAGTGCGGCCTCAAGGTGTTGTAAAAGGTAATCCACCGGGCAAGACCAGATCCGGTTTCGAAGGCATGGAGATAGGCACACTCGTACTTCAGGGATCGCCAGAGGCGCTCGATGAAGACGTTGTCCATCCACCGTCCCCGACCGTCCATGCTGATGCGGACTTCGGCCTCGCGTAGCACGCTGGTGAAGGCGAAGCTGGTGAACTGGCTACCTTGATCGGTGTTGAAGATTTCCGGCTTGCCGAACAGGGCCAGCGCCTCTTCCAGTGCCGCGACGCAGAAGCCGGGACTGTCAGGAATTCCGTGTGTGAGCGGGCATAATGGGTAAGAAGGAGACCCTGTATGCC